>VTPN01000013.1 GCA_008638215.1 Pelagibacteraceae bacterium
TATCATATTTCTATTTACAACTTGTTTCGTATTAATTTTTAAAGATGTATTGCTGTCATCACTATTTTCATTTTTAATAGTATCTATTGAAATTGTAGTATTTCCACCTGAACCCTTATTTTCAATAATAGTGTTTAATTCAAAATTTTTTGAAAATTCAAAATTTTGATCAAATGATATTGTTGGCCTAAACAAAATATCAGTATTTTGACTTATAGGTAAATAATAAGGCGTAACAATTCCCTGTTTGCCTCCAACTGTAAATTCAATAGTTGGTGTAAGAAATCCTTTTTTTCTGGGCGCCCTGGCCCCATAGTGGGAAAAGTAAGGTAAGTAAAAAACCTTATAATCAGCTATTTGCAAAAATGTATCAAAGTGTGTGAACTTATCTTCTTCAATATTATACTTAGTTTTATCAATACGAAGAGACCATGTTGGGCAGTTAAAATAACCCTCTAGTTCACAGGGTGTAAGAAAATTATTATAAAAGTAGAGTAAATTGTTTTCTCTATTTAAATTATCTGAGTCAATTTTTAAATCATCATTGTAAATATAATTAACATTATTGGCTGAGAATATATCTAAACTAGTATTTCCTTTTAGATCTTGTCCGCTTAAAATTGTTAATTCCTCATATAAGTAAAAATTTCCAAATACTTCAAATTCATTTTTGTCATAATCAATAATTCCTCTATCAATTAAAATATTTGTATTTTTAAAGTTTATTTTTGAATTTTCGGCTAATTCAACAATATTTTCTTTTTCATTATAAGTAATATTACTTGAATTGATGTAAGTATCATCATTTGCAAGTAATTTTATTATTTGACTAAATAAAACAATAATAAATATAAATACTGAAATAAAAATTTTATTCATACTTTTTATTTTTGAAAAAAATTAAAATAAAAACGATTAATGACAAAGATTGAAAAAAGAAATGGAAATTATTAACCATAATTTTAGGAATCAACAGATGATATAAAAATATTAGCAGTATTAATGAAAAGATTTTTATTATATTTATATTTCGTTTAACTAATTTTTTACTTAAAAAAATCATTGATACACACAAATAAAAAAAAGAATGAAAGAGAATAGATTGAAAAATTTTATAATTTGAATTTTTGTTATTTTCATTATTTTTAATAATTTTTTCAGCGTTCGTACTCCAAATACTTGTAAAGTCATCAAATAATTTTTTATTTAAGAATTCATATCGAAAATCGTTATTTTCATAAATAATGGACTCGTTACTAAAAAGATTATTATTTTGTATTTTTAAACTATTGCTTACTACGCCCCTTTTAATCTTTTGATTTTCAACATCAAATTCAAGATATTGATTTATCGTTTCATTTTTAGAATCAACTTCAGAGAAAATAGAATATTTGCTTTTGTTACCATCAGTTGAGATAAAAATCTTTCTATTTTCAAAATTTTTAGAATTTGAAAAGTTCGTTTTCATTTTTTCAATATGTGCTGAAAACGAGTCTTTTTTTATTTCAACAAAAGCGAATAAAATTAAAATTGGAAAAATTATTAATAATAATTTCTTTAACTCAATATATTCTTTGATAATTATCAATTCATTTTTCGATTTTAGATGCATGATGATTAAACAAAAAGACAAGATATATAAGTGGCTTGGAATGAAAGTAAATATTTGAAAAGAATTTAGTGCACTTAGATATAAGATTGAATTAAATGAGAATTTTTCACCTAAGTTTCCAATTAAAGAGAATATGAAAAAAATTGCATAACTTATTCCACCGCAAACGAGCAATGCATTAAAAAACTTTTTAATTAAATATAATGATAAAATCATTTTAAGATTTTTCTAGCCAAGAAATAGATTGCAAATAATAAAGTAAAATTAAAGATATAGTAATATACTATGCTAAATATGTGCGCATTATCTAAAAGATAAATTAAATATGAGTTTAATATTTGTGCTAAAAGTATTACAAAAAATATGAAACCAAAACGAGACAAGTTATTCATTTTATTTACGTAAAAGAAAATTATTTTTAATGAAATTAATCCTACTACTATCAAAAAAAAGTATTGGAATATTTTATTATGCCCATGATTCCTGAATTCTTTTTCTGGATGTGATATTAATTCAAAAGTATTATAATGATCTTTATCCATTAAAAGCTCTTCATAATTTTTACTTTCGAGAACATATGTGAATTTATCAAATATAGTTTTGCTCTTTTGATTATCATTCAAAGTTAGCCTTTCCCCATCTAAAAAAACTAAATTAAAATTTGATTTTGATAATTCTATTTCAACTGAATTGGATACTATGAATTGATTTTGACCATAAATTATTGCTTCAATATCATAGAAGGTGTTATCAATTTTTTTTTCGAAAAAAATACTGACAATGTCGTCAATATGAAATTCTTTTTGAGCTGGCGTGCCCAGTTTTAAATTATTTCTGATTTCTAATTCTTTAATTTTATATTTTTCATAAAAATTTTTGGAAATAATTTCGTTATTTAATGTAAATATTAAAAATATTAATAATATTAATAATTGAAATAATATCTTTAATTTATCATAGGATAAGTATTGTTTTAAAATAATAATTTCGCTGCTATTCTTTATTTTAGAATTTAGCATAAAGCTACCTATTAAAATCAAAAAGGGCACCAAGGGATTAATAAAACTAGGTAATGCTAATAATGTAGTGCCTGCTATTTCTAAAATTTGATTTGAAATAGAATATTGGAATTCAATTATTCTTATGATTTGAGAGAGCCAAATTAAACCCACAAATACGAGTAAAATAATTAAAATATATTTAAAATAATTATAAATTATGTAAGATCTTGCAATTCCAACCATGAAAGCTCAATTTAACTTAATAAAATCAGCTAATCAAAGTATTAAAATTAGTTTTAAAATATTAAGATCAACTCCAAATAAGAGGAATTTTAAATCTTTTTCTTATAATAAAATTTCAATTTTTGACTATTCGATTTCGATAAATAATTCTCAACTTGATGTAGTTATATGTCCATCTATTGAATTGCTTAGTTTATTTCATAAAAATGTCATGGGCTCATTTATTTATGATTGCTCTGTAAAGTTTGAAGTATCTCAAGTAGATGTTTTTTGTGAAGATCAAAGTCTCCTTGATAATGTTATTACTGGATTTCTTCAGAAAGACTTTATTTACTCAATCTATAAAAAAGATTCTTTGAAAGAGAGATTTAAAACCTCGTATAAATTGAAGAAAAATAATAATCAAAAATTAAAATCTATAAATTTCCTTAAAGAGTTAGTTTCAGAACCTAGTAATATTATTTATCCCGAGTCTTTTGTTAAAAGAACTGAAAAGCAAATTAATAAATCTAAAGTAAATATTAAAATTTTAGATCAAAAAAAAATTAAACAAATTGGTTTAAATTGCTTACTCGCAGTTAGTCAGGGTAGTGCTAGACAACCTAGGGTAATGGAATTTTCTAAAAAAAATCACTCAAAAAATGTTGATATTTTATTTGTGGGTAAAGGTGTTTGTTTTGATAGTGGGGGAATATCAATTAAACCAAGTGCTGGAATGGAAGAAATGAAGTGGGATATGGGTGGCGCGGCTGTTACGGCTGCTATCATCAAATATTTAAGTGAAATTAATACTCATTTTTCCTATGCGGGCATTGTGGGATTAGTTGAAAATATGCCAAGCGGAACCGCTTATAAACCCGGAGATATAATAAAATCGTATAAAGGGATCAATGTCGAAGTATTAAACACAGATGCTGAGGGTAGGCTAGTTTTGGCTGATATTATTACTTATGGTTGTGAAATATATAAACCTAAAGTTGTAATTGACTTTGCAACATTAACAGGGGCAATAATGGTAGCACTTGGACAGCATTATGCGGGCATGTTCAGCAATGATGATGGTTTATCCGATGCCCTTTATCAATCTGGCATTGAGACTAATGAAAAAGTTTGGAGAATGCCTTTACATGATGATTTTGATAAAGAATTAAATTCTCCTTTTGTAGATTTAAAAAATATAGGTGCAGGTCGATATGGTGGATCGGTGACTGCAGCTCAATTTCTTCAAAGATTTGTTCCGCCCAAAACTAAATGGGCTCATTTAGATATTGCAGGTACTACATGGAAAAATAGCGGTGATATTCTCAATAGTAAGGGGGCAACAGGATTTGGGTTGACTTTGATCGCAGATTTTATAGATAGATATTTCAAAAATTAGGAGCTTATTTAAAAATGAATAGAACTTTTTCCATTATTAAACCGGATGCGGTTAAAAGAAATCTGATAGGGCATATTAATCAAATTATTGAAAGCGCTGGATTAAAAATAATTTCCTCAAAAAAAATGTATTTAACTAAGCATCAGGCAGAAATCTTTTATTCTATTCATAAAGAAAGGCCTTTTTTTAATAGCCTTGTTGATTTCATGACATCAGGCCCTGTTCAAGTCCAAGTATTAGAGGGCAACGATGCTGTATCTACTTATCGTAAAATTATGGGTGCGACTAACCCAGCAGAAGCTGATGAAGGAACTATTCGAAAGCTATATGCAGAGTCTATTGAGGCTAATTCAGTTCATGGTAGTGATTCTGATGAAAATGCTAAAATAGAAATTGAATTCTTTTTTGCGGGTTCAGAGTTAGTTTAAAAATTTAATCAAATCTTTATAAACATTTTGGTGTTCCAATCGTTTGTGATTAGAACTTAATTCAAACTCATCGGAGGAGTTTATTTTTCCCTTTTTTTGACTTAAAATTTCACCATCATCTAAATATTTAGTTACCCTGTGAATTGAATATCCATAACTAGCCTCATTGTTGATGAGCATCCTTTTATGTGTCATTAGCCCTTTATATTTGGGAAGTAAAGAAGGATGCAGGTTAATAATTTCATAATTATCAATAATTTGAGGGTCAATTTTTTTTAAATATCCAACAGAAAAAATAACATCGCATTCACCAATAAATTTAGGAGTTAATTTTAATATTCTTTCATAAATTTTTGTTTCTAATTTATTTGAAACTATTAATTCTTTAATTTTTTTTGATATGTAATTATTGCTTATGATGGCAACTGGAGAAAATTTTGTAGATATAAGGTTTTTCTTTAAGATTGTAAGTAGATTACTCCCATTACCCGAAAGAAGAAATATAACTTTTTTTTTATTAATTAATTTCACCTATCAAATTAAAAAACTTTTTATCTATAAAGTGTTTATAATGTATTTTGTCAATTACTAATGTTAGACCTATTCCACAGTTAAAAACTTCCATAAGTTCTTTTTCAGTACTGTTTATATTATCATTTATAAATTTATATTCTTCTGGAAGACGTGGTAAATTAATTTCAAACTTAGTATTTTTTGGAAGACTTCTTTTAAAATTTGAAATTAACCCACCTCCAGTAATATGAGATAATGCTTTAATTTTTTTAAGATCATTTTCATTAATAAACTCATGATAAAGTCTTGTCGGTTGCATTAAAATATCGGCTAATTTCTTTTTACCAAGCGTTGATTTTTTTAAGTTAATTTTATTATCTTTAATTATTTTTCTAATCAAAGAGTAGCCGTTAGAGTGAAAGCCATTTGATTTGACTCCAATAATAAGATCACTTTTTTTTACATTGAATTTTTTTTGTTGAAGTTTTAATCCAACAAGAAAACCCGCCATATCAAAATGATTTTTTTGATACAAAGATGGCATTTCTGCTGTCTCTCCACCAATCAGTGCACATTGAATTTTTTTACAAGCATTAGTTATACTTTTAAGTATTTCTGTATATTGTTTTGGGATAACTGAGCTACAAGCAAAATAATCTAAAAAAAATAAGGGTTTTGCCTTGTTGCATAGCAAGTCATTGGAACACATACCAACTAAATCTTGGCCAATTCCTTTATACATCCCTAGTTCTGCAGCTAAAATGGCTTTTGTCCCTACGCCATCAGTTGCTGAGCACAATGTAATATCCTTATTGATTTTATATTCTGCACTAAATCCGAGTTTATTCCCTAATACTTTTTTGTTATGGGAAGATTTTATAAATTTTAGCGCTTGAACAATTAGCTGATCAGTTTTTACTACATCAACTCCAGAATTTTTGTATAGTTTGCTCAATGAGAATAATAATTTTATTAATTTTTTTTAGCTTAATGTCTAGGAATTTATCAGCTTACCAAGAAATTTCTATTCAAAAAGATATTTCTATTATGAATTATGAGGATATATTAGATTCTATAAGTTCTTCTGTTGCTCAAGAGGATATCCAAGAATATATAAATCAAAATATTTATAATATTAATTTTAGCTCCGATAAGGTCTCTTTTGAAATTGATCTTGAGAGTTTATCTAAAGACTTATTTGCCCAAAATATTAAGTTTAATTTAATTTTATTAGAATGTTCTCTTAGAAAAAATTTCTTTTCTCTAAATAGCAACATTTCTGATTGTCCACAATTCAATCAAAAGATTTTTAATAAAAAAAAATATCTTTATTTAACATATAAAAATTTATCTTTTAGAATAGGCGAAGATAATACACAAAAGGATTTAAGAGAAGTTTGGTATAATTTTTTGTCACTTAATAATGATAACTATAAAACTAATATAACTCCTGATAAATATTTAAAAACTAAAAATTATTTAGGCTATTCGCCTAAAATTAATTCATATAATAATAGGAATTTAGAAATTGAAATTGAGAGTTTGTATAATGAAAAGCAATTTCATTTTTTAATTAATTTTTTCTAGTGCAAACTTTTTTATCTTTTGAAAGCTCAGTTGATGATCAGATCATAGCATCCAAGGAAAATGAATTAGCTATAAATGCTCTTCAAGAGAATAAAAAATATGTTTATTTATATGGACCCAACAAATCAGGGAAGTCCTCTTTGGCCAAAAAATTCTCAATAATTAATAATAAAAAATTAATACACGATATCCCTGATCAGTTGGAATTTGAAACAGATGTATATTTAGATCTTAATCAACTTCCTTTAAAATCAGAAAATTTTTTTCATTTTTTGCAATATTTTATTTCAAATAATTTAAATTTAACTATCTTTACTAATCATAGTTTAGATATTAAATCTTCAAATTCAGAAATTATACCTGATACTTTATCTCGACTTAAATCCTTTACATCTGTCTCAATAGATCCCCCGCAGGATGAATTATTATTTTTATTAGTTGAAAAATTTTTAAAAAAAAAATCTATCTCGGTTCAACCCAAAATCATTTTCCATATTATAAAATTTATTGAAAGGACTTATGAAGATGCTTTACGAGCAGCAGAAGTAATTAACCATTTGCTTTATGAGAATAACCATAATATTAATTTGTCTCTAATTAGTGAATATTATGAACAAATATAGAGACCTTTATTTAAAAGATATTAATAAAAATTTGGTTGGGAGGACTATTACAGTATCTGGATGGGTAAATAGATCCAGAGATCATGGAAATCTATTATTTATTGATCTAAGAGATTCTACCTCTTTACTTCAATGTGTTGTTGATAATTCTTCTGCTATTTTTGAAAATTTATCTAAAATAAAAAACGAAGATGTAATCCGAATTACTGGGGAAATTACAGAAAGAACACCTGAAACTATTAATCTAAATTTAGAGTCCGGAGAAGTTGAACTTCAGATTAATTCTTTTGAACATCTTAGCCATTGTGTAAATACTTTACCTCTTGAAGTTAATTCTGAAAATGATTACGGAGAAGAAGTCAGATTAAAGTATCGTTATCTTGATCTCCGTCGTGAAAAAATGCAAAGAAATTTAAAACTTAGACATGGTGTGATCAATTATGTTAGAGAATTTATGAATAATGAAGGTTTTATGGAATTAGCAACTCCTATTTTAACAGCGCCATCTCCTGAGGGTGCAAGGGATTACTTAGTTCCTTCACGAATACACAAAGGTTCTTTTTATGCTTTACCTCAAGCCCCCCAACAGTTCAAGCAATTATATATAGCGTCGGGTATTGATAAATATTTTCAAATAGCTCCTTGTTTTAGAGATGAAGATAGTAGGGCTGACCGATCTCCTGGTGAATTCTATCAAATAGATATGGAGATGAGTTTTGCAACACAAGAGGACGTTTTAGATATCATTAGTAGATTGTTATTTAATGTATTTGATAAATTTAAAAAAGATCAAAAAACAGTAAATAATCTTCCATTCCCAACTTTTACTTTTAAAGAAAGTATGGAACAGTTCGGGTGTGATAAACCGGATTTAAGAAATCCTCTTAGATTAAAAAATGTAACAGAGTTTTTTAAAGATTCAGGCCTTCAAATTTTTGAAAAATTAATTGAAAGAGGGGCAATTGTTAATTGCATTGAAGCTTCACAATCACAAGGCAAACCAAGAAGTTTTTATGATAACTTGAATAAGTGGGCTATCGATCAAGGTAAAAAGGGTCTAGGATATATCAATTTTGAAAACAATGAGGCTAAGGGCCCCTTGGCTAAAAATTTCAACGCTGAAAAACTTCAGGATATGATTGAAAAAAATAATTTTAGTAAAACTGATGGTTTGTTATTTATCTGTGATATGCCTCATGAATCATATGATTTTGGCTCAAAAGTAATTGCAAAAGCTGGCAAAGAATTAGGACTTATTGATGAAAATAAATATGAATTTTGCTGGATTGTAGATTATCCAATGTATGAAAAAGATCCAATTACAGGAAAAATTGATTTTAGCCATAATCCCTTTTCTATGCCTCAAGGAGGAATGGAAACGCTGAGCAGCTCTGATCCTTTGAATGTTTTAGCTTATCAATATGATATTGTTTGCAATGGCATAGAATTATCCTCTGGTGCCATTCGAAATCATCGACCGGATATTATGAAAAAAGCATTTGAAATTGCAGGATACAATGAGGAAACTATAAAATCTAAATTTAGCGCCTTGTTTGAAGCTTTCCATTACGGAGTTCCGCCGCATGGAGGGTGTGCACCTGGCCTTGATCGAATCATCATGCTTCTCAGTAATAATGAAAATATAAGAGAAGTGATTGCTTTCCCTTTTAATCAAAGAGCGCAAGATTTAATGATGAAAGCTCCTGTAGAAATTGATGATAAGCAGTTAAAAGAATTAAATATAAAAAAAATTTAACGATTAGCTTTTAGAATTTTCTCGACGTCTTCTATTGTAAGATTTTCACCATCATATTCAGTTGGAATTTTATAATTCATTATACCTATCTTAAAATAAAATTTTCCAGATTTTCCTTTGTATAGATTTGCCTTTTGACGTCTTCTTTTTAATACACCAATCTCTCTAACTTTATTAGTCGGTTTATTTTTCTTTATATTAATCAGCTCAATAGCCTGCTCTAAACCAATTTCTAATACATCAAATTTTCTTCCAAGCGAGGCAAAAATATCTTGGTATTTTACATAGGGTCCATAGGCTCCAATATTAGCAATAATTGGTTCTTCTGTTTCGGGATAATTACCTAGGGTGATTGGTAATTTTATAAGCTGACTAGCAATGTTCATTCCTAAATTCATCGGATCATAGTTTTTTGGTAAAGTAACTCTCTTTGGCTTCTCATCATCAGTTTCTTTGCCAAGCTGGAGGTAGTAGCCGTAGGGACCTAATTGAATTGAGATTTCTTTATTCGTATCAGCGTCAATACCAAGAATTCTAGGAAAAGTAATAATATCATCATCATTATTATTAGGATTTACTTCTTTGATGAAATTACCAATAGAAATAGTGTATTTGCAATCTGGGTATTTAGAGCAACCAATAAATCCACCAATTTTTCCTACTTTAATACCTAAGTCACCAGTACCATCATGTGTACAATTAGTCCATGAAGTACATTTTGTATTCATGCCTTCATCTTTTTTGTTAAATATAACCGGAGAGAGTTCATCATTGATAACATCAATGACTTCTCTATTGGGTTTGCTCATCACTACATCGATAAATTTTTGAAAGTCTCTCCAAAAATTTAGCACTATTTCTTTCCATTCTGCTTTATTGGCCGCAACATCATCTAGCTGTTGCTCCATGTCAGCAGTAAATTTATATTCTAAAAACTTTTTAAAATAGTTTACGAGAAAAACATTCACAACTCTCCCTCTGTCATTTAAAAAAAATGATTTACCATTTTTTATTACATATCCACGAGATTGAATAACCTGAATAATAGATGCGTAAGTTGATGGCCTTCCTATATCCAGTTCTTCTAATTTTTTTACTAAACTAGCATCAGTATACCTCGAGGGGGGAGACGTAAATGATTCATCAATTGTTACTTTAGTTGGTAAATATTCATCTCCAACATTAAGGTTGTCTAAAACAAAAAAAGATTGTTCTTCACCTTCTTCTTGAAGATTATATAGTTTTTTAAATCCATCAAATACTAGCTTGCCTAAGGTTGCTTTTAGTTGAATATTTTCTTCCGGATTGGTGATTGTTAAAGTGTTGAGATTGGTTTCAGCATTTGCCATTTGAGAGGAAATAGTTCTTCTCCAAATTAGGTCATATAATTTAAATTGGTCTTCACTTACATGATCTTTTATAGACTCGGGATGAATATTGACATCAGTTGGCCTAATTGCTTCATGGGCTTCTTGAGCATTTTTCTTTTTAGTTTTGTATTCAATAGGTTCTTTGGGTAGATATTTTGTACCAAAATCTTTTTCAATTTTAGCTCTAATTAATTCGATAGAATCTTTAGATAGAGAAATACTATCAGTTCTCATATAAGTTATTAATGCTACGGTTTCTTTTTGAATATCAACCCCCATATATAATCCCTGAGCAACTGTCATAGTTTGACTAGCGCTAAAATTTAGTTGGCTATTAGCGGTCTGCTGGAGAGTTGAAGTATTAAACGGCGCTTTAGGTTTTCTGGATACATTCTTCTCTTCAATTTTAGAAATATTGAATTTACTGGATAAAACAATTTGCTCAGCTTTTTTGGCAAGATTTTCATCTTTAAAGAATAGCTTATCTACTTTTTTTCCTTCAAAGGATGAAATTACCGTTTCAAGATCGGCTAATTTAACTTGGCCGTTAATACCAATTTTATAAAATTTTTCTGGATCAAACTGTTCAATTTCAATTTCTCGCTCATAAATTAATCTTACAGCAACAGATTGGACTCTTCCTGCAGAACGACTTCCTGGCATTTTTCTCCATAAAACGGGTGATAAATTATATCCAGCAAGATAGTCCAATGATCTTCGTGCCAAATAAGCAGATACCAAGTGTTCATCAACATTTCTCGCATCTTTAAAACTACTCAATACTGCATTTTTAGTAATTTCATTAAAAGTAATTCTTTTAAATTTTTTATTATCTATTTTTTTTTCTAAAGATTTGATGAGATGCCATGTAATGGCCTCTCCCTCTCGATCTGGATCTGTCGCTAAATAAATTTGATCATAGCCTGAAGCTTTTTTTTCAATTGCATCAATCATTTTAAGACCTGCAGAAGTTGTTTCCCAATTAAGGGTTAGGTCATTTTGGTCTTCGCTAACTTGAACACCATCTTTTTTTGCCAAGTCTCTAAAATGTCCAACTGTTGCAATTACCTCAAAGTCATTTCCAAGGTATTTATTTATAGTTTTTGCTTTTGCGGGCGATTCAACAACGAGAAGATTCATTTATAAATTAATTTTATTTTCTTTGCCTTGTATAAGTCTTTTGATATTTTCAGTGTGCTTCCAAAATATCAAAAGCATGATTGTAAATATTGTTATTTTGTTTAAAGAGCCATAATTAGAAACTATTTGATAAATTGTCAAAAGAAATATTGAAATCAATGCCCCCAGAGAAGAAGTCTTAGTTGTTTTTACAGTTAATAACCAAACTGCCATTGCAATTAATGTAGGAATTGGAGTTATTATAAGGTATCCCCCAAAAAAACATGCAACTCCTTTGCCACCCTTGAACATTAACCATATTGGAAAAATATGACCAATGATTGATACCAAAAAATATAGAAATTTATAATTTTGATAAAATTGAGTAAAGAAATAATAGATTATAACTTGGGCTATTATTGGTTTGATGCCGTCTAATAATAATACCAATAAGCCAGCCTTTTTTGATACAGTTCTGTATACGTTGGTTGCCCCTATATTCTTGGAACCTGTTTTGGTAATGTCTTCGCCGGTAAGAAGTTTAGTAATAATTTTTCCAAAGGGGATTGAACCCAACATATAAGCAATTAAAATTGAGATGATCATTTTAATATAAAATCAAGGCAGGCCATCCTTAAGTGGACGCCCATCTCTACTTGTCTCAAAATTAAAGATTTTGAGTATTCGTCAAGAACTTTGCTTTCGATTTCTATATTTCGATTGACTGGTCCTGGATGCATTAAAAAAGGCTGATTTTTAAGATGGTTTGAATTTAGGCAAAAATCTTTTTTAAAAGAATTTATATAAATTTTAGCATTTCTATTAATTCTCTCTTTCTGCACCCTAAGCATCATGATAACATCTAATTTGGGCAGTTTTGAAAGGCTTTTGTGAAATACTAATTTCTTATTGATCTTTGTAAGTTCAGCTTTATCTAAAAAATAGTTTGGAGCGATAATATGTATTTCATGATCCAATTTTGTAAGTAACTTGATATTGGAATGAGCAACTCTGCTATGTTTGATATCTCCGCAAATTCCAATTCTAATTTTTTTATCGTTAAAAATTGATTTAATAACACATAAGTCTAACAATGCCTGAGTTGGATGTTCATTTGTTCCATCCCCAGCATTCAGTATGGGAATATCATGTTTTTGATAAATCTCGTGAGGGGAAAAGTTATTTTTGTCTCTTATAATTAAAGCATCTGGTTTCATGCTAATAAGAGTATCCATAGTGTCGTTAAAAGTTTCTCCTTTTGAAAGAGAGCTTTTTTCAAAATTTACATTTATTATATTGTGTCCTAATTTTTTGGCGGCTAACTCAAAGCTTATTGTTGTTCTTGTGGATGCTTCTAAAAATAAATTAAAAATATTTTTTGGTTTGCTAGTTTTTTTTTGGATTACGGATTTTTGATATTGAAGAGCTTTGTTAACAATAGAGGAAATTTCCTTCAAGGACAGGTCATCTACAGAAGTAATTTTTCTAGATACCACTAAGGGAGTTTTTATACAAACTCAAGAAATCATCAAGTATTAAACAGGCACTTTTTTCATGCACAGATGTTGAGTAGTCTTTTTTTTTAGATTTATGGCCCTTACTTGACAGTCTTTCATCCAATAATAAAATTGGATTTTTAATAATTTTAGATAATGCCAATGAAAATTTCCTTACTTGATCGCTCATTTCAGACTCTGAGCCGTCTAGATGGTAGGGCATTCCAATAATGATCCCATAAATATTTTCTTTTTCGATGATTTCATTTATTCCATCTTTTAAACTCTTCTCATCAAGTGTTTTATATGGAATGGAGATAATATAAGTTTGGTCACTTATAGCGGTACCAATATATTTTGTGCCATAGTCAATACTTAGAAATTTTTTTCTATAAATATTGCTTACTAAAAAATCTGATATAGTATCGACCACCATTATGAGTGAGATTGATATTAAAAGAATTTCATATTTAGCAAAGCTAAAATTACCAAGTGAAAAAGAGGAATTTTATTCTCAGTCATTAGTAGATATTATTCAGTGGGTGGATAACTTAAAAAAAATTGATACCTCCAATGTAAAACCTCTTCATAATGTGACAGAAGCAACGGTCTCCATTAGAAACGATGATATTGAAAAAAATAATTCGACTGAAGATGTTTTAAATAATGCCCCTGAACGAGCACAGAATTTTTTTAAAGTACCTAAAGTTGTTGAGTAATGCCAAAAAAACAGTCAATTTCCAGTTTAGTAAATTCTCTAAAAGAAAAAAAGATTAGTGTTCATGAATTATTTGATCAATTTCATAAAGTTGCTAAAGAAAATGCAAATAATAGTTATAATTTAGTTTTAGATCCAGATTATCAAAAATCTAATCTTGAGATATCTCAAGAACGATACTCTAATGGAAAAAACTTACCTTTAGATGGTATTCCTTTAGGTATAAAAGATTTATTTTGCACCAAGGGCATCACAACAACAGCTTCCTCAAAAATTTTAAGTAATTTCATTCCTCAATATGAGTCTTTTGTTACACAACAATTGCTGAATGATGGTGCTATTTTTATTGGTAAAAATAATTGTGATGAGTTTGCAATGGGGTCTTCAAATGAAACTAGTCATTTTGGCCCTGTGGTTAATCCCTGGAAGAATAAAAATAGTCCAACTGAAAAATTAGTTCCTGGGGGCTCTTCTGGTGGATCGGCAGCTGCTGTTGCTGAAGGTTCTTGCGTAGCTTCTATGGGCACAGATACGGGGGGCTCAATTAGGCAGCCAGCAAGTTTATGTGGTTTGGTTGGATTGAAGCCTACATTTGGATCTTGTTCACGATGGGGGATTGTAGCTTTTGCCTCAAGTCTTGATCAAGCAGGTCCCATTACAAATAGCGTTGAGGATGCTGCTTATATTCTCAATTCAATTAGTAAACATGATTTCAATGACTCAACATCTTCGAACCATCCAAGAGATGACTACTTAAAAGAAATTGACAAAAAATTAGATCATAAAATTAAGATTGGTATACCTAGCGATTATCTCAAAAATGTAACCCCAGAAATAATTGCTCAGATTGAAAATACAAAAAAATCTTTAGCTGGATACGATATAGAGTTTGTAGATGTTGCCTTTGAGACTACTGATTATGCATTGTCTACTTATTATATTATTGCCCCCGCAGAGGCTTCATCTAATCTTGCTAGATATGACGGCATAAGATATGGCGTAAGAGAAGAGGGGGGTAACTTAGATGATATCTATCTTAATTCTCGCACCTCTGGTTTTGGAGACGAAGTAACCCGAAGAATTTTAATTGGCACTTATGTATTATCAGCTGGTTATTACGATGCATACTATAGACAGGCCCAAAAAGTAAGAAGATTAATCAAAGATGATTTCCAAAGAGTTTTTCAAGAAGTAGATTTTATTTTAACGCCTACAACACCTAATGAAGCTTTTAAAATTGGTGAAAAGCTAGATCCGATAGCCATGTATATGAATGATGTTTTTACCGTTCCAACAAGCTTGGCTGGTCTTCCGGGAATTTCTCTACCCTCGGGATTAAGTGCTAATGGCTTACCTTTGGGTGTTCAGTTGATTGGTAATTATTTCCAAGAAAAAAAACTACTTCAATTATCACATCTTATCGAGAAGGAGTTGAGTTTTAATGAGTAACAATTGGGAGATGGTAATTGGATTAGAGGTTCATGCCCAATTAAAAACATCTTCTAAATTATTTTCTTCATCTCCAAATTTATTTGGCTCGGAGCCAAATGAAAATGTTAATTTTATTGATGCAGGTATGCCAGGAATGCTTCCTGTCTTAAACTGGGCTTGCATCGAGAAAGCTATTAAGACAGGTTTTGCTTTAAATTTTACTATTAATAAACATTCTGTTTTTGAGAGAAAAAACTATTTTTATCCTGACCTGCCACAAGGATATCAGATTAGTCAATTTGAATTTCCTATATTAAGTGAGGGGTATTTAGAAATAGATCAGCCAGATGGAAATACAAAAAAAATTCGAATAGAAAGGGCGCACCTTGAACAAGATGCTGGCAAAAGCATCCATGATATAGATCCTAAATTTAGTTTTATTGATTTAAATAGAGTAGGTACCCCTTTACTAGAAATCGTTTCATACCCAGATTTATCTTCCGCAGAGGATGTTGTTAATTATATGTCTTCTTTAAGACAGACCCTAATGTACATAGATGTTTGTGATGGAAATATGCAAGAAGGCTCTCTGAGGGCTGATGTTAACTTGTCAATAAGAAAACCCGGCGGTGAACTTGGAACTCGCTGTGAAATTAAAAATTTAAATTCCTTTAAGTTTATTAGACAGGCAATTGAGTTTGAATTTCAAAGGCAGATTGAAGTTATAGAGTCCGGAGGTTCGGTTGAGCAAAACACCATGTTGTTTGACACTAGCACGGGTGAAACACGACCTATGCGTAGTAAAGAATTTTCACATGACTATAGATATTTTCCAGATCCAGATTTATTACCAGTCAATTTAACTGATGAGCAAATTAATCAAATTAAACCAAGCATGGAAGAACTACCGCATCAAAAAATAGCTAGATACGTCAGTGATTATAAAATTGATAAAGATATTTCTAAAATTATTATTGCAGAAAAAGAGAATACTATTCTTTTTGAGAAAATGGTCAATGAGTCAGATGTTAATCCTAAAAATATTGCAAGTTGGCTAGTAGGAGATATTTTTGCTTTTGTTAAAGAGAAAAATTTAGATGTATTAAATTTATTAGAGTACACAAAAGATATTACTGATTTATTAAAATTAATTTCAGATGATGTAATCTCCAACAAAGTTGGCAAAGAAATTTTACCTCAGGTTTTAGAAGGAAAAGGAAAACCAAATGAACTTGTAAAAAAGATGGGATTAGAGCAAGTCTCAAATACTGATGAATTAGAAAAAATTATTGACGATGCTTTAATGGGCGAGGAAGAAAATATCGCAAAATTTCAAGGTGGTTCAGATCGAGTTTTAGGATATTTTGTTGGAAAATGCCTAAAATCAACAAAGGGTAAAGGCAATCCAAAACTAATTAATAAAATTTTATTAGAAAAATTAAAAAAATAAGCCACTCCAACAGTCTAATTTTTTGATAATTGTGATAAAATAATAAAATAAATGACAATTAATTTTATTTGGCTATATTGCGCTTCAGCACATTCAGCTTAGAATTAACTTAAGGAGAGGTGGGTGAGTGGCTGAAACCAGCGGTTTGCTAAACCGCCGTACGACGCAAGTTGTACCGAGGGTTCGAATCCCTCTCTCTCCGCCATATTAAAAATATGAAAATTATAATAATATAAATAACTATGCTTAAAGGATCCATACCAGCCATTATTACTCCTTTTAATAAAGGGGAGGTAGACTTTGATAGTTTTGCCAAACTATTAAATTGGCAAATTAAAGAAGGAATTTCTGGTGTTGCTGTTTGTGGGACTACTGGAGAGTCTCCTACGCTTACTCATGATGAGCATATGCAACTTGTTGAATTTGCAGTTAAGACAGTCGGGGGAAAAATTCCAGTTATTGCCGGAACTGGATCGAATTCAACCAAAGAGGCTATTGAATTTACTAAACACGCATATAAGTCTGGTGCAAATTACGGTTTAGTAGTCACTCCATATTATAATAAACCTAATCAAAAAGGTCTTATTAACCATTTCAAAAAAATTGCAAAAGTAACTCCTCTAAAACAAATTATTTATAATATCCCAGGGAGATCAATCGTAGATCTTTCATATGAGAGTTTTAAACAACTAAATAAAATTTCTAATATTGTTGGTATTAAAGATGCATCCAATGATCTTTCCAGACCTTTAGTTATGAGAACGTTTATGAAGAAAAATTTTAATTATATTTCTGGTGAAGATGGAACCATCGCAGGTTATCTGGCTCAAGGTGGTCATGGGTGTATATCTGTTACCGCTAATGTGGCACCAAGATTAACATCTAAATTGCATTATTTCTGGCAAACAAAAAACTATAAGCAATTTGATCTGATTAATTTAAAATTAGCTCCTTTATCCAGAGTTCTATTTAGTGAACCTAGCCCAACCCCATCTAAATATGCCTTGTCATTAATGGGAAAATGTAAAGCAGATGTTCGTGAACCACTATATGAATTAAGTTCAGAGACAAAAAAACAAGTTAGAAAAGTTCTCAAAGATCTAAATTTAATTTAATTGTCTATTTTAAATCGTAGAGCAAAATTTGATTATGACATTAAAGAGACTTACATAGCAGGATTGGTCTTGGAAAGTAATGAAGTAAAGCCTTTAAGACAAGGCAAGGTCTCTATTCAATCTAGCTTTATCAATGAAAAAAAAGGTGAAATTTTTATTAATAATTTTGAAATAATATCCAACCAAAAAAATTTTGATGAAAAGAAGAAAATACGAACTGTTAAAAAACTTCTATTAAACAAAAGAGAAATAAAAAAAATATTGGGGTTACTTACAACTAAAGGATTTACTGCAGTTCCAATGGAAATCTTTTTTAATGAAAAAGGTCTAGCTAAGGTCAAATTTGGTGTGGGTGTTGGAAAAAAAAATTATGACAAAAGGGAATCAATCAAACAAAGAGAGTGGAGTCGTAAAAAAGAGCGAATATTAAGAAAATAATAATTCCCCTTGAAATTACACTTACATTCTCATATAAACCTTTCATGGCAAGAGTTACAGTAGAAGATTGTATTAAAAATGTTGATAGCCTATTTGATTTAGTGCTATTAGCTTCACACCGAGCAAAAGTCCTTAACGCAGGAAATGAGGCTCAAGTACCACTAGATAATGATAAAAGCACAGTAATTGCACTTAGAGAAATTGCTGATGAAAAGATCAGTGTTAGTGATCTTAAAGAAGACATTATTAAGAGCTATCAGCTCGTTCAGGAAAAAGAAGAAGAAAACGAAGATCATCTTCTTGAAGATTAAAGTCCTTTTTTAGTTTATTTTAATAGCTGATGTTTCAATCAAGCTATTTTAGTGAGAGCTTCTCTGATTTTAAATCAGCTCTTCAATCTTATGATAAAAATTTTAATGAAAAACTTTTTGTCAAAGCGATTGAAGTAGCAGAGAGTTCTCACAAAGATCAGTTCCGCGCCTCTGGCGACCCTTATATCATTCATCCATATGAAGTTTGTAAATCATTAATAGACCTTAAACTTGATACTGAAACAGTTATTACAGGTTTGCTGCATGATGTCATAGAAGATACAGAATATTCAAAAGAACAGCTCAATGAAATTTTTGGAAAATCTATAGCGAGTTTAGTTGATGGTTTGACTAAAATAGATTTTTTAGAAGAAAAAAAAATTACTAGATCTGAAAAAGAAGCAGAAAATTTTCGAAAATTACTTATTTCAACAGCAAAGGACATCAGAGTTTTAATAATCAAATTAGCTGATCGGTTACACAATATAAAAACCATTCATTTTTTTAAAGATGTAGAAAAAAGAAAAAGAGTAAGTAATGAGACTCTTTTAATATATGCCCCTTTGGCTGAAAGATTAGGTTTTGAAAACTGGAAATCTGTTTTAGAGAATATATCTTTTAAAAATTTACACCCTGATATTTATAATCGAATAAATGATAAAATTGATAATACATTTAAAAATCTAGAAAGTTCCTTTCGTGATTTAGAAAATATAATCAACAATTTTATTCATAAAGAAAATATAAACGTAAAAATTCATTATAGAAAAAAAGCTCCTTATTCAATTTGGAAAAAAATAAATAAAAGAAATTCAGATCTCAATTCTATTTCTGATATAGCGGCAGTTAGAATTATCACAAAATCAACTAGGGATTGTTATAAAGTATTAGGGATCATTCATCGTAATTTTTCAGCAAAAGTAGGAAGAACTAAAGATTATATCTCTAATCCCAAACCTAATGGTTACAGATCCATTCACACTGACATCATTTTTAATAATAAAGTATTTGAAATTCAAATTAGATCTAGAGCGATGCATATGATTGCTGAGAATGGAATAGCAGCTCACTGGAGATATAAATATCTTAATAAAAACGAAAATGATCAAAATATGTATGCTTGGTTAAGAGATGCGGTAAATTATGTTGAAGAAAAAAATGAACAGCACCTTATATTAAACAAAACCTCCCAACAATTTTTTGATGAACAAATTTATGTATTTTCTCCAAAAGGAGATTTATATACGCTACCAGTAGACTCAACCCCAGTAGATTTTGCATATACAATTCATACTGATATTGGTGATCGTTGTTCAGGCGCAATAGTAAATGGTCAAGAAGTCCCCCTCAAAACAAAATTATCTAGCGGCGATCAAGTAGAAATAATTCTTAACGAAAAAAATACTATTTCGCCTTTATGGATTAGATTTGTAAAAAAAGAAAAGGTACGAGAAAAAATAAGACATTTTTTTAGATCTAAAAGAAGAAAAGAATTTGAAAAACTAGGTAAAGATATTTTAAAGTATCTAGCTAAATTAAAGAATATTGATGAAACGGAGAGCTTTTATTCAGAAATTCTTTCTCAATCCGAATTTAAATATAAAAATAAATTATTTGAGAATATTGGTCGTGGATTTTTGTCTAGGAAGGATCTAAATGATCTATTTAGGGATTTAGAAAAAAGTTTTGTGAAAAAGTTATTCACTAAAGAACCCAATCCAAGAATTAATGTTAGTAGATTTGAAAATGGAATTGCTGTTAATTATGCGACATGCTGTTCGCCCATAAGTGGAGATAATATAATATCCGTTATGTCATATGGAAGGGGGTTAGTCGTTCATAGTACAATGTGTGAAAGTCTTACTTATTATCACAAAGATAATTTTTACAGATCTAATTGGGGAAACAGTAATTTAAATAAAGATTTTAGTACTAGAATAGAAATAATAATTAAAAATCAACCAGGGTCACTATTTAGTATTACATCTATTTTTGATAAACATCATATTAATATTGAAAACATAAGAATTGCTGAGCGGTCCAAAAAAAATTATACCTTTCTTATAGATATAAAAATTGAAGACTCTGAAAAATTAAAATTTCTACTGTCTGAAATGAAGACGCTCAGTCAAGTGGATAAGGTAAAAAGGCAGTCATTAACATATTAATGAAACTCGGTATAAATATAGATCATATCGCAACTCTCAGAAATGCAAGGGGCCAAGATAACCCCAGCGTTTTAAGAGCTTTGAAAGTTTGTGAAAAAGCAAAAGTAGATACTTTAACAGTTCATTTAAGAGAAGATAGAAGACACATCAATGACAATGATCTTAAATTATTAAAAAAATATTCAAGAATACCCATTAATTTAGAAATGGCTTTAACCGATGAAATGATTTCAATATCAAAAAGAATAAAACCAAATTTTATTTGTTTAGTTCCAGAGAAACGTAATGAAATAACTACTGAAGGAGGATTGAATTTAGAAAAAATTTCACATAAAAAATTAAAATCTCTTTTATCAGTTTGTCATTCTAACCGTATTGAGCTAAGTGCTTTTATTAACCCAAATAAAAAAGCAATAAAATTAGCAAAAAAATTAAAATTTCAAACAGTCGAACTTCACACAGGATCGCTAGATAAAATTAAAATCAATAATAAAGATAAAGAGAAAATTAACAGCATGATTAATTATGCATCTGATATGAATTTAAAAGTTAATATTGGTCATGGTTTAAATTTCTCAAATATTAAGTTTATTAAAAATAGAAAAAAAATAGATACCGTTCATATTGGTCACTTTATTATTTCTGAGGCTATATTTATATCCCTTCATGAGACAATAAAAAAATTTAAAAGAATAATTTAATATGATTATAGGACATGGAATTGACTTAATTGAAATAAATAGAGTGTCATTTATCTATCAAAAATTTAGTAATACATTCGTAAATAAATATTTTGCTTTGGATAAGTTCGATAAAATAACACCTAAATTGTTATCAAACAATTTTGCTATTAAAGAAGCATTTTCTAAGTCTTTAGGATTAGGTTTTCGATACCCATGTTTTCCAAAAGATATATCTGTCCAAAGAGATAAAATGGGAAAACCTGAAATTTTTCCAAAAAATGAATTAAAAAAATATATGAAAGAAAAATTTGGCAATTTCCTTATCCATGTTAGCTTATCTGATACAGGAAAATATTCGATTGCGTCGGTTATAATTGAAAAAACTTAAATCATCATTTGTAAATAATATTAAAGCTTTACTATGGGCTTTATTGATTGCTGGCATCATCAGAACTTTTGCTATCGAGCCTTTTAAAATACCTTCTGGTTCAATGAAGCCAAACTTATTAGTAGGAGATTTTTTGTTTGTCTCTAAATGGGATTACGGCTACTCAAGGTATTCATTTCCATTTGGATTAGCTCCGTTTTCAGGAAAAATTATGGAAAAGAGTCCAAATAGAGGAGATGTCATTGTTTTTAAATTGCCAGGTCAAGAAAATATAAATTATGTAAAAAGATTAGTGGGACTACCTGGGGAGACAATTAAAGTTATTGATGGTTTAATATATATAAAAAAACAAGGCTCCGATAATTTTGAAGTAATAGAACAAAGTGAAGATGGTTTATTTTTAGATGACCAGTACCAAGCTAATATAAGTCAACTTGTGGAAAGTGGATATAAAATTTTAAATTTAACAGATAACGGACCACTTGATTATACGCCAGAGTATAAAATACCTAATAACAAATTTTTCTTCATGGGAGATAATCGGGATAATTCTTCAGATAGTCGAGTCATGAGCGGTGTTGGTTTTGTTCCAAAAGAAAATATTATTGGAAGAGTGTGGTTTATTTGGTTTTCAGTAGATACTGATTTTAGGCTTAGTAGATTTTGGACACTGCCATTACACATTAGATATGATAGATTGTTTAATATTGTTAAGTAGATTTTGAATAAAATAAAAATTTTTGAACTCATAAAAGGCATTAAGGGTTATCAGACTAGCTTAAACCACGATAGTTATGATAAACGCCAAAAGAATTCAGATAAGCCCTTTCAAAAGTATGAATTTTTAGGAGATCGGGTACTTGGATTAATAATTTCAGAGTATTTGATAAATAATTTTCCAAAAAGTTCCTTGGATGAAATTTCTAGAAGATTTATACATCTTGTAAATACAAACATGCTCACAAAAATTTTTAAAAAACATGATTTAATTGAAATCTTCAAACATCAACTTGATCCAAAATCTATCAAAAATTCAGTTTATGCTGATGCCCTAGAGTCTTTGATTGGATTTATTTATATTAATAAAGATCTCAAATTTGTAAAACAATTTATTCATCTCTTATGGAGTGAAGAGCTAAATACTCTCCCCCAGAAAGATCCAAAAACTTTTATACAAGAGTATAGCCAAAAGAAAAACAAAACGATTCCTCAATATAAGTTAATTGACGAACTTGGAACAAAGCACAAACCAAAGTTTGTGATTGAACTCAAAGTGAATGACTTATCTGTCAAAGGTGAGGGTGTTTCAAAACAAAAAGCTGAAATCGCTGCTGCAAAAAATATGATTAAACTAATTAATTTAGAATAATTTATCTTGTTTAAAACCCTAGCAATTATTACTAAAATTGATAATTATAAAGAACATCATTTATTGATATCCCTTTTTTCATGCGAGTATGGAAAAAAAAGTTTAATTGTCTTTGGCGGTAAATCTAAAAAAAAAAATACTGACTTCGTTAAAGGAGTACTAACAAAAATAGAATTTAATAAAGAAAATTCATGTTTAAATTCTAGTTTAATTCAATCTTATAATTGGTTTTTGTTTGATAAATATAGACTCAAAGTTATTGATTATATTTGTTTCCTAATTAACAAACTTCTTTTTTTAGAAGATAAAAATTCTGAAATATTAAATTATTATCAAAGGTTACTAATAGCAATGAATAATAGCTCCAATTATTTAGTTGATTTGATTGTATTAGAATTAGAAGTTTTAAAATCATCAGGTTACCAACCTGATTTAAGTGATAGTGTAATAAAAAAAGTTTTAGGAGGTGATTTTTCCATTAATGCAAATTCATATGAAGAGTTATCAACTTTACTTAGAAAAAATCAGAACCTTCAAGAAATATTTTCTAATTTTATGGAAAAGGTAATAGCGAAAGTATTGAATAATTTAAATATTCATTTACCTTTTAATAGAAGTGAGATTGTTCAAAAAAATTAAAAAGGTATTCATAGCATCTGACCATGCAGGATACCCACTAAAACAGCTAATCATCAAAGAATTTCTTTCCAAAAAGAGTATTAATTTTCAAGATTTAGGTGCGAATTCTGAAAAATCTGTTGATTATCCAAAATTTGCAAAAAAATTATGTAAAAAGATCAATGTAACTTCTATGGGTATATTGATCTGTGGGACTGGGATCGGAGTAAGTATTAGTGCAAATAGGCACAAACATATTCGAGCCTCCTTGTGTCATAATGTAAATTCTGCAAAAATGACAAGAAAACACAATGACTCTAATGTTATTTGTTTGCAAGGAAGACCTTTTGTAAAAAAGAAAATTTTTGCTATGCTCAATGCCTATTTCGATACAGAATTTGAAGAAGGAAGACACAAAAGGAGAGTAGAGCAGTTATGACACTAAATGCACATTTTTTTTCTAGTAGCTTAGAACAAACTGATAGAGATTTATTTGATTCAATTTCCCAAGAACTCAACAGACAACAAAAACAAATTGAGCTTATAGCTTCAGAGAATATTGTCTCTAAAGCCGTACTTGAAGCGCAAGGGTCGATTATGACTAATAAGTATGCTGAAGGGTATAGTGCTAAAAGATATTACGGCGGATGTGAATTTGTGGATATAGCAGAGAATCTCGCTATTGAAAGATTAAAAAAATTATACGGATGTGCTTATGCTAATGTTCAACCACACTCTGGGGCTCAAGCTAATCAAGCAGTTTTTTTGGCTCTTATTAAACCTGGAGATACAATCCTAGGAATGTCATTAGATGCGGGTGGTCATTTAACTCATGGCTCACGTCCTAACCAATCAGGAAAATATTTTAATGCTGTTCAATATGGTATTGACCCAACTACGTCGCTTATTGATTATGATGAAGTAGAAAAATTAGCCATTGAACATAAACCTAGTTTAATAATCGCAGGTGGTTCAGCTTATCCAAGAAATATTGATTTCAAACGCTTTAGAGAAATTGCAGATAAAGTTGAAGCTTACTTATTAGTTGATATGGCTCACTACTCAGGGTTAGTTGCTGCAAAAGAATATCCCGATCCAGTGCCTCATGCTCACGTGGTCACTTCCACAACTCATAAAACTATTAGAGGTCCTCGAGGTGGAATGATTTTATCTAATGATATTGATTTAGGTAAAAAATTTAATAGTTCAGTTTTTCCTGGTCTTCAAGGAGGCCCGCTGATGCATGTTATTGCTGCTAAAGCTGTTGCTTTTGGTGAAGCGCTTCAACCAGAGTTTAAACAATATATTCAACAAGTTAAAAAAAATGCATCTGTTTTAGGTGAAGTTTTAATGGCCAACGGCATCAATATTGTTACTGGCGGCACAGATTCGCACATGATACTAGTAGATTTAAGATCCAAAAATGTGACAGGAAAAGATGCTGAAGAAAGTTTAGAACGAGCAGGGATGACCTGCAATAAAAATGGGGTAGCTAATGACCCTAACCCCCCAACCATTACTTCAGGTATCAGACTAGGATCACCAGCTGCCACAACTCGAGGTTTTAAAGAGGAGGAATTTAAGTTTATTGGTGAAAAAATATCGACTGTAATCAATACCCTCTCTTCTTCTAATTCAGATATTTCAATGATTGAATCATCAATTAAAAAAGAAGTAGAAGACTTATGTTCTAAATATCCTATTTATAATCATTAATTATGAAATGCCCCTTCTGTAAAGAGAAAGAAACTTCAGTTTTAGACTCTCGTCCTACAGAAGACGGAGGAGTTATAAGAAGAAGAAGAATTTGTGGTTGTGAGCGAAAAGAGAGATTTACTACTTTTGAAAGAGTTCAATTTAGAGAATTTTTAGTAGTGAAAAAAAATGGAGAAAAATCAATTTTTGATAGAGATAAAATCGCAAAATCTGTTGAATTAGCTCTTAGAAAAAGACCTGTAGATATAGACACTAAAGAAAAACTTATTTCAAAAATTGTCCGAGATCTTGAAGGTATGGGTGAAAATGAAATAAGCACTAGTGTCATTGGTGAAATGGTCATGCAGGGACTTTATACTTTAGATAAAGTAGCGTATGTTCGTTTTGCTTCAGTGTATAGAGATTTTAGAGAGACCAAAGACTTTGAGCAATTTTTAGGTTCTCTTAATAAAGAATAATTTGCTTTCCAAAAAAGATCTTAATTATCTCAACTCAGTTAATAATCTTTCAATCAAAAATCTTGGTTTAACGGGTATCAATCCGTCTGTGGCTTGTTTAATTGTTGATTTTAAGAATAATTCTCGAGGTAATGTTCTAAGTTATGGATTGACTTCTCAATCTGGACGTCCTCACGCAGAAATAAATGCATTAAATAAAATTTCAAATTCTCGAATCAATAATCAAACTACTTTGTATGTAAGTCTGGAACCTTGCTTTAAAGAAAATAGTTGCTGTGCAAAAAAAATTGTCAGTAAAGGAATAAAAAGGGTGGTTATAGCATCACTAGATCCCAATCCTCAAATTCATGGAAAAGGAGTCAAATTTCTTAAATCACAAGGCGTCCAAGTAATGATGGCTGGGCCTCGACAAAATATATTTAAAAAAATAAAT
>VTPN01000049.1 GCA_008638215.1 Pelagibacteraceae bacterium
AAAGAACCAGCTAAAAAAGTTGCTCCCAAAGCTGAAACTCCCAAAAAGGAAGTTGCACCAAAAGTAGAAGCTCCAAAAACTGAAGAAAAAAAGGCTGTGAAAAAAGAAACAACTGAGGTAAAAAAGTAGAACTATGGCAACAAAAAAAGCAGGCGGAAGTTCGAAAAACGGAAGAGACTCGGCTGGTAGAAGGCTGGGTGTCAAGAAGTTTGGCGGCGAACACGTAATTCCTGGAAACATTTTAGTTCGTCAGCGTGGTACTAAATTTTACCCGGGCGAGAATGTCGGAATTGGGAAAGATCATACTCTTTTCTCTAAAGCTGAGGGAAAAGTATTGTTCAAAAAATCCCGTAACAGACAGTTTGTTTCCGTCCACTAAAATTTCCTAACCCCTCACATTTAAATCTGTTATGGCGTTCATTGATAAAGCAAAAATATATATTAAATCCGGCAATGGTGGTCATGGCGCTTTAAGTTTTCGCCGAGAAAAGTTTATTGAATATGGTGGACCGAATGGCGGTAATGGAGGTAAAGGCGGCGACGTCATTTTTCGTGGCAACAAAGGAATTAATACTCTTCAACGCTATCGCTTCAACCAGCACCATCGCGCTCAAAATGGAATGGGTGGAGCGGGACAACTCAAAACAGGATCCAGTGGAAAAGACCTAATTTTAGACGTTCCTTGCGGAACAGAAATTTATAACGAGGATATGACTATCAAGTTACATGAGATCCTCGAAGATGAACAAACCTATCATTTTCTTCGTGGCGGCCAGGGAGGCAAAGGGAACGCTCACTTTAAAAGTTCCACAAACCGAGCCCCTCGCAAATTTCAAGAAGGAGAAAAAGGTCAAGAAGCAACAGTTCGATTAAAACTGAAGATTTTAGCGGACGTCGGATTGGTGGGAATGCCCAATGCAGGGAAATCTTCTATTCTCAATTTTGTCACTAATGCAAAATCTAAAGTTGCTGATTATGCTTTTACGACACTGCATCCTCATATTGGGATGGTCCAAAAAGAAGATTTAGAATTCATTCTCGCTGATATTCCTGGTTTAATTGAACATGCAAGTGATGGAAAAGGTCTCGGTCATGACTTTCTCTCTCATGTGGAGCGCTGTAAAATTTTAATTCATGTGATTGATGCCACAGAGTCAGATCCGTTCAATAACTATCAAATTATTCGACAGGAATTAGAAAATTATGAAGCCGACATTGAAAATAAAAAAGAGATTATTGCCTTAAATAAGGTTGAACTCTTGGCAGAGCAAGAAGTGGCAACCATCAAAGAGAAATTCTCCTCCCTGGATCGTCGTGTCTTTACCATCTCGGCTGCTACGGGTTATCAACTCGATCAACTCACCAATTTATGTTTAGAATACCTACAAGATGCATAAGACATTTCAAACCCTCGCCAAACAATCCAAAGTGATAGTGATCAAAGTCGGCTCGAACATTTTAGTAAATGAGAAATATAAACTTCGAAAAAAATGGCTCAACTCCTTAGTCGAGGATGTGGCCAAATTACAAAAAAAAGGATCGAAAATTATCATTGTCTCTTCTGGGGCGATTGCTCTTGGAAGAGATGTTTTAAAAAAGAAAAAATTAACCAACCTACATGAAAAACAGGCGGCCGCTTCAATTGGTCAAATTCAATTATCTCAACATTGGCAGCGCGCTTTTGCGAAATTAAAAATTCAAAGCTCACAAATTTTAATTACCGCCGAAGATCTCAATGAAAGAAGAAAATATCTCAATATTCGAAATACGATATATTCTCTCATGGACCTTAATGTCATTCCAATTATTAATGAAAACGACACAACCTCCACCGAAGAAATTCGTTTTGGAGATAATGATAAACTCTCTGCGATGATTGCTAACGCATTATCCGCAGAATTGTTAATTTTACTTTCTGATGTGAATGGGCTTTATACCAGCAATCCTAAAAAATCTTCTGATGCGAAATTACTCACGTCAATTTCCGAAATTGACCCAACAATGGAAAAGTACATTGATCAAGATTTAAGTGAATTTGGTTCAGGAGGTATGCTTGCCAAAATCAATGCTGCTAAACTATGCATGCAATCAGGATCTACCATGATAATCTCTAATGGATTAGTTGATCATCCTGTCCGTCACATTCATCCAAAAAAATCCACCTGGTTTTATCCAGCAAAGAATATCCTCACTAGTCGTCAGCAATGGATCTGGAATCGACCCATTCAAAAAGCAATCATTCATATTGATGAAGGGGCCTCGAAGGCTTTAAATCAAAATTCCAGCTTACTAGCCATCGGAGTCAAAAGTATTGAGGGGAAGTTTTATCGTGGTGATACCGTATCAATTCACTACAATAAAAAAGAAGTGGCACGTGGAATAACGAATTATGATTTTAAGGAAATGGACCAAATTAAAGGCAAAAAGTCCAATGAAATCAGTACTATTTTAGGTTTTGTGCGTGAAGATGAAATTATTCATAAAGATAATTTGGTAGCATCTCGATGAGCGATTATTTTCATCAAATACTCGATCAAGCTAAACAAGCTTCTTTTGATATTGCCAAATTAACCGCTAAGGATCGCAGTAAGATTTTAATGAACATCTCTGGATTTTTAGTTACCCGAAAAAAAGAAATTCTCCAAGCTAATCAGCTCGACCTCGATCGCGCTCAACAAAATAATTTATCAAAACCTATGATTAACCGTTTAGCACTCACCGAAGCAAAAATAGATCAGCTCGCTCGGGATGTAGAAACAATTGCTCAAATGGCTGACCCTTTGAATCAGGAATTAGAAAAATGGTCAAACCCAATCAATGGACTTCAATTCTCCAAAGTCTCGGTACCCATCGGCATCATTGGAATTATCTATGAGTCTCGTCCGAATGTAACCATTGATGCGGCAAGTCTGTGTCTTCGCTCTGGTAATATTTCTATCTTACGCGGAGGTTCAGAGTGTATCGAGACAAATAAAAAATTATACGAGTGCATTCAAGAGGCCTTAAAAGATTTACAGTTCAATCCTCATCTGGTTTGTTTTATTGAACAAACAGACCGGGCTTATGTGCAAGAATTACTGCAAGCAGAAGGCAGAGTTGATGTCATTATTCCTCGAGGGGGAAAGTCTCTCATTCAAACGATTACTGAAAACTCCCGGGTCCCCACTATCAAACATCTAGAAGGTATTTGTCATACGGTTTGGGATGAGGGATACCCGAAAGAACAAGCCCAATCAATTATCCATAATGCAAAATTACGACGACCAGAAATATGTGGTGCCACGGAAACCTTGCTCATCCACTCCGGTCATTCAGGTGATGATATTGCCTACGTCTTAGATGATCTCAGAGCCCAAGGATGTGAGATAATTGGTTGTGAGAAACTCGCTCAACTTTACTCGATTGATCGTCGAGCCGTCGAAGAAGACTGGTCCACTGAATATCTAGATAAAAAACTATCCGTAAAAATCGTTGAAAGTATTGAAGAATCGGTCAATCATATTAATCAATATGCCAGCGGCCATACGGAAAGTTGTTTGACCAATAACGATCAATCCATCCAATATTTTTTTCAAAACTGCAAAAGTGCAATCCTCATGCATAATGCCTCGACCCAGTTTGCGGACGGCGGAGAGTTTGGGTTTGGGGCAGAGATTGGAATCTCCACAGACAAACTTCATGTTCGAGGGCCCGTAGGAGCAAAACATCTCACCACATTTAAATACCAAGTAACAGGCAATCATACGACTAGGCCCTAATGGATTTTAACCAAACTTCTCTCGAATTAGAAAAGCATCGAGCTTATTTAAATGAAATCCCAAAAGAAGAGATTACTCATCTAATCAAATCCGTTATTTTTCATTTAGAGCAAAAAAAAATTTTCCAAGAAGAAGAATTAAAAAAAATAAATTTATCAGTTCTCACCAACGACCCATTTAATAATCTTTATTTCAAATATAATAAAGAGCGTCTTCCTCTTGCAGGATCCGTCTACTTACAAGAGAACGATAATTTAATTTTTACCGTTTCCCTTTGCTATCACTTTAAAATGAGAAACCTTCTTATTGTTAAAAGATCAAATTCTCAACAGTCAGAAATATTAGAACTCTTTCTTGAAACATTAAGTCATAATCAATGCAAGAGTGATTTCATCAAAATAATTCAATGATAAGAACAATTGGTATTTACGGAGGGTTCTTTAATCCTTTTCACCTTGGACACCTTCATGTTATTCAATCCTCACTTCAACACCTTCGTCTCCAAAAATTAATTGCTCTTCCAACATTTCATAACCCCTTAAAAGAAAATATTAATTCCTTGAATCCTTATGATCAAATAAAACAGCTAAGATCAGAGATTAACTTACCTCGAGTAAAAGTTTCAGATTTTGAATTTCGTCATCAAACCCGATGTACCTCTGATGTTTTAAAAAAAATTCAGACGCGATGTCCATTGGACCGGTTTTATTTGATTGTTGGATTAGACCAATTAGGCCAATTGCATCGTTGGGTTGATTATCAATGGATTATCCGAAATATTAGTATTTGCGTTATTTATAGACCGAGATATGATGAACACATTGAAAATACACACATTCATAAGGAATTTCCCCACTTATTCATGTCTGATTTAAATAAATTTATCAACCATTCTACGCCCTGTTTACATATTCTTAATCTTCCAGGTGTAGATTTATCATCAAGCGAGCTACGAGATTCCTAATCAACATCAAGATCCAGCTGTTCAAGCTATCATCCATAGTCTTGAGGATAATAAAGCTGAAAATATCACCGTCATCTCTTTAAAAGGAAAGGCAGAATTTGCTGAGTTCATGGTTGTGGCCTCAGGTCGATCGAATAAACATGTGGATTCCGTTTCAGAAAAAGTTTACCGCGATTTAAAATCGCAAAAACACTTTGTCCATAAACCCGAAGGAAAACCTCTTTGCGACTGGACGGTTATTGATGCGGGACACGTTTTAGTGCATATTTTTAGAAATGAAATACGAGAAATTTACGATCTGGAAAAGCTTTGGTCAGAAGACTTTTCTAACCTTAATACGGCCTCTTAAAATAACATCTATGTTAAAATATATTCTTACATTTTTCTTTTTCTTTCATTCCCCTTCTAGTTTTGCTGATACTAAAGAAACCTATCGTCAACTCAGTATCTTTAATGAAGTTTATAATCGCGTCAAAAATCAATATGTCGAAGAACTCACTGACAAGGAGCTAGTCGAAAAAGCTCTAAATGGAATGCTTCAAGCACTCGATCCTCATTCCAGTTATATGAATGAGGAAATCTACAAAGAAATGCAAGTGGATACCTCAGGTAGCTTTGGGGGTCTAGGAATTGAAATTACAACAGATAAAGGTTTTATTAAAATCATCTCTCCCATTGATGATACCCCTGCCGATAAAGCGGGCATTCAAGCAGGAGACTACATTACACATCTAAACGGCGACTCGGTGGTAGATATGAATTTAAAAGAAGCGATTGATTTAATGCGAGGAGAAGTAGGAACTTCCATTACTCTTACTATTATTCGAGGAACAGAAGATCCTTTTGATGTCGAGCTCATCCGAGATACTATTAAAATGGCCTCAGTGAAGCATCGTGTTTTAAATGATGTCGGTGTTCTTCGTGTTAGTACTTTTAATGAACAAACAACTTCAGGTCTCCAAGACAGCATTCAGAAATTAGAGGAAAGTGAAAATCCTCCTATCGGCTATGTGCTCGATCTTCGCAATAATCCAGGTGGTCTACTCGCGGAGTCTGTTTCAGTCTCTGATCTTTTCTTAGAACAAGGAGAAATTGTCTCTATTCGTGGCCGTGAAAAGAATGATGTTCAAGTTTATTCCGCAAAAAAGGGTGATTTAATTAACCAAAAACCCTTAGTGGTACTCATCAATGAAGGTTCTGCCTCTGCTTCAGAAATTGTAGCAGGCGCTCTTCAAGATCATAATCGAGCAGTCATCATGGGAATGAAATCTTTTGGCAAAGGTTCTGTTCAAACAATCGTCCCTATTGATAGTGGGGCCATCCGGTTGACGATCGCCAAATACTACACTCCCAGCGGAGACTCTATCCAAGCAGTAGGTATTGAGCCTGATGTTGTCGTTCCCCGAGCTGAACTCAATATCATCGATAATTATTTCACCTTCCGAGAGTCCGACTACCAAGATGCTCTGGATAACGAAACAACTGATGGGAATGAGGAAGAAGCAACCTCCACAGATATTTTAGAAAAAGACTATCAGCTCTCGCGCGCTGTCGATGCCGTTAAGACAATTGCCGTTCTGAATTAATGAAACCTAACCCCAAAGACTATCGCCCCAATGTGGGGATGATGATCATTAATCAAAAAAAAGAAATTTTTGTGGGAAAAAGAATTGATCACCCTTCTGATTTTTGGCAAATGCCCCAAGGAGGAATTGATGCTCAAGAAATTCCTTCCATCGCTGCACTTCGAGAAATGGAAGAAGAAGTAGGCATTAAGGAAAATAAAGTTGAACTGCTGACGGAAAGTCAGGACTGGTATTACTATTCTATTCCTAAAGATCTTGCGAAAACTTTATGGAAAGGAAAATATAAAGGTCAACGTCAAAAATGGTTTTTATATCAATTCAAGGGAACAGATAAAGATATCAATATTCACACAGAGCATCC
>VTPN01000014.1 GCA_008638215.1 Pelagibacteraceae bacterium
ATTTAGAGCAGGAAGATGAACAATAATGCACGATTTAAACTTTATTAGAGAAAATCCTAATTTATTTGATTTGGGTTTGAAAAAAAGATTTCTAGAGCCACAATCTCAAATTATTCTTGATTTAGATCTAAAGAAAAGAGATTTGTTAACTAAGTCTCAAGATCTTAGATCAGAAAGAAAGAATCTTTCTGCAAGCTTCTCTCAACTTAATGACGAGGATAAAGCTGTTTTACAAAAAAAAGTTCAAGATATTAAGAATGATATCGATCAATATGAAAATGAAATTTCAAAAATTGACTCTCAATTAAAAGATATACTTTCATCCTTACCAAATTTACCTCATGCCGATGTTCCTATAGGTGAAGATGAAAAAAGTAATATCATCATTAAAAAAATGGGAAATATTCCTACTTTTTCCTTTAAACCTAAACCGCACTATGAATTGGGTGAGGAGTTAGGAATGCTTGATTTTGACCAAGCGGGCAAAGTCTCTGGTACACGTTTTGTTTATGTTAAAAATCATTTAGCACGTCTCGAAAGAGCAATTGCTAACTTTATGTTAGACAAGCATACAAGTGATTTTGGGTATATGGAAATTATACCACCCAATCTAGTAAGAGATGCCGCCGCATATGGAACAGGACAATTACCTAAATTTTCTGATGATTTGTTTAAAACCAATACCGATCATTGGCTTATACCTACCGCTGAAGTGCCACTTACCAATTTATTTTTAGATACAATTGTTTTAGATAAAACATTACCTCAAAGGTATACCGCTTGGACACCTTGTTATCGATCTGAAGCAGGGGCGGCGGGCAGAGATACAAGAGGCATGATCAGGCAACATCAGTTTTCAAAAGTAGAATTAGTCAGCATCACTAATGAAGAAGATTCTGAAAAAGAACTTGAGCGGATGCTGAATTGTGCTACCTCAATTCTAGATGATTTAAAAATTTCCTATCAGGTTATGTTACTATCATCAGGTGATATGGGTTTTTCTGCTGAAAAAACTTATGATATTGAAGTTTGGTTGCCAGGTGAGGGAAAGTATCGAGAAATTTCATCTTGTAGTAATTGCCGTTCTTTTCAAGCAAGAAGAATGAATGCGAGATATAAATCTGATGAACAAAATAAGTTTGTACACACCCTCAATGGCTCGGGCCTTGCGGTTGGTAGAACATTGATAGCGGTATTAGAAAATTATCAAAACGAAGATGGCTCAATCACCGTGCCTGATGTTTTGTTACCCTATATGGGTGACATTAAAGTAATCAAGAAATTTTAATTTTATTTTTAGCACAATAATCTTTAAAAAACTGATAGGCTGATCGACCGGTACGGTTTCCTCTTGCGAATATCCATTTTTGAGCTTGATCTGCAATCTCAGAATGGAATGGTAACTTATGATATTCAAAGTAATTTTTTACAATCAAGATAAAATCATCTTTGCTTAGATTGTGAAAACTGATCCATAACCCAAAACGATCGGACAAGGAAACTTTTTCTTCTATTCCCTCATCTTGAGAAATTGCCGAAGACCGTTCATTATCAATCATATCTCTTTTCATTAAATGGCGACGGTTACTCGTGACATAAACTAAAAAATTATACTTAGAGTTTGAAAAAGACCCTTCGAGAAAAGATTTAAATTGAATATATCTTCTGTCATTTTGCTCAAAGGAAAGATCGTCAATAAATAAAATTATGTTTTTTTTAAATTCAAAATTAATAAATATGTTTGCTAGATCTGAAATATCATCACTGTTAACTTCTAATGTAACAAAATTGTCATATTCATGAGCAAATTCTTGAACGATGCCTCTTATTAAACTGCTCTTACCACTTCCACGAACGCCCCATAGAAGGGCGTGATTATAAGAGTATCCTTCAAGAAAATTTTTAGTATTTTCTTTTAATAAATTTAATTGGTTATTTAAGCCATAAAGTAAATTTAAATTAAGTACTTTATTGAATGGGACCTCTTCAATATTTTTTTTGAAGCTATTCCAGAAAAGTAATGTCTTATTTTCCAATTTTTTATTGACTTAGTTAATGATTGTGAGATTTTAGTCCTAATTTTACATATTTAAAGGAATTATATTATGGAACAACTTGCAGGAATTTTACCCTTACTTCTTATATTCGTCGTTTTTTATTTTTTACTTATCAGACCTCAACAAAAAAAATTAAAAGAACACAAAAACATGATTGCTAATTTAAAAAAAGGTGATCGAATTGTTACTCAAGGGGGGATAATCGGAAGTATTCATTATGTTAATGACGATGGAACTCTCTCAGTAGAAATTGCTGATAATGTTAACGTTAAAGTAGCTAAAGGTATGGTCGCAGATATTGCCACTAAGTAGCTTACTTTTTTAAAATTAATATTTAGATTATTTAGATGTCATTTTTAAAGCAATGGAGGTTTTGGCTTTCTTTATTCCTTATAGGATTTTGCTTTTATTTTATCCAACCTAATTTTAATTCTAAAAATTCAGATTTTAAACTCAACTTTGGATTAGATATTCAGGGAGGGTATTCATATTTACTAGAACTGAACGAAAATGAATTTAGGCAAAATTTATTAATTAAAACTGTTCAAGCTTTAGAAAGTTCTTATGGTCTTCAATCTGATATATCTAATAATCAAATTTTTATTTCTTCAGATCAAAATATTGATCTTTTAAATAATTTAACTATCCAATCTTTGGGTTTTGAAATAATTGAACGCAATGATAGTGGTGTTTTGATAGGCTTATTAGAACAAAATTTTAATCAATCTTTATCTGAAATGACCCTTAATGCTGTTGAGATTGTCAGGTCCAGAGTAGACTTTTTAGGTAATAAGGAATTATCTTTGCAAAAAGTTGGTCTTAATAAAATTTTATTAGAAATTCCTGGAAATTTAGATAGCAATGTAAAAGATGTTATTTCTAAAACAGCAAAACTTACTTTGCATTTAGAAAAACAAACATTGGTTAATTCCAAAGTTTTTTTTAATGAAGAAACAGGAGAAGAGGTACGAGTTCAAGAAATCCCTAATCTTACTGGTGACTATATCCAAGATGCATCACTTCAATACAATCAGAATGAACCTGTGGTTTCTTTCTCTTTTAATAAAGAGGGTTCAGATCTTTTTGCTAAAATGACCTCGGAAAATGTTGGCTCGAGGTTTGCTATTGTTTTAGATGGTGCATTGATTACAGCCCCCGTTATTAGAGAGGCAATTACGGGTGGTAGCGGACAAATTTCGGGAAACTTTACTAATGAGTCTGCCAATAATCTAGCGATCATTTTAAAATCAGGCTCACTTCCCACAGAAATAAAGATTATCCAAGAAAAACAAGTTGGTCCTTCATTAGGCAGAGAGGGAGTTGAGAAGGGTATTTATGCATCGTTAATTGCCTTAATTGCTATTACTTTATTTATGATTGCCTACTATAAAGTTTCAGGTTTGTTCACTGCACTGACGATAATTAGTTGTCTTGGTTTACTTTTTGCTCTTATGTCTTTGTTGAATACTACTTTAACTCTTCCTGGTGTAATCGGTATTGTGCTAACCATAGGGATGTGTGTTGATGCTAATGTTTTAGTTTTTGAGAGAATAAGAGAAAATTATAAAAATAATTTAGAAAACCCAAAGACTGATGGTTTTGGTTCTGCCTATGTAACCATCCTAGATTCAAATTTAACTACTTTGTTTGCTGCAATATTTCTTTTTGCATTTGGTTTTGGACCAATTAGAGGTTTCTCAATTTCATTAATTATCGGTATTATTTCATCATTAATAGTTACTTATATAATCTTAAAATTCTTTATTGATATTACTTCAGGTAAATATTTAGGTTTAAATAAATGATGAATTTTTATTCTTATAAAAAAAAATCCTATCTTGTTTCTCTAATTTTAATAGCACTGACTATTGCTATTGTTTTTTTTAAGGGATTGAATTTAGGTATTGATTTTAAGGGTGGTTTAAATTTTGAAGTGAGAACTAATTTATCGAATGAGCAAATTTTTGAAACCTTTCAAGAAATTAATACTAATCGAGAAATAATTGTCAAAAAAGAGATTGGTAGCGATGTCCATACTATTCGAATAGAGACGGGAAATGATAATGCATCATTTATTGAAGAAATTAATCAACTCATTGAAGATCATCCAGAAATGAATGTTTTGATATCTGAGTATATTGAACCTACTTTTAGCGATGAATTAATTAAAAATTCATTATATGCCATGGTATCATCATTGCTAGTTATTGCCTTTTATATTTGGATTAGATTTGATTGGCAATTCGCAGCATCAGGAATTTTTGCATTACTTCATGATGTGTTTATTACTGTTGGATTTATGTCTTTATTTAATATTGAATTTAATTTGACTATGATTGCAGCTTTGTTGTTGATAGCCGGTTATAGTATCAATGATACTATTGTTCTTTTTGATCGATTGAGATCTTTAACTTCAGATGAAAATAATAAGGACTCGTTTTCAAATAATGTAAATAACTCAATTCAGTTAAATCTTCGAAGAACGATTCTAACTAGTTTTACAACAATTTTAGCCTTGATCTGTTTAGTGCTACTAGCTCCTGTCAATTTAACTGAAATGCCTATTGTTTTTATTTTTGGTGTGTTAATAGGAACTTATTCATCTTTGTTTTTGGCTCTAAGTATTGTAGGTGATTTAAATTATGAGGCTGTACTTAAAGCAAGAGACTCTTGATATTTTTTTAAGAAAACTCCTGTTTGATTATTAGATAATTTAATCAAATCTTTTGTGTGACCTTCAAAAAGTATCTTTCCTCCTAGATCTCCACCTTCAGGGCCTAAATCAATAATCCAATCACTGGTATTGATAACATCTAAATTGTGCTCAATAACGATTACCGTATTTCCATAAGAAACAAGCTTATGCAATATTTCTAATAATTTTTTGATATCATCAAAGTGTAAACCTGTTGTAGGCTCATCTAAAATATACAAAGTTTTTCCTGTTTGTCTTTTTGATAATTCTTTTGAAAGTTTGATCCTTTGCGCTTCACCTCCTGAAAGAGTAGTGGCTGCTTGCCCAATGGAAATATAGCCAAGTCCTACATTTTGTAATGTTTTAAGTTTAGAATAAACTTGGGGGTTTGACTCGAAAAATTCACAAGCATCATCGACAGTCATGGATAAAATATCACTAATATTTTTAGATTTGAATTGGACGGCTAAAGTTTCTTTGTTGTATCTCTTTCCGTTACAGACTTCACATTTAACATAAACTGGAGCTAAGAAATGCATTTCAATTTTTTTGAGTCCATCTCCCTCACAACTTTCACATCTACCACCCTTAACATTAAAAGAAAATCGACCAGGTTTAAAACCCTTCACTTTAGCTTCAGGTAAATTTGCAAACCATTCTCTGATAGGAGTAAACAATCCTACATAGGTAGCTGGATTAGAACGAGGTGTTCTTCCAATGGGAGATTGGTCAATATTTATGACTTTGTCTATATTTTCAATTCCACTTATGCTTTCATAGGGTAGGGTTTTGATTATTTTTTCATAAATTCTATTATTTGCAGCACCATATAAAGTTTCATTTATCAGAGTAGATTTACCGCTCCCTGATACACCTGTAACACTTATAAATTTTCCGAGTGGAAATTTAACACTAACGTTTTTTAAATTATTACCATTGGCATTTGCAATTTGAATGAATCCTTTATCATCATTCTTGTTTTGAGTTTGCGGATATCGATTAATAATACCGTTAATATACCCGCTAGTAAGACTATCTTTATTATGCAATATTTTTTGAAAGGATCCTTCGGAGACTATAGATCCTCCTTTTATTCCTGCATATTTTCCAATATCTACAACATAATCGGCTTCTTTAATTATATCCTCATCATGTTCTACAACTATGATCGTATTGCCCAGATCTCTTAAATTTTTCAGAGTGTTTATCAATTTTTGATTATCTCTTTGATGAAGTCCAATAGAGGGCTCGTCTAGAACATAAGTTACTCCAGTTAAACCTGAGCCTATTTGACTTGCTAATCTTATCCGTTGAGACTCACCCCCTGATAATGTAGAGCTTTTCCTCGATAAGCTTAGATAATTCAATCCCACTTCATTTAAGAAGTTTAATCTTGAAAAAATCTCTTTTTTTAATGGGGCAGCGATTAATTTTTTTTGTTCAGATAACGATTTTTCAAAATTATTAAACCAACTTAGAGTTTTATTGATACTTAATTGGGTAAGTTCACTAATGTTTAAGTTATCAATTTTAATACATAGAGCTTTCTCGTTTAATCGATTTCCCTGGCAAGATTGGCAAGTTTTAGAATTTCTAAATTTTTCTAATTCCCATTGGCGCCACCAACTAGAAGTGCCATCATAAATATTATCCATGATATTCACAAGTCCCTCAAAATCCTTTCCTCCATACAAGACTTCATTTTGAATAACTTTAGGCAATTTCGACCAAATGATATCTTTAAGATTATTTTTATCGAATAATTTTTTTAATTTTGGATGTATTTTGGCTTGAGCTTTATCTGACCAATAGTTAATGACTCCTTCATTAAAACTTAAATTTTTATCAGGAATGAGTAAATCTTCATCAAAGGCATCAACCTCTCCAAGGCCATCACAGTCACTACAGGCTCCGTACGGATTATTAAAGCTAAAAAGTCTTGGTTCAATTTCATCTATGCTAAAACCACTGACAGGACACATAAATTTATTAGACAAACTAGTGAGTTTTTCAGTTTCCAGATCGTATAGTTCAACATTTCCATTACTTTCATTCAGACAAATTTCTATACTATTAGCTAAACGGTCACGATTCTCTTCGCTTGGAATGACTCGATCTATGATGACACTGATGGAATGTTTAAAATTTTTACTTAATTCAGGAATTTCGTTTTTTTGATATATTTTTTCATTTACATAAAAACGTTCATAGCCCTTTTTAAAATATTCTTCAAATAATTTTCTATATTCTCCTTTTCTTCCTTTGATTAGAGGAGTCATGATCATAATTTTTTTTTTATTAAATTTTGATAGAACTTCATCAATAATTTCAGAACTCGTGAGTCCAATGATAGGTTTGCCAGTTGTAGGAGAATAGGGAGTGCCCACTCTTGCAAATAAAACCCTTAAGTAATCATAAATTTCTGTTACGGTTCCAACTGTAGATCTAGGATTTTTACTTGTTGTTTTTTGATCAATGGAAATAGCAGGTGATAAACCTTCAATTTTATCTACTTTGGGTTTATCCATCATATCTAAAAATTGCCTTGCGTAAGCACTAAGTGATTCGATGTATTTTCTCTGGCCTTCTGCATAAATTGTATCAAAGGCGAGTGTAGATTTGCCCGATCCACTAACACCTGTGATAACAACCAATTTATTTTTAGGTAAACTTAGATTTAAGTTTTTTAAATTATGTTCATGGGCATTATGAACAATGATATGGGTTAAGGGAGAAGTATTTTCCATAAATTTGGTATCAATAAAAGATGAATTAATATATAGTAATATAATCTTTTATTAAAATAATCATGGCTGGATCAGTAAATAAAGTAATTCTTCTCGGAAATTTAGGTAAAGACCCTGATATTCGCGCAACTTCAGCTGGTTCTAGATTGGCAAGTTTTTCAATTGCTACTTCAACTAAATACAGAAACAAAGAAACCCAACAGCTTGAAGATAAGACCGAATGGCATCGCGTAGTTGTTTTTAACGACAAACTAGCAGATGTTTGTGAAAAATATCTTCGAAAAGGCTCAAAAGTTTACATTGAAGGTCAGTTACAAACTCGTAAGTGGACTGACAATAACGGAGTTGATAAATACACCACAGAAGTAGTTATTCCTAATTATTCTGGAGTTCTTACCATGTTAGACTCAAGGTCACAGTCAGCAATATCTGATGATAGTTCTAATCAAATTGAATCTGCGGCCGATGAAGCTCTGGGCGGTTCAGATAATTCAACCGCTGAACAGCTTGATGACGATATTCCTTTTTAAATAATTTAAATTTTGGCTAAAAAGAAAAAAACTAAATCAAAACAACTTGACGTATTAGACGATAAAATTTATCCCAATATCGATATTACAGATGAGTTAGAAAAAAGTTATTTAGATTACGCCATGAGCGTAATCGTCTCGAGAGCCCTTCCTGATATAAGAGATGGTTTAAAACCCGTCCATCGAAGAATTTTGTATTCCATGTATGAGGCCTCCTATCACCATAACAAACCTTATAAAAAATCTGCAAGAATTGTTGGTGATGTGATGGGTAAATATCACCCTCACGGCGATTCAGCTATCTATGAATCAATGGTTCGTATGGCACAAGATTTTACCATGAGACTTCCTTTGATTGATGGTCAAGGAAACTATGGTTCTATGGATGGTGATCCTGCCGCTGCCATGCGTTATACCGAGGCGCGCTTAGATAAAATTGCCTCTTATATGTTAGAGGAACTCGAATACGAGACCGTCCAGTTAAGACCTAATTATGATGAAACATTAACCGAGCCAAAGGTCTTACCATCACGTTTTCCTAATATTTTTGTAAACGGCGCGAGCGGAATTGCTGTTGGAATGGCAACGAATATCCCCCCACATAATCTCGGCGAAATCATAGATGCTACTTTACTCCTTGTAGATGAGCCTGACAGTACATCTAAACAACTTCATAAAATTGTAAAAGGCCCCGATTTTCCAACGGGTGGAATTATTTCTGGCACAGCTGGACTTAATTCAATGTATGAAACGGGCAGGGGGAGTGTTACGGTTCTCTCTAAACTTCATGAAGAAAAAATCAAAACAAGAAATGCTATTGTAATTACTGAAATTCCATACCTTCAAAATAAATCTAAACTTTTAGAAAGAATTGCCGATGTTGTTAATAATAAAACCATTGAAGGTATTAATGATATTAGAGATGAGTCTAATAAAGAGGGTGTTCGAATTGTTATAGAATTAAAGTCAGCAGCTGTAACAGAAATTATTAAAAATCAATTATTTCAATATACGCCTTTAAAAACATCTTTTAGCAGTAATATGTTAGCTTTAAAGGAAACTAAGCCCTTAACCCTTAATTTAAGAGACGGACTTTCACATTTTATCGAATTTAGAAAAGACGTTATTACCAAAAGAACTGTCTATAAATTAAATAAAGCAAGAGAAAAAGCGAATATTCTTATTGGTCTGTCTATTGCTGTTAACAACATTGATGCCGTAATTGATTTAATTAAAAAATCTAAAAATCCTGCAGAAGCTAAACAAAAATTGCTTGCAACGAAATGGACGGCAAAATCAACTATTACGGATTATATAAAGTTAATTAATCCATCATTTAAATCTGTTTCTTCTAAAATTTCTCTCGATGAAGAACAAGCGAAAGCTATTCTTGAATTAAGACTTCAAAAATTAACCGCTCTTGAGCGAGATGATTTATTTAATAATTTAAAATCTCTAGTTGAAGATATTAATGGTTATTTAAAAATTCTCAATTCAGAGAAGCAATTATTAAAAGTTTTAAAAGATGAGTTAATTGAAATTAAAGATAATTTTGCTACTCCTCGTAAAACCGAAATTCAAAAACATGATTTAGAAGAAGTCGATACCGAAGACTTAATTGTCGAAGAAGACGTTGTGGTTACAGTGTCTCATCAAGGGTATATCAAGCGTGTTCTCAAATCCTCCTATAAAGTTCAAAAAAGAGGTGGTAAGGGTAAAAATGCTATGACAACGAGAGATGAAGATTTCCTCGAACAGGTATTCGCGGCAACAACAAGAGATACAATTCTTTTCTTCACTTCTGTTGGTAAAGTGTATTCGATGAAAGCTTACGAACTTCCCCCTGGTACGCCCACATCCAGAGGTAAGGCGATAGTAAATTTAATCCCTATTTCTAAAAATGAAAAAATTTCCTCTATTCTCACATTGCCAAAAGATATCGGTGATTTTGAAAATTATAATTTAGTTTTTGCCACAAGTTTAGGAAATATCAGAAAAAATAAATTAAAAGATGTGGCCATGAGTGGCGCACGCAAACTTGCCCGTACTGGAAAAGCTGCAATCAAACTCAAAACGGGTGATCGCCTAATTGGGGTCATTTCTGTTATCGAAAATGATGATGTTCAGTTAGCTACTACTAACGGTAAATCTATTCGTTTTGCTACTAAAGATTTAAGAGAGTTCTCAGGTCTTGGCTCTGCCGGTGTAAGAGGAATTAAATTGGCAAAAGATGATAAAGTCGTCTCGATTTGCAGTCTTCTTCATAATAAAATTTCTATAGATGTGAGGGAGTCATATCTAAAAGCTAAGAGTGAGGCAAAAAAAGATCCATCCAAAATGAATAAAAAATTCCAAGAATTATCTGATAGCGAAGAGTATTTGCTATCCATTACGGAAAATGGCTACGGTAAATTAAGTTCTGCTTATGAATATAGAATTACCAATAGAGGAGGTTCTGGTGTTACGAATATTACTATTACCCCAAAAAATGGAAGAGTTGTTCAATCATTAAAGGTCAATTTAGATGACAATGTGGCGTTAATCTCTGACTCAGGTAAATTGTTGCGTTGTAATGTTGGTGAGAATATTCGAGTTGTAGGAAGAGTTTCTCAAGGCGTCTCAGTCTTTAAACTGGATAGTAAAGAAAAAATTGTTTCTGTGGCAAGGTTAGAAGATTAAATGAGCAAAGTAGGAATTTATCCTGGTTCCTTTGACCCTATAACCTATGGTCACTTAGATATAATCCAGCGAAGTTTACATGTAGTTGATAAACTAATAATTGCTGTCTCCAACAATAAATCAAAAAAACATCTTATCTCTGTAGATCAGCGTTTGGAGTTAATTGAAAAATCAATTCAGGATTTGCCAACAGATGATCAAAAAAGAATCGAAATTGAAAAATTTGATAATTTGCTGGTGCATTACGTAAAATCTAAAAAATCTTCTGTAATAATTAGAGGTTTAAGAGCAGTTTCTGATTTTGAATATGAGTTTTTAATGACAGGAATGAATAGGTCTATTGATAATGAAATTGAGACTATTTTCTTAATGTCTTCAGAGAAATATCATTTTATTTCTTCTAGATTTATAAAAGAAATACATAGTCTAGGTGGTGATATATCCAAAAGTGTCCCAAAACCAGTCCTTGATTTCTTATCAAAAATTTGAAATGTTCACCTTTTCTACTCGGGCCCATAGCTCAGCCGGTAGAGCACCTGACTTTTAATCAGGGTGTCGCAGGTTCGAATCCTGCTGGGCTCACCACTTCCTTAACAGAAAGTGTTGAAAAACTCTCACATACTATTGAGATCTAGAAGACCAGAAATGAATATGTATAAAAGGCTGTTATAATTACTATATAAATAGAAAGTATTAAAACATTAACTGGATTCCCAGATAACTTGGGTGTTTTTATGTCAGAAATATTTAGGATTGCTAAAAAAACCCCAACGATTCCTAATAAAATTGAAAATACAATTTTGTCAAAATATCCTGAGAATATAAATATGAAAACCAGAACTATGCTATTATTATCTATCGCAAGTCCAGTATACTTTGCCTCTTCTGATAATCCAAAAGTACTAAAATAACTCAGTCTCATAACCCCAAAAATAAGCATAATTAATGCTGGTAGTAAAAATAATGGATTAAAGTTTGAAAAGCTTAATATTAAAATAGCAGGTGCTATGCCATAGCTAACAATATCTATAAGTAAGTCTAGCTGACCCCCAAAAATTTTTTCTTCTTTAGTTCTATTTTGTATTTTTCGAGCAATAATTCCATCAGCCCAATCAAATCCTACTGCCCAAATCATCCCTATCATTGCAATTTGATATATACCAATGAACATAAAATAAATTGCAAGTATTGAACATACTAATCCCATAAGTGAACATATGTTTGGTAAATCTTTTATAAATGAAAGTATGGATTTTTTGCTCATTTTTCGAAAAATAATAATTTAGTGGTAAATTCAGAGGATTAATCTATTTTAAAATTATCAGATAAATTTAATTATCTATATCACCATTTATCTCTTAATTGAAATTTAATATGAAAAAAATAGTTTATACCGTTGGTACGTTCGATTTACTTCACGTTGGTCACCTTGCGTTATTAAAATATTGCAAGACACTTGGTGATATTCTTGCTGTTGGTGTTGCCTCTGATGAAGTAGTAAATATGTACAAACCTAATATTCCAATAGTGCCGTTAGAGCAGCGAATTGAAATGTTGAAGGCATTATCTTGTGTCGATATCGTTAGACCTTATTACAACCTTGAGTATGTTTCAGGATGTAAAGAGTTGAATGTTGATATTTTTGTTGTTGGGGAAGACTGGGGAAAAAAACCATATAATCTTGACGTTGATAATTTCATATTAAGTATGGGAAAAAAAATTCAAAAAGTTAAATATAATCCAAGAACATCATCTACTAAAATTAAAGATATTGTTTTAGAACAGTTTTTATCAAAGAATAAACCTATGATAAACGCCTTTTAAGATTCACGGGCTCAAGAAACAAAATTATAAGTTCATTTTTTATTACACTTTTTGTTTGCATTATTTTTATAAAACTAAATAATAACAAAAAATAAAATTATCTGATCTAAGGAACTCAACTTTTTATAATTATCTTTTTTCATTTAATTAAAAAAAAATGAAAATTGTAATTAAAATACTCCTTATCACCTTTCTTATATCTCCTAGTATTACTTCTGCTACTAATGATGTAAGTTCTTATGCTTCTAATAAGGCAAATTCTTTACTTCATGATTCTGTAAGTAATTTTTATAGTTCTTTGTCAAAAGGAACTAGCGATGTTATTAAAAACTATTTTGGCAATGAAGGTACTACTGAAGTTTCCTTAACTGCTGGTCAAAATATGCAACCCATGGGCAGTATTGTGTTAGTTAGACCTTTGACTGAAATGAAAATTGATAGTGTTTGGTTTACACAAACCCAATTAAATAATTATACAATCAAAGGAAAAGATCGTCAGGCATTGAATTTTGGCGTTGGTTACCGTAATCTCTCAGATGATAATTCTTATTTTTGGGGTTTAAATACATTTTTTGATATAGATAGTAAAAATCATCAAAGAATGAGCTTTGGTGGTGAGTTAATTTCAGGTCCATTTGAAATTGTTGGTAATTACTATAGCGGATTGACTGGCTCAATAACTGTAGGTGATTATAATGAAAGAGTATTAGATGGATACGACTTAATCATTGGTGGTCAAATTCCTTATCTGCCGTGGGCAAAAATTTACTATGAAAATTACACATGGAGCTCCATTAAAAATAGCAAAGACTCCTCAGGTAATAAACTGAGTACAGAAATTCATCTTACAAAGTCCATATCCTTAGAGGCTGGAGTGGATGATAATGCTATAACTGGCCAAGATGAATATGTTATGGTTACCTTTTCATACCCACCATCTGAAAAACCAACAATTACTGATAAATTCTACTCTACTCAAGCATTTGAGAATAGTGATGTTTCAAAGCAAATGCTCCAAAAGGTAAAAAGAACGAACAAAGTTGTTGTTGAATTAGAAGGCGCTTTGATTGTGAAAGGTTTTTAATATGAGATATTTTTTATTAATTTTTATCGTAATTTCTTCTTTAACTTCAATAAATGCTAAAGCTGAAACTGATACCACATGCGTGCGAAATGCTAGTGGTGAAATAATAGTCGCCGCTCAAAGCAACGTTGTAACTGATACCGATGGAAATCTTGGTGATGCTTGTCAGGAAATACCTGATGTTTATAGATTACAATTTTATAAAGTTGGATTATGTACAGCAGATCCTCTGGCGTCCGATCCAACAGATTATTCGTCTTGTAGTTTTTTTCTAGATTCAACATCAGCTAGCGTTTTAGATATTACCATGCCTGCTAGTTCTTCCTTGCCCATAACCTCTTTGCCTGCAATTGGTACTTATGGCTATATGGTCTTGTTAATTAGCAATGCTCTACAACTTCAACACACTGAAGTTTTTAGTGCAGACGTTAAGGGTAGTGATGGAGTTGCTGGAAAATACTGTTCTACTAATTCCAATATAACTTCATACTCTGGATTTAAAACACAAGGAGTTATAGGTAATCCAGTAAATCCTACTTTGGAAACTTTATCAACTTTAGGTATGACTTGTGGTTCAACCGCTCCTACAGCACAATTTACTACTGAGTATATGGATAACTTCGCTGATGATCCTTCTAATGACTTCGTAGCTGATACACCTGGCGCTTACACTTTAACAGGTGGTACAATGAAGGGAAGATTAACTCAAGTTGATAACACCACTACTGCGACTAGTGTTGATAATAGTGAAAGATTAGCTGTTGTTTTTACCTTTACTACTCCTCAAACCGTTACTTCAGCAAGTCAATATGATTTAAATTTTAAAATCCAAGATTCAGTCTCAGTAGATTTAAGTTTTAGCACTGCTATATATGCCATTAAGAGTGGGGCTAATCCATTTCAGATATACATGGGCATATCTAATTAATTTTTTAAATTTTATTATTAAAAATTAATTAGGGTGTCGCAGGTTCGAATCCTGCTGGGCTCACCACTTTTATCTATATGTGTTGATAAATTTTTATTTGCACCTTTAGTTATTTACTTAAAGGGAAATGACAACTTGATCTATGATCTTCTTTTGTAAGTAAAGGTTTTTCTATCTTACATATGTCCTGTGCCAACCAACATCTATTATGAAACGAACATCCAGAAGGTGGGTTTAAGGGTGATGGAATTTCACCAGTAAGACGTATCCTTTCTTTTTTAATCGATGGATCTGCAATAGGAGTAGCGCTTAGTAATGCTTTCGTATAGGGATGTTTCGGATTTTGGAAAACTTGGTCAATTGAACCTTCTTCAACTATTTGACCTAAATACATTACCATTACTCGATCTGCAAAATGCCTTACAATGCTTAGGTCATGAGAAATGAAGAGATAAGTTAATTGAAATTGGTTTTGTAAATCTGCAAGAAGATTTAAAATTTGAGATTGAATAGATAAGTCAAGAGCAGAAACTGGCTCGTCTAAGACCACGATTTCAGGATTTAACATTAATGCTCGAGCTATCGCAATGCGCTGCCGTTGTCCGCCAGAGAACATATGAGGATATCGATCATAATGTTCTGGAAGTAAACCCACTTTCTCAAGCATCGATCGAGCTTTTTTTTCAATTTCTATTTTACCAAGGTGTATTTGATTTATAATAAGAGGCTCTTCTAGGATATCCCCAATTTTTTGACGCGGATTAAGTGAGCCATAGGGATCTTGAAAAACGATTTGTATCGCGGTTCTATTTTTTTTACTCATTCCCAAACTGCTGATAGATTGGCCATGTAAAAAAATTTCTCCTTGGGTAGGATTTTCAATCATAGTAATAATTCTTGCTAATGTCGACTTTCCGCAACCCGACTCACCCACAACTGCTAATGTTTCCCCTTTTTGTATCTCCAGGGTAATATTAGAAAGAGCTTTTAATTTTTTATTTGGCTGAAGAAAACCTCCTGATACATTGTAGTCTTTAGAAATATTATTAAGTTTTAAGATCTTCATGATAGAGGGAAATGACATCTGACTTGACCAAGTGTTGTTTTGACTTCTGGAATTTGTTGTTTGCATATATTTTGAACATAAGGACAACGATTAGAGAACAGACATCCTTCAGGTCGATCAAATTGACCTGGAACAACCCCTTCTATGGTATTCATTTTTTTGTCTCGACTTTTTTCGGGTAGGGCATTTAATAAAGCTGCAGTATAGGGGTGATATGGGTTATTAAAAATATCGCTAACTAATCGCTCTTCGATTTTTTGACCTGCATATTGAACACTTACGGTGTGGGCCGTTTCTGCAACCACCCCCATATCATGAGTGATTAATATTAGTGCCATTTTTTTATCTTTTTGAAGATCTAACATTAAGTCTAGAATTTGAGCCTGAATAGTTACATCAAGAGCTGTTGTAGGTTCGTCTGCAATTAAAACTTTTGGATTGCAGGCAATAGCCATAGCGATCATAACTCGCTGATTCATCCCTCCTGATAGCTGATGAGGAAATGCTTTTAATCTTTTTTCACTATCAGGAATACCTACTTGATCTAAGAGCTCTATTGATCGTTGATGAATTTGATGTCGATTCAATTCCGGTAAGTGAGTTTTTAAAGTTTCTTTAATTTGAAAACCAACTGTGAAACAAGGATTAAGTGAGGTCATAGGTTCTTGAAAAATCATTGAGATATCTTTGCCAATAATTTTTTTTCTCTCTTTGGGCGAAATATTTAATAAATTTATATTGTCAAAAATTATTTCATCTGCAGTAACCGTGCCAGTCCAAGGCAATAAACCCATTAGGGCAAGCATAGCAACAGATTTACCTGATCCTGACTCACCTACAATTGCCATAATATCTTGAGGGTTGATAGTTAAATTGAAATTATCAACAGCACGAAAAATTCCTGCACTAGTTTTAAAGTCAACGCATAAATTTTTTATAGACAGTAAGGCCATTAACTTCTTTTTAATTTAGGATCAAGAGCATCTCTTAATCCATCTCCCATTAAATTAAAAGCTACTACGGTGATTAAAATCGCTAGACCTGGAAGCGTAACTACCCACCATGCTCGTAGGATAAATTCCCTCGCATCAGCGAGCATAGTTCCCCATTCAGGAGTAGGGGGCTGAGCGCCCATTCCTAGAAAACCAAGGGCGGCCGCATCTAAAATTGCAGTTGAAAAGGAAAGAGCGGCTTGAACGATAATTGGAGATAGGCAATTCGGTAATATTGTTTTAAACATAATGCGCAATTTACTTGCCCCAATTACTTTAGCTGCAATGACATAATCTTTATTCTTTTCGGCTAGAACCGATGCTCTGGTGAGTCTGACGTAATGGGGTTGAATTACAATTGCAATAGCAATCATTGCGTTTACTAGTGATGGTCCTAAAATAGCCACTAAAACTAAAGCCAATAAAAGACTGGGAAATGCAAGAATGATATCCATTAAACGAGAAATGAAAGCATCGACAAAACCTTGAGAGAAGCCAGCAATTAAGCCTAATAGTATTCCTCCCGTTGTGGATAGCGTAACTACAATTAATCCAATTAAAAAGGAGTATCTTGCTCCATGAATGAGTCGAGAAAGCATGTCTCTGCCTACGACATCTGTTCCTAAAATAAATTGCCAACTTCCCCCTTCTTGCCAGACTGGGGGTTGAAGAGTAAAATCGCGAAATTGTTCAGATGGTGAATACGGTGCAATGAAATTAGCAAGAAGGGCCATTAACAAAAAAATACTCACAATTATTAACCCAACTACTGCCCCTTTGTTTTCTTTAAAATAATACCAAAATTCTTGAAAGCGTTGTGATTTGATCATCGTTGTTGCCTTATTTTAGGATTAATTAATCCGTATAATAAATCGACAAATAAATTGACTGACATAATAATTAGCGCAATAAGGAGAAGTCCTCCTTGAACGACTTGGTAATCTCTTCGAAAAATTGAATCAACCATCCATTTACCTATGCCTGGCCAGGAAAAAATTGTTTCTGTTAAGATAGCACCAGCTAAGAGCACTCCAATACTCAGTCCAATTACGGTGACTACGGGAATAAGTGCATTCCTTAGTGCATGAATGCCGTTAATTCGAAAATTAGAGAGGCCTTTGGCTTTTGCGGTTCGAATATAGTCTTCACCTAAAACTTCAAGCATTGCAGAACGGGTTTGACGAGCAATAATAGCTAGAGGAATGGTCCCAAGCACGATAGTGGGAAGGATTAGGTGCTCGACAGCTGATTTAAATGCACCTTTTTCTCCTGATAATAAACTATCAATTAACATAAATCCGGTAACATCATCAAAGAAATACAAAAGAGAAATTCTCCCCGATACAGGTGTCCATTGAAGAATACCGGAAAAAACTATTATTAATAAAAGTGCCCACCAAAAAATAGGCATCGAATATCCAATCAACGCGCTCGACATAAGAGCTTGATCAAAAAATTTCCCTCTCTTTAACGCCGCAATAATTCCAGCCGGTATGCCAATCGCTATAGCAAATAAGACCGCACAAACTGAAAGTTCTATGGTGGCAGGAAATAATGTAAAAAACTCATCCCACACTGGTTTTTTAGTAACAAAGGAAACCCCCAAATCACCCTGGATAATATTATTTAAGAAATTAAAATATTGTTGGATGATAGGTTGATCAAACCCAAACTGTGCTTGAAGTTGAGCGTATCGTTCCTCATCAACACCTCGTTCACCCGCTAATAAAATAATAGGATCTCCAGGTAGTAGACGAATAAATGAAAATGATAATAAACTCACCCCAAGAAAGGTGAAAAAAAACATCACAATTTTACGTATAATAAATTCAATCATGAAACTTGAAGAACAGTAAAGTCTTTAGGAAAATGGGTGAGAGAAGTACTTCCATCAGGTGTAATCAAGACATTATCTTCAATGCGAACTCCAAAGTTACCAATTTCATAAAGTCCAGGTTCGATGGTATAAACCATTCCTTCTTCAAGAATTTGTTCATTGCCCCTGATAATGTAAGGAGCCTCGTGAACGTCTCGTCCTAGTCCATGGCCGGTACGATGACGAACTCTTTTAGCGTAGGAACTTTGTTCTAGATATTTCGTGCAAGCATCATCAACACTATGAGCGGTTACGCCAGATTTGGACTGTTGATGTGCGATTAAATTTGCTTGTAAAACAATATTATAAACTTCTTCTTGTTCGGATGTCGCTGAATTTATGAAAAATGTTCGAGTAATATCAGAACACAATCCTTCATAGACGCAACCATAATCAATTAAAAGGGTATCGCCATTTTGAATGCGATAGTCCTCTCTTGCATGCGCATGGGAATTTGCGGAATTTGTATTGGCAGCCACAATAGGATTAAAGGCAAGACCATGGGCTCCAAATTTGAATAAATTTTGAATTAAAAGATTTTCAATTGTTTTTTCAGTCATCCCTAATTTGAGTTGTGCCGTTGTTTCTGATAACGCTTGTTCTGAAATTTGGATAGCTTTTTTTAAATTTTCTATTTCTAGTGCATTTTTATGCAAACGAAGATTAGATATAATTTTTTCTGCATCAATAATTTGAGAGTGAGGACTGGCTAAACGAATGGCTTGGTCAACAAATACTCGCATATTTAAACCTTCGACACCAATTTTAGGAAAAGTATGTTTTTTAAATGCTAGTTCAAAAGCATCTTGATAGCCCGTTTGATCAGTATATTCATATATTGATCCAGGAAAATTGAGAGCACTAAAGACACTCATTTCAATGTTAGGGACTATTGCAAATGCATCTTCATGTGCGGGAATAGTAACTAGTAAGGGTCGTTCATGCTGCATAAAGCTTCCATTTAAAGCTCTTGCGAAATTAGGACCAGGCACAAGTATCAGCGCATCTAGCGATGCTTGTTGAGCTGCCTGTTGGTATGTCTTGAGTGAAATCATTTAAGTAAGAAAAGCAGCCGGTTGGATCCGGCTGCTTAATAATTTGATTATTCTAAATCAACTGCTTTAAAAACGTGTCCACCGAGTGGGTCAATTTTAAAGTTTTTAACTTCTGCACGAACAGGTTTAAACACAACTGAGTGTGCAATCGTTGCCCATGGAGCTTGATCTTTGAAGATTTTTTGTGCTTGTTGATAAAGCTTAGTTCTTTCTTTTTGGTCTGAAATCACTTTTGCTTTTTGCACTATGTCATCAAAAGGTTGATAACACCATTGAGCTCTATTAGATTTTGTCACACCATCACAACCTAATAAAACCGCAAGGAAGTTATCTGGATCGCCATTATCGCCAGTCCAACCTAATAAAATAGCACCATCTCGATCTAAGGCTTTGGATTTATCAAGATACTCTCCCCATTCATAGGATACTATTTCAACTTTTACTCCTACTTTTGCAAAGTCCTCTTGAATCAGTTCTGCCATTCGTCGAGCATTAGGATTATATGGTCGTTGCACGGGCATTGCCCATACCTTCATTTCTAGTCCAGCAACGCCTTCAGCTTCTAACATTGCTTGAGCTGCGGCAGGATCATAAGGATCATCTACTGTACTATCATCATAAGACCATATTGTTGGGGGAATAGGGTTCTTTGCAACAGAACCAGACCCTTGGAAGACCACATCAATAATAGCTTCTTTATTAATTGCCATATTTAATGCTTTTCTAACATTGGCATTATCAAAAGGAGCAACTTGTGTATTGTATGCTAAATATCCGACGTTTAAGCCTTCTTGAGACATAAGATTAATATCGCTGTCTGCAGCCATAGCTTCAAGATCAGCTGGGTTAGGGTAAGGCATTACATGACATTCACCCGCTTTTAATTTTTGATAACGAACAGAAGAGTCTGGTGTTATCGCAAACACTAAGTTGTCAATTTTAGGTGCACCTTCCCAATAATCAGGGTTAGCTGCATAACGGATAACAGCATCTTTCTGGTAACCTACAAACTGAAAAGGACCTGTTCCAATAGGTTCTTGATTAAGCATATCTGGAGTTCCAGCGGTTAATAATTTCGCAGCATACTCAGCAGATAAAATCGAAGCAAAGTCCATTGCAAGGTTTGCCACCATTGGAGCCTCTGGTCTATTTAAATTAAATCGAACTGTGTAATCATCGACTGCTTCAACTGATTTAATTAGATCTGGCATTGACATCCCGCCAAAATACTCCCATGTTCCACCGGAATATTTATTGTAGGGATGCTTTTCTACTCGTTGTCTTTCAAATGAAAAAACAACATCGATTGCATTAAAATCACGAGAAGGGGTAAAATAGTCTGTTGAATGGAATTTGACACCTTTGCGTAAATTGAAAGTGTAAGTTAAACCATCTTCCGAAACTTCCCAAGACTCAGCCAATCCTGGAATCGTTTTAGTCGTTCCCACTTCAAATTCGACTAATTTATTGTAAAGATTTCTCCCTGTTGCATCAAACGTAGTACCAGCAGTATATAATGCTGGATCAAATCCCTCTGGTGATCCTTCAGAACAGAATACGAGAGTTTTAGAATAGGCAACAGAAGAAAGCATCATCGCACTTAGAAGTGCAACAATTATTGTTTTCATTTTTAACATGAAAATTCCTCCTAAAGACTTAGACTTTATCATATCAATACTAGATTAATAGAGTTCAAATTTGTTTGAATTTTATAAATTCAATAATTTCAATATTTTTGAATGAATTTTTGATAAAAAATATCTGTTTATCTAAGTTTATTTAATCTCATTTAAATTCAACACTAAGTAAATGATAATTTTAAAAAATAGAAAAAAATGTATGAAAGCAGATATATTAAATTATAAATAAATTCTCTATGAAGTTCAGAAAATTTTCTAATAGCGGTTGGCAGGTTTCCGAAATTGGACTCGGTTGCTGGGCCATTGGTTCTGAATGGGGGGATGTTTCCAAAGAAGATGCCAATGAAGTTTTAAAAACCTCTTTAGATAATGGTGTAAATTTTTTTGATACTGCTGATGTTTATGGTGATGGCCGAAGTGAGCAATTTATTGGAGAGTTATTAAAGTCCACGAGTGAAAAAATCTATGTGGCCACTAAATCCGGGAGAAGATTAAATCCTCACAATTCAGAGGGTTACAATCCTCAAAACATTGAGAGTTTTATTGATCGTTCATTAAAAAATCTTGGAGTTGAATGTATAGACCTATTACAACTTCACTGTCCACCTTCTGATGTATGTTCTAAAAAAGAAACTTATGAAATGATGGATGATATCGTCAAAAAGGGAAAAATTTTACATTATGGTGTTAGTGTAGAAAAAGTATCCGAAGCTTTGGACGCTATTCAATTTCCAAATGTTAAAAGTATTCAAATTATTTTTAATATGTTTCGCCAAAAACCCTCTGAAGAATTCTTCAAAGAGGCCGCTAAAAGAGATGTAGCTATTATAGTTAGGGTCCCTCTAGCCAGTGGTTTATTAACGGGAAAAATGACTAAAGATTCCTCCTTTCCAGCAAATGATCATCGAAATTACAATATCAAAGGTGAAGCGTTTGATGTAGGGGAAACTTTTTCTGGTGTAAGTTTTGAAAAAGGTTTGTTGGCAGTAGAAGAATTAAAACAATTATTACCAGAAAATTTCACTATGGCCGATCTTGCTTTGAAGTGGATATTGATGCATGACGAAGTGACAGTTGCTATTCCTGGAGCTAAAAATAAACAACAAGCTTCTTTGAATATAAATTCTGTTTATTTAGAAGAAATTTCTTCATTGATGCCCTTAATCAAAAATATTTATGATAAATATTTCTGGGATGACATTCATCATCTCTGGTAGATTCAATATAATAGCCAATTAATACCATTTAAAATGTTTTCTTTTTTAAGTTTTCTAAAGATAAATCATATACCAAAGAAAACGTGGAGTTCAGAAAGCTCTCTAAATTTTAAACCGAAATATAAAACTCTTTTATTTTTATCTTTAGGTCTTTTTTGTTTTGGTTTAGGGGAGGCTTTGCTATTAATTTCATCAACAGGAAATTCTCCCTGGTTAGTTTTATCTGAAGGTTTATCTTTAAAGACTGGTCTGACGGTTGGCAGTTCTACCTTTTTAATCAGTTTTGTTGTTTTGTTTTTTTGGATATTTTTAAAACAAAAACCTGGGATAGGGACTATTTTAAATACTTTTATTATCGCTGCTGTAATTGACCTAACTTCTTATTTTTTTGATCCTCCCTCATCAATTTTTTATCAATATTGTCTCACTATAATATCTGTTCTCTTAGTAGGTTTTGGAAGTGGTGTTTATTTAGTTGCAAACTTAGGACCAGGACCTAGAGATGGATTAATGACAGGTCTTACGCGAGTAACCGGTTATCCCATTTCATACGTCCGCGCATCTCTTGAAATAACTGTTGTCTTGTTAGGTTGGTATCTTGGAGGTACTTTGGGTCTAGGTACTATAATTTTTGCCTTTGGAATAGGCCCCGCAGTGGCATTAGGTCTATCAATAGTAAATCAGTTATCTGATTAATTTTTTAGGTATATATAGTCTTGGTTCTGCTGTAATCACCATTGCTTGTTTTAATTTTTTGAAATATTTCCTCTAACTATAAATTTCCGACGATTCTTAATAGATTGGGTGTGTTAGTGACTTGGTAATTCGTTGTCCTAATTAAAACTAACTTAAGCATTAAATGATATTTTTTATATTTGTAAATTTATACATATCATTAAAGACGCATATTTCTGGTTGAGGTAAATTTATTAATGGAATTTCATTTTTAAATTTTTTATTCATTTTTTTTTCTAAACCTATTAATCTACTTACTTCTTCTAAAGTTAGTGGTTCCAATATATAAGCTAGCGTAATATGAAAAGTATACCTTAGGTGATTTTCAAATTTTATACCTAATAAGTTACTTAAATCATCACGACAATTTCTCAATATCTCTTCATCTTTAGAAGAGTAGGGAGTTAATAAAGTACTAAAACCTCCAAAGAATTTATTTAGCCTAACAGCTAAGGAATTGGGAAATTGATAATTTTTTAAACGATCAGATAAAATATTTGCAATTTCTAAATAATTTTGCGTATCTTGTATACTATCTGGCCAATATGAGGTTTTAAAAGTACTAACATTACAGCAATCAAATAAAGTCATATGAAAACTTGATTGGGGTAAAAAGGTATATTTTCTGTTTGGTGCTATTTCTTTAAAATTTTCCTGTACTTCGGCTAATAAACTTGAAACTAAAGAGTTTTCTTGAATCGGACAAATGATAGTACACCCAGGCCAATGTAACGGATTACCATCATTATCAAACTTTCCCTCACCCTTTGTAATTTGATAATCTTGTAGTTTATTTAATAAATAGCTCTCTTCGTGATTGAGAATATTGCTATCCATTATAATTGATTATTTTACTTTGCCGTCATCTTTATAGAAACGAGGATCGAATTCATCTAATTGAATATTTCGAAATGTTTTATAGAAAGATTTGAACTGATAATCCCCTAGTTTTTCGAGAGGAGTGGAAGTGAATTTTGCTTTTGCCTCTTCCTCTGACTCAGCTTCGATTGTTACTTTAAAATCATATGACATTGTCATATCTATAATAAATTTTCTCATATCTATAATCTCCTAATTATATTATTTTACTCAATATATGAAAAAAGAGATCTTAATTAAATAACCATATGAACAATCAAAATAATCAAAAATTTTATATAAACGGCCAATGGGTAAAGCCTGATTCAACTCAACTATTGGATGTTATTAATCCCGCTAATGAGGAAATCATTACTCAAATTGCCATAGGTAATGAAAAAGATTTAAATGATGCTGTAAAAGTAGCCAAAAAATCTTTTGAAACATGGTCCGCAACTAGTGTTGAGGAAAGATTAGAATTATTAAACAAACTCAAAGGAATTTATCAAAAAAGATTTGATGAAATGAGCATTGCGATAACTACTGAGTTGGGTTGCCCAAAAGACTTTTCATCAAATGTACAAACTCAATCAGGCCTCGATCACTTAAATGATTTCATTGAACAATTAAAAAATTTTAATTTTGAAAATAAGTTTAATGAAAAATCAAATAATTATATTATTCAGGAACCTATTGGCGTTTGTGGTTTAATAACTCCTTGGAATTGGCCAATCAATCAAATTGCACTTAAAGTTATTCCTGCTTTGGCGACTGGATGCACTATGGTTTTAAAACCATCTGAGTTAGCTCCTTTGTCTGGAATATTATTTGCTGAAATGATAAATGAAGCCGGTTTTCCTGCAGGTGTCTTTAATTTGATCAATGGAGATGGAGCTGGAGTTGGAACTTATATGTCTGGTCATTCTGATATTGATATGATTTCTTTTACAGGATCTACTCGAGCCGGAAGGTTGATTTTACAAAATGCCTCTCACACTATTAAAAGAGTTTGTCTGGAATTAGGAGGAAAGGGGGGAAATATTGTATTCGCCGATGCACCCTCAAATGCAGTTCGTGATGGAATACGAAATGTCATGAGTAACTCCGGACAATCTTGTGATGCTCCCACGCGTATGCTTGTGGAAAGATCAATTTATGATCGTTCTGTTGAAGAGGCGGTTGACGAAGTTTCTAAAATGAAAGTAGACTCTCCTGAGAAAGCTGGTGATCACATTGGGCCTGTCGTCTCGAAAGTTCAGTACGAAAAAATTATCAATTTAATTGAATTGGGAAAAAAAGAAGGTGCTAAACTTGTTTGTGGAGGATCTGATCGACCACAAGATTTAAAAAAGGGTTATTACATTCAGCCCACTATTTTTACAAATGTAACCAACGATATGGAAATTGCCAAATC
>VTPN01000050.1 GCA_008638215.1 Pelagibacteraceae bacterium
ATAAAAATTCTTTTATCGAAAATATTAATAAATCAAAATTAAGTTTAATAGTAATTTAATTGAAAATATTATTCATCACCTTAGAACAGTCTGCTAGAGAAAATTTAAAAGTGCTATTAAAAGATCCTTTTTTTCAAATTAATATCGATAAAATTTTTACATTTGGAATGGCTGAAGAAAATCTTCTTTTTAAAGATTTAACTAAAATAAAAATCAAATCTTTAATGGGTGTTGTGGATATTTTTAAAAATCTTCCTTATTTATTTAATTTAAGAAATTTTTTATATCATTTAGAAAAAGAAAATAATTTCACTCATATATTCTTTATAGACTCTTTTGATTTTTCAAAATTTTACCTTAAAAAATTTAGAAATAAATCTGTTAAATATTGTCAATTCATAGGTCCTTCTGTTTTTATTTGGAAAGAGAAAAAAGCAATATTTATTAATCAATATTTTGATCATATTTTTTCAATATTTGAAGTTGAAAGAAAATTTTACCATAAAGATAAATATTCTTATGTTGGTCATCCTATATTAAATAATATTGTTATTAGTAATAGAGATAGATTTCCAATTAAAAATATTGGTATTTTTTTAGGGAGTAGGCATCAAGAAATTATTTATAATATTCCAATTATAGTCGATCTTATTGATAAATTAAAAAGAATAGGTAACTTTAATTTTTATTTTTTTGTAACTAAAGATTTCGAAACTTTAATCGCAAGTTATTTTGATAATTATAATTACCAATTTTATTTAAATGATAAAGATTATTACAACAATATTACTAAATTAGATTTTGCTTTTGCTTGTTCTGGAACTGTACATCTAGAGCTTATTTTTTCTGAAATACCTCATTTTATTTTTTATAAAGCTAATTGGATAAATTATTCAATTTTTAAAATATTTGTAAAATCTGAATTTTTATCTTTGATTAATATTTTCAATAAAAAATTATGTACAAAAGAATTTATTCAATCAAATTTTAATTCTAATAATTTAATTAAAGAGTTTGAAATTTTATTTAAGAATAAAATTTTATTTTATCAATATTATGATCAAATTAAATATTCTTTAAAAAATTCTAGTTTTCAAAAATTTAAATCAGATATAATTATTGATTATTTAAAAAAGTCTTCTTTAGCCATAAAAGATTAAAAATAGATTTCTTTTCTCTTTCGTTTATTTTTTTGTAATTTTTATTTTTTTCACCACTGTAAAGTTGCCGAGGCCTCGTAATTTTAAACTCATTATCTTCAATCATTTCTTTCCATTGCGAAAGCCAACCGACGGTTCTTCCTACTGCAAATATAGGTGTAAACATTGAAACAGGTATTCCCAATGCTTTTAAAAGTATTCCGGAATAAAAATCAACATTAGGATATAAATTTTTTTCTTTAAAATAGTTATCATTTAAAGCTAATTCCTCTATTTCCTTTGCAATTTCTAATTCTTTTGATTTTAGCTTTAATTGCTTAAATAAATCTTCTGTGCTTTTTTTTAAAACTTTTGCTCTTGGGTCATAACTTTTATAGACTCTATGACCAAAACCCATAAGCCTGATTTTATTTTTTTTATTCTTTACCTCTTCAATAAAATCTTTGGGTTTTAAATCATTTTTTACAATTTCATTTATCATATCTATGACTGCTTCATTTGCCCCACCATGAGATTTACCCCATAGGGAAGAGATACCTGCAGATAAACACGCGTATGGATTGGCTAAAGAAGATCCCGCCGTACGAACTGTTGAAGTCGATGCATTTTGTTCATGATCAGCGTGAAGAATGAATATTTGATCCATAATTTTTGAGTATAGTGGATTAATTTCATATTCTTCAGCTGGTGTTGCGAAACACATGTGTAAAAAATTTTCTGCGTAATTGAGTTTATTTAATGGATAAACAAAAGGTTGACCAACTGAATATTTATAGGCCATAGCAGCAATTGTTGGAATTTTAGCTAAAAGTCTATGTGTAGCTATCATTCGATGTTCTGGATTTTCAATATTTAAAGTGTCATGATAAAAAGAAGATAAAGCTCCAACAATACCAATCATCATGGCCATAGGGTGCGCATCTCTTCTAAACCCTCTATAAAACTGAGTTATTTGTTCATTTAATAAAGTATGGTTCTTTATAATGCTTTCAAATTCCTCTTTATCTGTTTCTGATGGAAGTTCTCCATGCAAAAGTAGATAGCACACTTCTAGATGGGTACTATGATTAGCTAAATCTTCAATTGGGTAACCTCGATACTGAAGTATTCCCTTTTCGCCATCGATAAAAGTTATTTTTGAATTACAAGCGGCTGTTGAAGTAAAACCTGGATCATAAGTAAAGAGACCTGTTTGTTTGTAGAGAGATGAAATATTAATTACATCTGGTCCCATTGAACCAGTTAAGCCATCAAATTCAAATTCTTTACCTGTTTTGCTATCAATAAGTTTAAATCTTTTTTCATCAATCATGGAAGGTATAATAGCAATCTTTCTTTAAAATTACTAATGCCATAAAAGAATATTATTTTATCAATTGGAAGTTTTGATTCAAAATTAACAAATATTTTTCTTACTGTTTTTCCAATTTTCTTTAAAAATAAATCATTTTTTTCAAGTGCCCCTAAAAGATCCTCTTCATTATGCAAATCTTGAATAGTTTTATAAATTTTTTGAATTAAATCTTTTTCATTATTGTCAATATCAACAATTTTTTTTTTATGAAAAAAATTAATTAAAGATGAAATTTCATCATTGATTTTTTTGGTTGTGGTTACCCTAGATAGAATATCTTTATAAATAATATCTAAATTATAATTTTCAGTATCTTTTAGGTTGTTGGAATTTATATGAAGTTTAAACTCCTGAAATGAGAGTTGATTTAAATAGTGCTGATTTATAAATTCTAATTTTTGAATATCAAATTTAGCTGGAGATAGTACGATTTTTGAGATTTCAAAATTATTTATCGCATCTTGGATATTTAAATATTCTAAATCATTAAAATTATTACCCAATTTTATTATAAAATTAAAAATGCTTTCTTTTAAAAATCCCTCATTCAAATAAAAATCAACATTAGTTATGTTATCTCTTTTAGAGAGTTTTTTACCATTTAAATCATGAATAAGGGGTATATGAGCATATTCAATTTTATTAAGTGATAAAGACTCAGCGATTAGTTTTTGTTTTATAGTATTGATTGAGTGATCATTACCTCTAATTACATGAGTAATTTGATCTGAATGATCATCAACTAAATTTGATAGAACGAATGTGGGAGATTTATCTGATCTGGCTATTGAAAAGTCCTCTATATTTTCTGAGGGTATTTTAATTTTTCCTAATATTAAGTCTTCATATTCAAAATAATCTTTTTCTCTATTAACTTTAAAGCGATAAGGGCCATCATTTTCTTTGTATGCTAAATTTTGATCTAATAAAGTATCAATAATTTCTTTATGTTTCTGAATATTTTTAGATTGGTAATTGATTTCATCATAATTTAGCTCAAAAATTTTAAATATTTGAAGAATTTCTTCTTCGAATACTTTTTTTGATCTTTGTTGATCGGTATCTTCGATTCTTAAAAGAAATGTGCCATTATATTTTTTGGCGTATAGGTAATTATAAATGGCTGTTCTAAGACCACCCATATGAAAGTTACCTGTAGGAGAGGGTGCAAATCTTGTTTTTATCATTTATAGTTCCTGATTAATCCAATCATTTTTGCTACTATTTTAACCCTATCTTTTTTTATAGTAATTGGTTTAAAATTATCAATATCTCCATAAATTTTTATATTATCTTTTAATAATTCAATTTTTTTTAGAGATATTTCGCTATTATCTATTTGTATAGCGCAAATATCATTTTTTTTATAATCGCTATTACTATCTAGTATTACTATATCACCATTTTGGATTCCATAAGCATTCATTGACTCACCATTAACTTTGCACGCAAAAGAATTTCGTGATTTATTTTTAATCAAATTTTCTAATTGAACATATTCTATATTTGCTAAATCAGTTTCTAAGGCTTTGCCAGCTGAAATTTCTGGATACAAAGGAATTTCATTTTTAAGTTTTATTGATCTTGATTTAAGTTTGTCTCTGTCGATATATTTATTTTCTTGAAGATAGTCTAAATATTGAAAAATAGATGATTTTGATTTTAAACCCATAAAGTTTTTCATTTCATCAAAAGAGGGAGCTATGCCATTTTTTTGAATATAGCTTTGAATAAAATTAAATAGTTTTTTTGCTTTATTTGTCATTTAATTTATAAATTCTCAATTTTTTGGTCTTATTGAAGTAAATAAGGCAATTTGATTTTAATATATTAGAAATATTTGAACTTTCTTGATTATTGAATATTTTGATATTTTGATCATTTTTCATAATTCCAAATAGAAATGATTTTCTCATTAAACTTTCAAAATTAAATTTTATCTTCTCAATATCAATTTCATTGTCAAAATTAAGAACTTTTGAAAATTGATATTTAAGAATTAATGAATTGACTAAAATGTTTGTGAGTACAAAAGATGAACATGGATTTCCAGGAAAAAATAAGAAAATTTGTCTATTTCTAATAAATGACTTAAAGGGTCTACCTGGTTTTAAATTTAAACCATCTACTAATAACTTAAAATTTCTAAAATCAAAGTCATCTTCACTTTTACCAGTGCCGCCAATGACAATAGTTATATTAGATTTACTATTTTTGAGTTCTTTTTCTAAAATTTTTTGATCATCTTTGATATGAATATTTTTATCTATTTTTTGATTGTGTGAATTTAAATAATTCACTAAATATGAGGCATTAGTAGGATAAATAAAATGATTTTTTGTAAATTCATTCCCTGTTGAAATAATTTTAAAAGATAGATTATTTTTAATTTTTACACTTATGTTTTTGAAAGAATTATAAATAAAAAGTTCTGTTTTGTTCAAGTATCTATTTTTAAAAATAAACTTTTGTCCTGATTTAAAAACATGTCCTTTTTTTCTTATGAATGTATTTTTAAAATCGTATTTAAAAATATGAAATAAGTTTTTATTCTGAAAGTAAGCCTCATTTGGAATTATATATTTTATTGAATTAGGTATAAGAGATCCTGTTTTAACGATTACGCATTCATTATCTTTAATCTTATAGTCAATATATTTATCAAGTAGTGTTTTGCCTTTTAAAATGTAAGCATCTTTTTTAGATATAACTCCTATCCCATCCATTGCGGATTGATTATATGGGGGTATATTTTCTTTTAGAGTGAATCTGTCATTTATTAAATCTTTGCAATTTAGATATTTTGTTTTCTTTAGGGTGTAAGTCGGTTTTGGAAGATATTTTTCAATTAATCTTATTGTATTAAAAATATCATCCAATGTTATTTTTCCCGCCTCTTTTTTTAATGATTTGAATATTTTGAATAATAATTTCTTTTTTATAAGATTTTAACATATCAAATACTGTTATTGATGAGGTGCTAACAGCTGTTAGAGCCTCTATCTCCAGGCCTGTGGTATATTTTGATTTCACAGATGATATTATTTTTAAAAATTCGTTATCTAAAAGTTTAAATTCAATAGTAATATGATCTATAGGTACTTGATGGGTTAGAGGAATTTGAAGAGAAGTATTTTTTGACGCTAATACTCCTGCAATTTTAGCTGTAGCACATAAATTAGAAAATAAATTTTGATCATTTAATAATACTTGATAGAGACTTTTATCAATTTTAATTAAAGACTCAGCAACAGCTATTCTTGCTGTTTTCTTTTTTTTTGAGATATCCACCATTTCTATAGTTTGATTTTTGTTTTTAAAATGAGTTAGAGTCATTATGAGTTATAAAGTTTATTAATATAATTGAGTGTCTTACTAGAATTTAAAATACTCCCTCCAATTAAAAAAGTTTTAATATTTGTTGCTTCTTTAATTTTTTTAATATTTTTGATATCAATTCCACTTTCACTAACAATAAAGTTTTTATTTTTTATTAAATTACTTAAGTTAATTGATTTATCTATATTAATCTTTTGTTCTTTTAAATTTCTATTATTTATTCCAATTAAAGAATTTTTAATATTCTTAATTTTTGATATTTCATGAATGCTTTCTATCTCGATTAAAACATCTAAGTTTAATTCATTTGAAAATTGATAAAGGTCTTCAATTTGTTTTCTTGTTAAAATTTTTGCTATTAATAAAATGGCATCTGCTCCATAAAGTTTAGACTCTAAAATTTGAGTTTTATCTATGATAAAATCTTTTCTTATTATTGGTTTATTTGTTAACTTTTTAGCTATAGAGATATCATTTAAACTACCACCAAAATTCTTATCAGTGAGTATTGAAATACAGCAACATTTTGATTTATCATAAATTTCAATAGTATCTTGTATGCTTCTGATTTTATTAAAATTTTTTACACTAGGGCTAAAACGCTTAAATTCTACAATTAAAGCATTTTTTTGTTTTTTAATTTCTTGAATAATAGATTTTTTGAATAGGCTATTTTTTTTTGGAATTTTTATAGCATGCAATTCTTT
>VTPN01000051.1 GCA_008638215.1 Pelagibacteraceae bacterium
ATTAAAAAATGATAGCAATGAGACTTTTGGATTTTATTGGATTTTTCCAACAGATCGATTTAAAGATGTTGAATATTTATCCGACGTATAAAATAATTAATAATTAATCAATTGCATTAATACCAATCAAAAAAAAATGCTATCATCATAATGATCATGATTATGATAATCCATACTGATAAATTTTTTATAAAATCTTTTAATTTTGAATTTGATTGCAAAAAAGAAGGAAGTACTAACGCTAGTATTCCCAAAATATAAATAAGAGGTATTAATTTCTCCATTCAATTTTAATTAATCAAATAATTAGTATTAATTTGTAAATTTAAATAAATAAATTTAATTTTAGTAATCATCTTTTGTATAATATCTATTTTTTATTTATTGTTAATTTGTTTAAAATAAAAAATTAAATACATATTGTATTAGTTAATTAATTAATATTTATTATTTGAGTCAAAGTAGATCTGAGTACTAAAGTTTAGTTATTGTAAGTTTTGATAAAAACTTATATCCTTTACCTCTTATAGAAGTAAACGTTTTTTTATTTTTATTTCCTAAATCAATTTTTTTTCTTATTCTAGAAATAAGCATATCACCGCTCCTCTCAGAGGCGGAAGTCAATTTTTTTCCTAAGACTTCATAAATTTCTTCACGCGAAATATAATTTTCATCACTTTCATAAATTATTTTAAAAATATTATATTCTGTAATTGTTAATGTGTAGGTTTTGTTTTCTGGATCTGTGATGGTTAAATTTAATTCGTCTAATACCCAATAGCTGGATTGTAACTCATATTTTCTAAGCAAGTTTTTAATAACTGCCAACAACTCTTCAAATACGACTGGCTTAGGTAAATAATAATCAGCATTATTATTTAGACCTACAATTCTATCATTAACAGAATTTTTAACTGTCAGTAAAATTAAGGGTTTTTTGAATTTTTCCTTGAAAAATCTCAGCAATTCAATTGGGTTTCCCTCAGATAAATTTGTATCTAATATAGCAATATCAAATTTTTGATCTAATTTTTGTTTAGCTACATCGATAGAAGAAGCAGTAATAACATTAAATTTTTCTAATATTAATAATTTTTCCATAGGTTGCGAAAAATCAATGTCGTTTTCAACAAATAGGATGGTTATTTTATCTTTCATTACTGGTTATTTTTTTAAATTTTAAAATTAATATGTTGAGATTATTTTCTTTTTTTAGATCAATTGTAATATTTAGCTTTTTAATAACTTCGATAACTAAATTTAATTCAAATGAGTTGTTATTAATATCTTTGTAAATTAATTTTTCTTCACTCATTTCTTTGATAAAATCTATATCATCTATTGATCCATCATATACAATTTGAATTTCAGTATGATTTTCTACTATTTGACTTGATAATTTAACTGAATATCTATCATTACAATTTTTTAATGCACTTGAAATAAATTTTGATATTAAAAATATGAAAAATATTTCTTCTCCATATATAAAATTTCTTTCATCTAGTTTATTTTCATAATTGATTTCAAAATTATTTTTTATTTTTGTTAATGAATTTACAATTATTATCTTTTCTCTATTTATATTTTTAAATGAAACTATTAGATTTTGATTATTTAATGTTTCATTAGTTACGTTAATCAATTTTTTAATAGATCGATCTATTCTATTTAGTTCTTCGGTAATGTTTTCATTAATGATTTCTTTTTTAAGCAATGAATTTGATGCATTGAGTGATGATAAAGGTGTTAGATATTCGTATGATAATAAATTTAAGCTTTTTTTTTGATTTATTAAATTTTCTTTAATGGCATTATTGAAATTGAAATAATTTTCTATTTTATCTTTAAATTTTCTTTCTCGTTTCTCTTGAATCATTATTATGATCCCCACTAAATAGAACAAGCAAGCAACCGAACCCCAACTAAGATATATAATATCACTTATAATTACGTTCTCGGCTATATTTTGTCTATTAAGATTAAAAATATTGTCTATTATTCTAATCGCAGCAGTCGAGAATGTAATAAAAAAGCTAATTGCAAAAATTTTTTTACCAGTTTCTATTAAAAGATGATTTTTATAAAGGTTATGTAAAATTAAAATTGAAAAAAATAATAATAAAAGTGAATTAGCAATTACTCTAAGACTTGCAAGGGATGTATGGCTATAACTTATAAGAAAAAATATTAAAAAAACACTAATTGGATAAAAAATAAATTTTTTTTCTATTTTTTTCTTATTAAACTTTTGTAACCCTGTGTAACACAGGATGTAGCTAAGTATAAAAAAAGAATTACCAACAAGAATAGAGAAAAATCCTGTTAACTCGTTTCCTAAAGTAAAAATAAAAAAAATTCCAATCCCTGCTGCAAGATTTGCAAAGATCCAATCCTTCAATCCTATGATGTTTTTATTTTTTTGATTGAATATAAGCAGAATGATTCCCGAAACTACCGATATTGAAAAAAAAATCTCTGAATAATCAATAATACTAAAAATCATTTTATCTTTTTATGAAATTACTTAAATACTTTGGGGATTTTTATATTTTTTTTTACAAATTGTTACAAATTAAATGCTTATAAAATAAAGCTTTTAGATTACAAATTTGGTAATTTTTCAAATTTGCAATTAAATGAGCAATTTTTATATTAGAAAAAAAATATTAAGTTTTTTATTTGTAGCTCAATTTCTATTACATAATTTTAATTCATACGCAAAATCATACTCAAAAAAGGTTTTAACTGTTTTTTTTTTAATAATTTATTTAATTTCGATCCCACAACAAACTAATGCAGTCCTTTTAGCCAGTAACTTACCAACAGTTGATGATTTTAATTTTGAAAAGCCTAACTTACCTGAAAAAGTTGAGCCTAAATTAATTGAACCTGAAGAAGAAACGGTAGTATCTGATGAGGAAATTAAATTTACAATTAAAAAATTTAACTTTATCGACAATACCGTTCTAACAGATGATCAGTTAAGCGATCTTACAGAAGATTTCTTAAATAAAGATTATAATTTTACTCAACTTCAAGAAATTTTAAGGCTTATTTCTGGGTTTTATAGACAGTTAGGTTTGTGGGCTAGGGCAATATTGCCAGAACAAGATATTGTAGATGGAATTTTAACAATTCAAGTCGTAGAAGGAAAACTTGGTAGAGTTATTGTTGAGACGGATGAAGAAATTTTAAACTTAAATGCAGATATTGCAAAAAAATATGTAGAAAATTTAATTTCAAACAAACAAATCTTAAATATTAACCAAGTAGAAAAAAATATCGCAACATTAAACAAGGTTCCAGGAATTTCAGCAGTTGCAACATTAGAGCCTGGTAGTGAAGTTGGAGAAACAGATATTCTTGTAAGACTTGAAAATAAAAAACAATTTTCAGGCACAGTTCAAGGAGATAGCTTTGGTTCTCGATCATCTGGAAGCAGTAGAGGAACTTTTCTAGTGAATGCTGACTCTTTGTTTAAAAAGGGCGAACAGTTTACATTTCAACAAGTCCAAACTATTGGTTCACAATATTTAGCAGCAGCAGGCTCATTCGGCATTGGTTATGGCGGTATGAGAGGAACTTTAAAAGTTGCAAAATTAAGATATGATCTAGGCGACCCATTTGCATCAACTAATCCAACTGGAAATTCTCAAGAGGTAAGTTTTAATGTAAACAAACCACTAGACTCAATAAAAAAAATAAATCTAGATTCAAATTTTACTATCTCTAGAAGTGATTATGAAAATAAAAATAATACTCCATCAAATGTTCAAAAAGATATTACAAGAGCAATTGCTAAATTAGATTTTAATCGAAATGACCAATTTTTTAAAGGTGGAGTAAATTATGGTTCAGCTATTTTTACCGCAGGTGATTTAAACGATACTAGCACCACCTCATCAACAAATGGTACTTTAGGAGATTTTGCTAAAATAAATTTAAATTTTAGTAGATTTCAAAGAATTTCAGATCAAAATGTCTTACAAGTTAATCTGAGCAGCCAATATTCTTTTAAAAATCTAGATTCTGCTGAGAAATTCTCATTAGGCGGACCTTATGGAATTAGGGCGTATCCTAACTCTGAAGGTCAGGGGGATCATGGATTAATGGCCAATATTGAATTTAAGCATGGGTTTTCAGATAAACTTGAAGGGATGATATTTTATGACTGGGGAATAATTCAGCAGCATCAAAATACTTATTCTGGCTGGAATACAGGCAATTCTAGTTTGAAGAATATTTATGAACTTCAAGGAATGGGTGTAGGTTTAAACCTAAACATTAATGAAACTACAAAGTTAAATTGGTTATTTTCAACAACTTTAGGAGATAATGATGGTGAGGATGAAAATGGCCTAGATAATGATGGCTTAACAAAAGACAAACGAGTTTATTTTAGTCTAACCAGCAGATTTTAGAAATTATGAAAATATATTTAAAAATAATTGCTAGTTTTTTGTTTTTAAGTTTATTTATAATTAACTCAATTGCTGATGAATTGGACATATATGAACTTCCTTCAGGAGGAAATGTTGTATCTGGAGATGTTACAATTACCAAAGAGCCTGGAAAACTAACAATTAATCAAACTAGCACACAAGGCATCATCGAATGGCAAAAATTCAACGTAGGGGTTCAGTCTTCGGTATATTTTAATCACACAAGCAACACAGATTCTATTTTAAACCAAATCATCAGTGGCACTAAATCTATTATTCTAGGAAATATCTACTCTAATGGAAAACTTTTTATAAATAATCCAAATGGAATTACAGTTGGAGCAAATGCCAATATAAATGCTCATAGTTTTATTGGAAGTGCAATGAAAATTGCAAATCAAGATTTTTTAAACCAAATTTATCATTTTAAGCAAGATCAAAATTCATTATTTGATCAAAATGGTAATATTGAAGCAAAATATGTAGCTCTGCTAGCAACAGATGTTACAAATAACGGAAATATTAAATCAAGCAATGGCTCAGTAAATCTTGCAGCTAGTGATGATTTGGTTTTAAAAATAAATAAGGATAATTCTTTACAAATTAAGGTTAGCCCTGCAAAATTGAAGGCAACTGCTTCTAACAAAGGAATTATCATTGCAGAAAATGGTGTTGTTTCAATCAAAGCTGATATGGCACAGGATGCGATTGCAGCAACAATTAAGGCACCAGAAAATAAAGCAAATGGTTTAGTTTCAAAAAATGGCGTAATTAAACTCGTTTCTAATTCTGGTACAATCAAGGCTAAGAAAGTAACTTTAGATGCAGGTGAAAGAGGAGCTGTTGTAAATACTGGCAAAATTGATACTAGTTCTTCAACTTCTAAAGGTGGATCCATTGAACTTATTGGAAAAGAGGTAATTGTTAAGTCAGGATCTGAAATTAAATCAACAAGTGTAAATCAAACTGGAGGAAATATTTATGTTGGAAATAATGCGCTGTTAAACTCTGTGACAGAGAGTACTTTTGTAACATTAGAACAAAATACGCTTCTTGACGTGTCTTCATTAAAAGACTCAGCAGGAGTTGTAAAAATAAGGACAGGTAAATCAAGTAATGGGTCAATGACCAGTGTAAATGGTATTATATTGGCTCGAACTGGCAGTTCAAGGCGTGAAGAATTCGGAGAAGTGATAATATCAGGTTATAGTGTAAATCTCAATGAAATCTACATAGATGCATCAAGTGACAATGATATTGGTGGCGATATTATAGTTGAAGCTTTTAATGATGTAATTGGAGGAGAAATAAGCCTTATTTCTAATGGTAAAAAAAGAGGTGGCGAAATAAATGTTGTATCTTTGTTTGGTGATGTAAATTTACAACACTCATTAGTTCAGACAAATTCTTCAGCTGGAAGGGGTGGAACGATCAACATAAACTCTAAGCAAAATATTGTGTTAATTGATGCTAATATTAATGCTAGAGGTTCACCAGAAGGTGGAAATATTATAATAAAATCTACCGAAAATGATGTAAATTTACAAGCTTCAATCATTCAAACCAATGGTAGTACTGGTCGTGGTGGAACTATCGAATTATCAGGATTTAATCATACCATTATCCAATCCTCATCTTTTTACTCAAAAGGATACAATAAAGGCGGAAACATATATATCGGTAACAATTTTTATGAAAAAACCATACCTTTCTCAAAATACACATATATTGACCCTTATTCAATTATAGACACAACATCTTCAAATTTTGGGGGTTTTGTTGAAACTTCAGGCCAAATATTAGAGCTATTATCAAAAATTAACGTTGGTTATGAGGGTTTATGGTTAATTGACCCTTATGATGTTACAATAGCTTCATCTGGGGCTACTGGAACTAGCTATTCTAGCACATTTACCCCTAGCCAAACTACGGTAATACTTGCTTCATCTATTATTTCTTCACTTAACTCTGGAACAAGTGTCTCAATTACAACAGGTAGTTCAACTTCAAATACTCTCACCGTAAATGCAGCTATTTCAAAAACATCAGGATCTAGTGCAACTTT
>VTPN01000052.1 GCA_008638215.1 Pelagibacteraceae bacterium
GATATGGATATGTTTACTGTGCCTGGATTTAAATCTTCCTCTTGGGAGACAGGCTACGGAGATATGACGGTAATCCCTGATCATCAAACCATTAAAGAATTACCTTGGTTAGAAAAAACCGCATTAGTTCTAGCGGATGCTTTTGAACATGATGGCAAAACTCCAGTTGCACACTCCACAAGACAAGTTTTAAGAGAGGCCATAGCCAAAGCAAATAAAATGGGATTTGAGCCAATGCTCGGCTCCGAATTAGAATTTTTTCTCTTTAAACAAACCTATGAAGAAATTCATGCTAATCATTATAAAAATTTAAAAGAAACTTCCTGGTATATTGAAGACTATATGCTTTTTCAAACTTCCAAAGAAGAACCTTTTAATCAAGAGTTAAGAAATACTCTTTTAGCTGCGGGCATATATGTAGAGTGTACTAAAGGCGAAGCAGCACCAGGCCAGCAAGAAATTAACGTTGTCTTTACTGATGCTTTGAATATGGCCGATAATCATATTTTGATCAAGCATGCCGCAAAAGAAATTGCGTTCAAACATAATCGTGCCGCAAGCTTTATGGCAAAGTATAAAAAAGAAGCATGTGGAAGCTCATGTCATATTCATAATTCTTTATTTGATAAAAAAACTAAAAAAAATATTTTTGCTGACTCGAAAGATAAGCACGGCATGTCTAAAACTTTTAAAAGTTATGTTGCCGGACAGATTTTGTTTTTAAGAGATCTTTCCATTTTCTTAGCTCCAAATATTAATTCGTATAAACGTTTTCAAGAAGGTTCTTTCGCGCCAACTACGGCAGCTTGGGGCATCGATAACAGAACAGCTGGTTTTCGCTTAGCTGGGCATGGAGGTTCAATACGAATTGAATGCCGAGTACCAGGTGCTGACGTGAATCCTTATTTGGCCTTTGCTGGTTTGATACAAGCGGGCTTATATGGAATTGAAAATAATTTAGAACTGGAAGATCCTTTAATGGGAAATATTTACCAAAACAAAAAAGCAAAAAGCGTTCCTGGTACTCTGAGGGAAGCTATAGATCTAGCTAAAAAATCTAAGTTACTACCAAAGATTTTCCAAGCTGATGTTTTGGAACACTATATTCATGCCGCTGAATGGGAACAGTCTGAATATGATAAATCTGTAAACGATTGGGAACACCAACGTTACTTTGAACGAGGATAAAATTAGGAGACTAACAATGCAAAATATGAACTGGAATTACCCAACCACTGTTTGGTTTGGCCCTGATCGATCAAAGCAAGCACAACAAGCTTGTGATACTTTGGGTATAAAAAACCCTCTAATTGTGACAGACCCAGGCCTACTACAAACTCCTATTATTGAAGAAATCAATTCTAATCTTTCATCTAAGACAAATGTCTATTCTGATGTTCAAGGAAACCCTACTGGTTCAAATGTTACGAATGGAGTTAAAGTATTTTTAGAAGGCAATCATGATGGTGTTATTGCAATTGGAGGTGGTTCTGGAATGGATGCAGGAAAGGGAATTGCTTTTCTTGCTCACCAAAAAAGACCTTTATGGGATTTTGAGGATATTGGAGACTGGTGGACACGAGCTGACTCTAAGGTAATAAAACCCATTATTGCAATTCCAACAACAGCAGGAACGGGTTCTGAAGTAGGTAGGGCGGGAGTTTTTTTAAATGAAGATAATCAGAAAAAGAAAATTATCTTTCATCCTAAAATGTTACCTCAAATTGCTATCTTAGATCCTTCTTTAACAATTAACCTGCCAAAAGGAATTACGGCTGGAACCGGCATGGATGCTCTCGCGCATTGCTTAGAAGCTTACTCATCTCCATTTTATCATCCTATGGCTGAGGGTACAGCTTTAGAAGGACTTCGTTTAGTGAAAGAAAATATCCAAGAGGTTTTTCATAATGGAAAAAATATTGAGGCCCGTGCACACATGCTTGTGGCATCAATGATGGGTGCAGCTGCTTTTCAAAAAGGACTAGGGGCTATTCATTCAATTACTCACCCGGTTAATTCTCTTTATCATACTCATCATGGTACCACGAACGGAACAGTGATGCCTTTTGTTTTAAATTATAATCGAAGTGTAATTGAGGATAAGTTTGTGCGTTTAGCTAACTTCTTAGATATCAAAGGGGGTTTTGATGGAATAGTTCAATGGGTTATTGATTTAAAAAAAGAAATGGAAATTCCTGAAACACTTAAAGATATGGGAGTTCAACCAGGAGATGAAGTCAAATTAGCTCCTTTAGCTCAAGAAGACCCAAGTACAGGCGGCAATCCTTTGGAGATGACTGAAGAGAAATTCCAAGAGCTAATTGCGAACTGTATTTCTGGCAAATATTAAAATTTATAATTTTAAAAATTGCTTATGAGCTTTAGCAGATATACTCGCTACTACATCACCATTAGAGTTAAAATTTAGCGTTTTTCCCTGCCAATCGGTAATTATCCCACCTGTTTCTTCAATGATATTTACTAGAGGGAGATAATCAAAGGGTTTTAAATACGACTCTACCACTAAAGGAATTCTTTTTTCTGCTAAAAGTCCATATTGAACACAGTCACCACCAAATGTGATGTATTGGGTTTTTTTTGCCAAAGATTTATATTTTTTATTCTTATTGGAGTCTTGATAGGCTGTCATCCCTGAGGTACTAAAAAATAATTCTTTTAGCGCCTGATTAGAAGATACTTTTTTTAATTTTTTATTATTACAATAAGCACCATGATTTTTTATTCCAATCCATCTTTTTTTTAATTCAGGGCTATTTATAATTCCAATAATAGGGACCCCTTGATGGCAAAGAGCTAAAAGCGTTCCATAATTCCCATTTCCATTAATAAAGTTTTTAGTTCCATCAATGGGGTCAATCACCCATATAAATTCAGATTGAAGATTTCTATTTTGATATTCCTCACCATAGATGCCGTGATCTGGATATTTTTCATTAATCAATTTTCTAAGTGATCTTTCCACTTGCTTATCAATTTTAGTAACTGGCGATCGATCAATTTTAAAATTAACTTTTATTTTTGATGATGTATTTTGCTTAACTATTTTTTCTGAGACATTAATAAGTTTTTTAGCAAAACTTAAATAGGAATTTAATTCATTTTTTTTCATCTTTAATTAAATATATAGAAAAAAATTTTGACTGCTATTTCTATTAATGAATATTATTAGTTAATTTTTGAAAGATTAACTCAAAATTTTCAGATGTTTGAGCGCCGTTAACTACTATTTGTTTATTGACGATAAAAGTGGGAACACTATTTATACCCATTTTTCGAGCTTGAATTTCTTCATTTGCAAGAGGTTCAATATTTTCTTGATCAGATAGATATTTTTTAAATTCATCTTCATTAATAGAGTGACTGACCGCAATATTTAAAAGAGTATTCGGATTTCCAATATCTTCACCTCTAATGAAATAAGCTTGAAACAAATCATCTAAAACCTCTTCTTGAATGTTTTGTTTGTAGGCTAGGGCTAACAATCGGTGAGAATTGAAAGAATTAGGGGTAACCTCTATGGAGTCAAAATTAAATTCAATTCCTTCTTTTTTTCCCTCTTCGTAAATATTGTCATATATAGTTTTGGCTGCATCGAAACTTCCAAATTTTGAAACTAAGTACTCTTGTCGGTCCATACCATCAGGTTGCATCCCAGGATTTAGTTGAAAAGGTCTCCATGTTTGCTTAATTTCAAGATGAGAGTGATTTTTTATGGCTTTTTCTAGGCGTTTTTTTCCTATGTAACACCACGGGCAAATCGTATCTGAGAAAATATCTAACTCAATCATAACAACATCTTAACACTGAAGTTAAAATAAGAAATTTTTATTTAACGGTTTTTTATAAAATAAATAAATATTAAAGAGGTAAGGTACATTACCAAACTGTAAGTAGCGGCAGGTATAATGTAAAGACCACCACCAAATAAGCTCGTCCCTACAAAAATAGCAAGCGTTCCATTTTGCAAGCCACATTCAATAGCAATAGCTTTTTTTTGTGCTATTCCCATTCCAAAAAATCCTGACCAATAAAATGCAATTAACATCATTAAAATATTCAAAGTAAGCACAACTAGACCTGTTTGGGCAAAATAGCTAACTACATTTTCTCTTTCGGCTAAAATCGCACCAACTAGAACTAAAACAAATAAAAGTGTAGAGATAAATCGAGCAGATTTTTCTATTTTTAAAGTCAAACTATTTAAAAAAGACCTCACTCCCATTCCCAAAAGAACTGGAAGAGTTACAATTAAAAACATACTCAATGCTATGCCAGTAAGAGAAATGGAGTCTGGTAAACTAGAGTCTCCAATCAACCCAATTGATATGGCCAGAACAATTGGAACACTTACCGCGCTTAATAAACTCATTACTGCAGTCAACGATACAGAAAGCGCCACATCACCTTTAGCAAAAAAAGTTAATATATTTGATGTAACACCGCCAGGTGCGGCGGCTATTAACATTACCCCAATGGCAATTTCAATAGGTAGGGGCCAAATAATGACTAAAGTTAAACCCACGATGGGAAGAAAAATGAGCTGACTTATAAGTCCAATTAGAAAATTTTTTGGTTTTCTAAAGACATTTGAGAAATCTGAAACTGAAAGGCCCAAACCCAAGGTAAACATAATAAAGGCTAGGGCCAGAGGTAGAATCACGTCAGTTACAAAATTCATATTAAAACTCTAACAAAAATTTCTTTCTTTTATATTTCATATCCTTTGACTTTTTCTTCTTCGTCTACCAACTCTTCTGGAAAACCAGGGGCTCTAAAGTCAGTTTCATATTTATCTTCAAGCCTTTTTACCACCATAGAAGACCACGCGCGACTGCCATACTTCTCTTTAGCATCTTTAATAATACTTAAGACTAGGGGAGATATTTCTAAATCAATACCTAATTTCTTTGCTACATTTTCAAAAAGCCCAACATCTTTTTCAACTAGATCCATAGTGAAATTAATGTTGTAGGATCCATTCAAAATTACCTGACTTTCTGTTTCATGAACAAATGAATTTCCAGAAGATGCAGCTATTCCTTTAAAGGCTTTATTCAAATCAAGACCTGATTTTTTGGCAACAGTCCAAGCTTCACCTAAAGAAACTAGGTGGACTGTAGCTAGATAGTTGGTAATTACTTTTAAAATTGATGCGGAGCCAAAATCTCCTACATGAAGAATTCTTCTTCCAAGACAACTTAAAACTGGAAGTGCTTTTTCAAACCCCTCTCTTTTCCCACCAACAAAAATAGAAATGTTACCTGTAGCTGCACGATGACAGCCTCCACTTACGGGAGCTTCCAAAGCAATAGCATTTTTATTTTCAATCAGTGATGCGTGTTTTTTTAATTGATCCTCATCTGTGGTGCTCATTTCCATCCAAATTTGATTTTCATTTATACATTCGGCTATACCCTTAGGAGACTCAATCACGTCCTTACATGCCTCAGGTGACGGGAGGCAGGTAATCAAAATATCGTTTTTTTTGACAAGTTCCTCAATTGAGGTAGCTATCTTTGATCCTCTTTTTTTAAACTGATCTAGAACTTCATGATTTTTATCGAAGACCATTAAATCAAAATTATTATTTAATAAATTGCTAGCAAGCTTACCCCCAACATTGCCGAGACCAATAAAACCAATTTTCATTTCCTAACTCCAAAAATATTATTTTGAATATCTTAATCCTATTTTTTCATATTAATCATCAACAAATTAAATAAAATTATCAGATGGCTATCTACCTTAGAACAGAACCTGTAATAGCAGCTTGGACAGACTACAACGGTCATATGAACTTAGCTTTTTATATTCACTTATTTGATCAAGGGTGGGATGTCTTATTGGACAAATTTCAAATGGGCGGCAACTCTGCAAAGATAGAGAGACGATCAACTTTTGCTGTTGAATCGCATACTAAGTACATCAAAGAGGTAAAACAAGGCGATGAGGTTGATATTAATCTTTTATTTTTGGATCGTGATAAAAAAAGGATGATTTATCAATTAGAAATATTTAGTAAAACTGGAAATTACCGAGCCGCCACAACTGAAGTTTGTTCACTCTATGTCAATCTTGACACTAGAAGAGTAACAGAAATAGAAGAAAAAAAACTAGAATTAATAGATAAATTTATTGAGGAATATAAATCAAATTTTGAACCCTTAGAGTTCTATCTTCTAGATAAATTAAAAAAATAAAAAAAATGGTGCCGCCGAGAAGAATCGAACTTCCGACCCCACCCTTACCAAGGGTGTGCTCTACCACTGAGCTACGGCGGCAATAGCTATTGTTTACAGCGATTTCTTTCAACTCTCAAGTGGAAGATAAAAATTTATTTACCTTCCAAATATTCCAAGTTTTACTTCATAATCAACGGCAA
>VTPN01000053.1 GCA_008638215.1 Pelagibacteraceae bacterium
AATAAAAAATGGTGATAAAATATCTTTAGAATTTGACACCAGGAAAGCTCACACCTTTGATCAAACAACTACAAAAAGAATAGATTAAAAAATATCGATTAGGAGGATTAATTGAAGAGCAGATATAGCGACAGTGAAGCTAAAAAATATATTTCTATTTATGCAAAAAGAGGAGTTAGCAAAGACCTCGCACTCCGAATTTATACTACTCAATTATTAGGCAATGACCCCACAGTTGTTCTTCATGGGGGAGGAAACACCTCTGTAAAGTCCTCTATTAAAACTCTTCTTGGTAACCAAGAAGAAATTATCTACGTCAAAGGTAGCGGAAAAGATATGGGGAACATTGAAGAAGATGGCTTTCCTGCGTTGGAAATGAAAAACCTTTTAAATATGCGGTCCTTAAAAGAACTCGACGATTTTCAAATGGTTAACTACCAAAGAAAATATATGCTTGATACTTCTTTTCCCAACGCTTCTGTTGAGACATTACTGCATGCGTTTTTACCACATAAATTTGTTGATCATTCTCACTCTAATGCAATCCTTTCGTTAATTGATCAGCCAAACCCCATTCAAATTTGTAAAAAAGTCTTTGGTGAAGAGATGGGCATTGTTCCTTACATTATGCCTGGTTTTCAATTAGCTAAAAAAGCAGCAGAAGTTTTTGAACAAAACCCAAAAGTTAAAGGTTTAATATTATTAAATCATGGAATATTCACTTTTGCTGAAAATGCAAAAATGAGCTACGAGTTGATGATAAAATATATTTCATTAGCTGAAAAAGAATTAAAACAAAAATCAAAACCAATTCGTGTGAAGAAGTATGAAGAAAAAAAAATTACAGCTTCGTTAATAGCAAATTTAATTAGACAGCAAATTAGTTTAAGACCAGATAAAAAAATTGATCATAAAGTTGTTTATTTCCACAAACCTACTTTTCTGAATGAGTTTTTTTCACATCCAAAATTAAAACAGTTTACTACTCAAGGTCCTGTAACTCCCGATCATGTTATTAGAATTAAATCAAAACCCTTGGTTATCGATTTAAGTAATGAAAAATCTAATCATTTAGAAAATAAAATTACTAAAGCGGTTGCAAAATATCAGGAAGATTATCGAAAATACTTTAAGAGAAATCACAAATATAATTTACAGGCTAACATGTTGGATCCATACCCAAGGTTAATTGTGGTCAAGGGTATAGGAATATTTTCAACCGGTCCTTCTTTTAAAGATGCAAAAATTGCAATGGATGTTGGTCTTAATTCTTTATCAGTCATTTTAGAAGCTGCCAAATTTGGAGAATTTCGATCAATTCCAGAAAAAGAAATTTTTAAGATGGAGTATTGGCCTCTAGAACTAGCTAAAATAAAACCATCTACCCAAAAGCTCAAAGGTCATGTTACTGTTATCACTGGCGGTTTAGGGGCTATAGGATATGCGACTGCTCAAAAATTTTTAAAAGAGGGATCAGAAGTTGTTTTATTAGATATACTTGATCCCAATAAAATTTCTTTAGATCTCACGGGTATGACTTATTTTCAATGTGATATTACCAATGAAAATAAAGTGGAAGCGGTATTTGAGCATATCTCCCAAAAATTTGGCGGAGTTGATATATTAATTTCAAATGCAGGATTTGCTATTCAATCCTCTCTAAATGATTTAACTAAAAAACAATTAGATAGTAGTTTTGATTTAAACTTCTTTGCTCATCATTATTTTACAAAATATGGAACCCAAATTATGAAAATTCAAAATATGAAGGGCTCTGTTGTGTTTAATATATCTAAACAAGCCGTGAATCCTGGCCCTAACTTTGGTGCTTATGGTTTACCTAAGGCAACTTTAATGTTCCTAATGAAGCAGTATGTTGTCGAGTCGAGCAAATATGGAATTCGATTTAATGGTATCAATGCAGATCGTATTCGGAGTGGGCTATTAAATCCAGATATGATTGCTAAAAGAGCAAAGTCTAGAGGATTAACCATTGAACAATACATGGCCGGCAATCTTTTAAAAGAAGAAGTAAAGGCCAGTGATGTTGCAGATGCTTTTTATCATCTCTCTATTTCTTATCGAACTACGGCAAGCGTTATTACTGTAGATGGTGGGAATATTGAATCTTCTTTGCGTTAGATTTTAATATTATTACTGGTAGACGCGTTTTAAATCTAACCCAAGTTTTTCAAATTTTTTCTTAAAGCTATAAAATTCTTTGTTGTGACGTGCAGAGTTTTGTTTGAGAATTAATTTCTGGTAATAATGAACCATTTCATGTCCTAGAATTTCAACAAACTCACGAAAATTTTTAAATTTATGATGAAGGGTAATTTGATGACAGTATTTAAGGGCATAAGGATTAAATTCAAATAACCCAAGAGCTCCGTGCATTCTTCTAACCATGATTTTTGGCATTTTCTTTAACTGGTTTTTAAATAACTTCCGGTTGAGAATTTTGTAAACCATAGGAATTTTGTTTAGATTTGGTTTATAACCTCGGTCATCTCCATGTTGCTGGATGAGAGCTGCGAGACTTTTAGTTCTAGGCATGTTATTTAGCTAACAAATAATCTTAATTTTTAAAAAATCAAGCAGTTTGATCAATCGGGATGGGCTAAGAGATAGTCAATAAATTGAATGACCTCTTCATATTTTTCATCAGGGATTTCTTTATAACTTTGGCCAAACTTTTCTTTAACACAAAGTGCGATATGGGCGTAGGCATTTCTTCCTTTGGGGTGAAAAGGAGAGGGTTTTAAAAGGGGTTGCAGTAGATCACCGGTAGTTTGAATTTTCGTCCAAATAATCTTCTTATTATTTTCATTCAAAGTTAAAGACCGTTAGGAAAAAAAGACTCTAGTATTAACCTCATTACAGCAAAACCAATTCCACAAAAAATAATTATAGTGATTAACTGTTTATTGATCATGATGTATAAAAATAATTCAAATGAAACTTTTTTCCATCTTTATTTTATTCATACCTAATTTTCTTTATGCAGAAATTTTAGATAAATTTTCTCTTGCCTGTATTTGTGACAAATCAATTAATGCCTTAAAGTATTTTGACTGTAAACAAAAGGTTTCTGGTACACAATTGGATATTTTAGAGAACAAAAGCGAGATACAGGTGTATAGTAGTTTTGACGAAAAAATATATAAAGCGAATACGGCAAGTAGTGAAGAATTAAGTCTTCTTTATGAAACTGAGGAGTATATCTCTTCTATGATCATTGACTCAAATTTGAGTATGGATTTCTCTATAAATTATAAAGCCTATAATAAAATATGGTCTTATGATTTGAAGTGTGTTTCTTTAAAAAAAGAGTAATTTAACTTTCTTGAAATGCTAAATAGATCTTATATCTTTCCGTTTTTTATTTCTTTAAGTGGCTATGTTTTTATGGTCTCAATGGATACCATAATAAAGGTTTTAGGTTCCAACTACCCTATTTTACAACTTTTATTTTTAAATGCCTTGTTCTCGCTTATTCCTTTAACTTTCTTTATTGTTAAAAATCACGGCATACATTTTTATTTAAATCAAAATTATAAATTCCAATTGATAAGAGGAGTTGTTCACACTTTTGGCTTCTTATTTGTGCTCATGGGGATTTTAAAATTACCCTTATCGGTGGTTTATCCAGTCCTTTTTAGCTCACCTTTGATGCTTTTGATCATGTCTCATTTCTTTCTTAACGAAAATATCAATATAATAAGAATTTTAGCTATTATTCTTGGATTTTTTGGCGTTCTCATCTCCGCAGAACCCTTTGGTTCTAATGTGGTCTCCATAACAGGAATACTATTGGTGTTTATTGGGGCATTTTGTATTGCTTTAACAAACCTCATCACTCGCAAATATTCAGCTATCTCATCTTCATTTTCTGCCTCTTTTTTTAGTATGGTGATAAGTGTGATTGCCTTTTTATTTGCAATAAAGTTTTCTTTTATGCCCATGACATTTGTAGATCTATTACTCTCAATGCTTGGAGGCATAATCGCAGGTCTTGGCATAAGCTCTATTGTTTATGGTTCCAGGATGTTGCCGGCATCAATTTATGGAATGACAAGTTATTTTCAATTAATTTATGGAGTTCTATTTGGTTGGATTATATTTCAACAACTCCCTACTATGTTTAATTATATCGGAATTATCTTAGTATTCTCAGCTGGGATTATCTTGTTTGCCTTTGATAAACAAAAAGTATGAAGATTAGACTAGTTGTCCCTTTAGTCATCCTTCTAATTTTCTCTTATCTAATATTTATTTTTCCTTTTGAGATCATCTCATCATGGCTAGGCCGTTCTACTTCCTTACAAGAAACGATGATATCAACAGCTTTTGTATATTTAATCTGCCTTTACTACTTTCGATCAAAAAGTAGTAATAAAATTATCAAATTTTTTGTTTATGAGGGACTGGGAATAGGAACCGTATCTCTTTTTATAGTTTTTTTAATCTTAATAATTTCATTAGTATTCGCCGTGAGCGAAAGCCAAAAAGTTTTTATTTTTTTTATAATCTTTTTTCCTTCTGTAATATTTGGTTTTTTAAATGCTAAAAAGGTTAGTGTAAGAAAACTTAAGTTTTCACATGCAAAAATTAAAAATAATTTTAGTTTTATTTTTTTAAGTGATATTCATATTGGATCAAACAATCCCAAAATTTTGAATAATCTCGTCTCTTTAATCAATCAACAAAATCCTTGTTTTGTTTTGATCGGGGGTGATTTAATTGATAGTAGCTCTTTTAAAATCGAGGATCTGGATGAAATGAAAAAAATTAATTCGCCTGTTTATTTTGTAACAGGTAATCATGAATATTATATTGAGGATAGCCAAAAACATTTAAATAGTTTTAAAAAACAAAATATTAATATTTTAGATAATAAATCTGTGACGGAGGAAGGTATAAACATTATCGGTCTTTCAGATAATTTAAGCAAAAACGATAAAATTAAAAAATTTGAAAGCTTATTTAAATCCGATTGTTTTAATTTATTACTGGTTCACCAGCCATCAATTTGGAATTCATTAAAAGAAAAAGCTCATTTAACCCTATCTGGTCATACACATAATGGCCAAATTTTTCCATTTAACTTCATAGTAAAAATACAATTTCCACAAATTTATGGCGTTTATTCTTATTTGAAAAATTATTTATATGTTTCCTCAGGGGCATCTACTTGGGGTCCAAAAATTAGAATTGGATCTAAAAATGAAATCTTAAATATTGAATTATCTAGTACCTCGTAATTATGGTTGGAAAAAAACTTTCAATTGTTATTGTAAGCACGTGAGAATATTAATTTTAATTTTTTGTTTTTGGGCCTCTCCACTTTTTGCCGATCAACATATTTTAGAACAAGAAAACTTTGAGGCATGGCAATTTGCTTGCGTTGAAGAACAATCACAAAAATTATGTGATTTGAGAGAATTAGTATTTGACTCCAATACAAATGAGGTGGTTAGTTATCTTTCCATCACTATAAATCCGGAAGCATTAACACAAATGCAAATTGCTTTTCCTCATGCGGTCAATTTAAAAAGCCCTGTTCGCCTCCAAATTGATGATAGAGATCCCTTAGAATTAGGATATGCATATTGCAATCAAAGCGCTTGTTTTGTTGCAGAAATTATTGCTGAGAACTTTATTAATTTGTTTAAATCGGGAAATCAATTATCCCTCAAAGTTTTATTGCTTGATAATAGAGAAGCAACTATCACATATTCTCTAGCTGGTTTTACAGCTGGCTATGATCGTTTAAACTTAGCAGTAAATAGTTAATTAATTTTTTCCAGATAAGTTTAATTTATTTTTAATGAGTAGTAGACATATCAAAGAGGGCAAAACCATAATTGCGGTAATGATAAAAAATAATCCCCAATTGCCTCCAAGTCCGTCTACCATTGCTCCTGAAGAGGAGGCCAACAGTGTTCTTCCCGCTGTTCCAACAGAAGCTAAAAGTGCGTACTGAGTAGCAGTAAAACTCCTATCAACCAATAAAGAAATAAAAGTCACAAACGCAACTGTTGCGAACGCTGCTGCCAAGTCATCCAGAATTACAGCTAGAGCAAATAATCCTTTAGAGGGCCCTGCCCAAGCTAGCACTGAGAATAAAATATTGGTCACGGACATGGCTATTCCGGCAATAATTAAAGTCTTTATAATTCCAGACCTCATCGCTATCGCTCCTCCGATGAGAGTGAAGACAATAGTTGTAATCCAACCTAAGGCCTTGGAAAAAAGAGCAATATCGCCTTTTGAAAAACCAATTTCCTTATAAAAAACAAGAC
>VTPN01000015.1 GCA_008638215.1 Pelagibacteraceae bacterium
AATGAGTTTTTTAGAATTACAAAATATTACTAAGGTTTATCCTAATGGAACGTTGGCTGTTAATGAAACATCTTTAAATATAGAAAATGGAGAATTTGTTGTATTTGTTGGTCCAAGTGGTTGCGGTAAATCAACATTATTAAGAATGATTGCTGGGCTAGAGGATATTACCTCTGGAGAAATCATCCTTGATGCCAATACTATAAATAATGTTGATCCTTCAGAAAGAGATGTTGCAATGGTTTTTCAAAACTATGCCTTATATCCTCATATGACAGTTTATAACAATATGGCTTATGGTCTTAAAAATAGAGGTATTTCAAAAAAAGAAATAGAAGACAAGGTTAATGAAGTGGCTAAATTACTTGAAATTGATCAATATCTTTCTCGTAAACCTAGTATGTTGTCGGGTGGTCAAAGACAAAGAGTTGCAATGGGACGAGCTATTGTAAGAAATCCTAAAATTTTTCTTTTTGATGAGCCTTTATCTAATCTTGATGCAAAATTAAGAAATCAGATGCGTCTTGAAATCAAAAAACTTCAACGTCAAATGGGAGTAACTAGTATTTTTGTTACTCACGACCAAATAGAGGCGATGACTCTAGGCGACAGAATAGTGGTTATTAATAAGGGTATCGTTGAACAAGTGGGTACCCCAAAAGATATTTATTCAAAGCCTAATACGAAATTCGTAGCAGAATTTATTGGTTCTCCTCAGATGAATATATTTAATTGTAAAATTAATAATGGTATTGCTAAGATTGATAACCACTCCTTCAATTTAAATAAATCTTTGAACGTCGAAGATGCAAGTATAGGAATTAGACCTGATGATATGCAAATTTCAGATAGTGGTTCAATTACTTGTAAAGCAAACTTAGTTGAGTATTTAGGTTCTGATATGATTATTTATTCCAGTATAGGCAATCAAGAATTTAGCTGTAAATTATCTTCTAAGATTGATGTTAAAGCAGGTGATGAGTTTAAATTTGATATTGATCCTTCTTTGATCCATGTTTTTGATAACTCTTCAGGTAAAAGATTAGATTAATATTAATTTATTTGGGTAAGATGCAAACCGGAATAGGTTCCATCTTATGAATATTCTTTGATCTTATTTCAAGATACCTATCTCTATTAGAGGAATTTTCATTAAGCATCGCTTCTTCTATTTCTTTATAGCTTAAACCAACTTGTTTTTCATCGGTTCTGCCATCGGACCATAATCCATCAGTTGGATCAGCGTCAATGATTTCTTGATTTATTCCTAACTCTTTCCCCATATCCCAAACTTCAGTTTTAAGACAATCGGCGATTGGAGATATATCAACGCCACCATCACCATATTTGGTATAAAAGCCAATACCAAAATCTTCCACTTTATTGCCTGTTCCAACCACAATCCCATTATTACTAGCGGCTATTTGATAAAGCGTAGTCATCCTTAGTCTTGCTTGAGAATTGGCGTATCCATGCTCTGAATTGTTATCTTTGAGTTCTGTTTGAAATTCATTAAAAACTCTAGATAAATCAATGTGATGATGGGTAATATTTGAAAATTTTTTCTTCAGCCATTCAACATGACTATTCCCTCTATCGTTTAATGTTTGATGGTGAAGTATCGGCATGGTGACCACATGGGTTTGAATGTTGGTTTTGGCTGATAGGGTGCTTGTCACAGCAGAGTCTATTCCTCCTGAAATTCCTATTACTAATGAGGAGAAATTTCCCTTATGGGCGTAATCTTTTATCCAGTTAGATATAAAATCAATTTTTTCAATATTGTTCATCTATTCCTTTACGTTTAAATCATTTTAAAGTTTAAATAAATAAAAATTTATTCAAACATATGTTTAATTTACATATTAAAAAAATTTATTAAAATTTAAGTTAATATTTTTATTTTTGCTTATGAAGGTATGACTTTTAGAATACTAAAATTTCTATTAAAAAAATTTATTTCTTCCAAAAGTATTTTGATTTTTTTTGAGGGTAAGGAATATCTAATCGACAATAATACCGAACCGATAATACTTAAAATTAATCAAAAAAAATTCTTAATCAAATTATTTTACGCTCCTTCTCTTGTCCTCACCGAGGGTTACATGGAAAAATATTACGAATTGCCCAATTCTTCATTTTACGACTTTTCAGAATTATTGATTGAAAATTATAACCTATACTTAGAGAAATTTTCTCGATCAATTTTTTCAAATTTTTTTTTGATAATAAACCCTCTATTTCAATTAAATTTTTTAAAGATCTCTAAGAGCAATGTTGCGTCTCATTATGATCTTTCTGATAAACTTTATGAACTATTTTTAGATAAAACTAGGCAATATTCCTGTGCTTATTTTGAGTCGGAAAAAGATTCACTGTATCAAGCACAGCTTAACAAAATGGACAGGTTAGCTGACAAACTTCACCTAAAAAAAAATGATAAAGTATTAGACATTGGTTGTGGTTGGGGTTCTTTGAGTAGGCATTTTAATTCAAATTTTGGTTGTGCCGTTAAAGGAATATCTCTTTCAGAAGAACAAATAAGATTTTGTTTAAAAAACAAAAAAAAAGCAAAAAATCACAGTGAGCTAGAGTATTTTCTTCAAGATTATCGAATTGAGACCGAAAAGTACGATAAGATAGTTTCGGTAGGCATGTTTGAACATGTAGGTAAGCCTTTTTATAGAACATATTTTAACAAAATAAATGACTTATTATCCGAAGATGGCATTGCAGTTGTTCATACTATCGGTAATGTTCGCTCGCCCAAATTAACACCTGCTTTTATAAGAAAATATATTTTTCCAGGTGGTTATATCCCAACTTTGTCAGAAATCATGCCAGCAGTAGAGAAATCCGGTTTATTTATAAGCGATATAGAAGTTTTAAGACTACACTATGCAAATACAATTAAATATTGGAACAAAAACTTCCATAAAGTTAAAGATCAAGTAAGGGAGTTATATGACGATAGATTTATACGAATGTGGGAGGCTTATCTTAATTTAAGCGAGCTATCTTTTAGAAAGGGTGATAATGTTGTTTTTCAATTGGTTCTTACTAAAAAAAGAGATAGTTTTCCAATTGTTAGAAAGAGAATAAATTAAATAATATATTTTATAATTATTTATAATAAATGTCTGAAAATACATTAGAAAATAGATTGATAAGTCTTAATCAGGCCCTAAGTCAAATGATGAGAAACACTAGCGAGAGAGATATCATTGATCAATTAACAACATACAGAATAGCTGTTCAAAATACCCTTAAAATACTTACAAAAAAACAAAAACAATCAATTTCTCTGAGTGCTCGAGAATATGAGGATGAATTAGAAAAAGGGAATTTTTAAAGATTTTTCTCCAAAACTTTGAATTTAGAACGTGAAATTTTAAAAAAAGTCTCTCTAAATAATAGTTTTATTCATGATGATTGTGCCTATTTAAACAACAGTCAGCAACTAATATCAACTGATACTTTAGTAGAAAATGTTCATTTTAATCTAAAAATATTCAGCGCTTCTCAAATAGCTCATAGATTATTTATTTGTAGTTTTAGCGATATTCAAAGCTCTGGGGGTTACCCTCAATATGCTCTATTAAATATAAGTTTCCCCAATAAAAATTTTGCTTTTATAAAAAAGATTATTCATTTTTTTCAACTGCTTCTTCGTAAATACAATATTCAGTTGATTGGCGGTGATACAACTTCATCCAATAATATTTACCTTTCCAGCACTTTTATTAGTAGACCTCTAGTTAAAAACAAAGTCTTAAATCGAAAAAATGCCAAAATAGGGGACTATATTTACACTTTTAAAAATATTGGTTTTTCAAAATTGGGTTACTTAAATTTATTTAAAAAAACAAAATTAATAAAGAGTTTACAAAACAAATCGCAAAAACAATTTTTAAGCCCCAAAATTCAAAATTACTCACTCTTATTCAATCAATTTAAAATTAATTCTTGTATGGATATCTCCGACTCACTTTTTTTGTCATTAAAAGAATTATCTAAACAGTCTCAAAAAAAATTTTTAATCAAGAATTTAAAACTTATTAACCCAATACTATTTGAAAGACTCAAATTGAATGAGTATCATTCGCTAATTTTATCATCAGGTGAGGAATTCATGCCCATTTTTACGGGAAAATTATCAAAATCAAATATTGAAAAACTAAGATCTAAAAAAATTAATGTAGTAAATATAGGTATTGTTCAAAAAGGAAAGGGTATTTCTTTTGAAGATTTGAAGAATATAAAAGATAATTCTTTTGATCATTTTAAAAATAATTATTCGAAGCTATAGCTTTTTTGATCTCACTAGGAGATATTTTTTTTAATTCTATAATAGAAAATACATTAGTGGAGTTTTCTGCTCTTGTTTTTTTATAAGCTTTGTCATAATGAAAAATGATTAAATTTTTAACTAAATCATAATAATCTTTGTTTTTTAAACTTCCTTCAATATTTACAAAATCTTTCTTAGATATAATTTGTTTTAAAACCCTAATTGCTTTTTCCATTAATTCGGGTTTTACAGTAAAATATTTATAGTCTTTTAGTATGTATTTAGTTCTTTCATGGATTGAGGCGATTAATTTGATATTTTTACCCAGAGGCATCAATTTCCAAATTTTACTTGGGATACTTAGTTTTCCTACTTTAATACTTTCTGCCTCTACCCAAATATCTTTTTTTCGATCAAAATTATTTAGTTTTTCATAGATACAAGTCTCAAAAAATTTTTGAGATGGTTGTTCTTTATTAGGAATATCTCCCAATATGGAGCCTTTATGTTTCGCCATACCTTCAAAGTCGATGACTTGAGATGTCTTGGATAATTCTTTTAAAAATAAAGTTTTACCAACACCGGTGATTCCCATTATTTGATTAAATTTAAAAAGAAGTGCATCTTTTTCTAAGTATTCAACTACTCTTTTGCGATAGCTTTTATATCCGCCATCCAGCAAATAAACATCATATCCAATCTGTTTTAAAACAAGATAAAGACTGAGTGATCGAAGACCACCTCGCCAACAATAAATCAAAACCTTATCTTTTTTTTCAAAATTTATTTTCTTAATAATATTTGAAATATTAAAGCTAATTAATTCTGCACCATTTTTTTTAGCTAAAAATGAATTTTCTTTATATTTTAAACCTATTTCATGTCTTTGTTTGTTGGATAAAACAGGATAGTTGATGGCATCAGGTATGTGATCTTCTTTAAATTCCTTAGGTGTTCTTACATCAACAATTGCTGTATAATCACTTATAATTTTATCTTTATAAGTGATTTTATTTATGCGCATATTTTTCATTGTTTTTACATTAATATATTCTAATTCGTTATTCTCCAAATCTATAAATTTAAATTTTGAAATCGAATGGAAATCTATTCATCTAGCTGATGTTGAGTGGAATATCGTTTTGAGTGATTATAATTATACTATTGATTTTATCATCCAGAGTTATGGCATGACAGATAAAATATTTAAATACAAATCAACTACTAATATAGAAGGTGTGATTGAAAACAATCAATTACGACCTTTAATATATAAAAGTAAAACGAAAAGTTCTAGGCAGGATGTTTTTACAAATATTTCTTTTAATAGTAAGGGGCAAATTCAAGAATTTGAAATTTCAAAACAACTAGATAATCTTCAAATTTTTCAACAAGATAATATGATTAATGAATATCAATATTTCTCTGACCCTATTTCACAATTAACTCAATATTTTTTATTTGAAAACGACTCTGACAGAATGATTATTGATGGGCTTAATATCTATTCACTGAAATCTCAAAAATTGAAAGATGAAATATTTGAAAATAATAATCCTTCTTTATATGAAGGTACTGCTAAATCCATGAATTTGGTTTTTCCATTTTTTCAAGGTCTTCATAAAGAAAATAAGAAAAATAATCTAGAAGAAATAAAGATGTATTATATTGAGATAGATGATTTATTCATTCCTATTCAATATGATATAAAATCAAAGAAATTTGGCGCTAAACTTTATTTAAAAAGCTATCAAATTAATAATTTATGATCGCAACTAAGAAAAGATCCCTTGTCAAATCACTTAGCTGGAGAGTGCTAGGTTCTATTGACACTTTTGTTCTTAGCTTTGTCATTATTAATTTTTCAACTGATGATTATACCTACGATCTTGCATTTTATATTGCTGGCTTAGAAGTTTTAACGAAAACTGTTATTTATTATTTACATGAAAGAATTTGGAACAAATCTAATATTGGAAGAATAGGTGATAGAGTCAAGAGAACACGTTCACTCATTAAAGCATTTACTTGGAGAATAACGGCATCTTTAGATACTTTTTTGCTTAGCTATGTTATCACTAGTCGATTTGATTGGGCTACAAGTATTGCTTTCTTTGAAATAATCACTAAAGCTATTTTATATTACTTTCATGAAAGAGGCTGGAATAAAATTAAATGGGGCAGGGTTTATTAAAGATGAATAAAATTTCTAAACTCGAAATTAACCTTATTAATTTATTTCAAGGCAACCTTCCTTTGTATCAAAGTTATTGGTTTTATTATGTTTTAGGTAATTTTGCTATTTCTGCACCTTTATTAATAATTACCAAAATTCAAATTCAAAATTTTATCTATACCTTTTCATTATATTTGGTTTTAAATTTGATTTACTATTTTACTTCCTGTATTGGGGTTTGGAGAAGCTCGCAAACATACAAGGGCAATAAGATACTGGCTTTTTTAGCTAGATTTATAGTTGTTATTGGTATTTCGACCACGGCACTCGAATTAAAGAATATTTTTAACATCATTTACTCGTTTTAATTGCTTTTATCTTCATTTCTATAGAAAAATAAATATGATCAAGGAATGGAAGAAAAAACTCAAATGGAAGTTCGTAAACTTCTCAAAAGACTGGGTATAAATTCCCAAGAACAATTACATAAATATATTTCAGAAAATCCAGACTCAAAAAAGATACCGGTCAAAGTGTCATTCGAAATTGATGGTAAGGAATATTATGTTTTTGAAGATAAGTTAGAAATATAATTTTATCATTATGAAAAAAATTCAAAGCTATTTTTTTAGTGGTATTTTAATTGTTGCTCCTTTAGGACTTTCTCTTTATGTCGCTTGGATTGTTGTGGGACTTGCAGACAAAATCTTTCGTCCTTTTGTACCATTAACTCAGTTTGGAATACCGGCAGAAATTCCTGGTGTAGGTCTGATTGTTGCTTTTTTGTTTTTCACAATACTAGGTGCGATAGCTGGTAGTTTTTTTGGAAGGCTCTACCACCGCATTGTGGATGCTACATTATCAAAAATTCCCGGATTAAATTCTATATATAGCACGGTAAAACAAATTATTGATACTTTTGCTACGACTAAATCTAATGCTTTTAAAGAGGTAGTATTAATTGAATATCCCCAAAAAGATATGTATGCGCTTGGTTTTCTAACTGCAATTACTAAAGGAGAGATTGCAACTCGTAAAAATAAAAAAATGATTAATGTTTTTATGCCCTCGACTCCTAATCCCACTACTGGATTTTTGATGTTTGTTCCTCTTTCTAAATGCACTAAGCTTTCAATGTCGGTTGATCAAGCCATCAAATATATCATTTCCGCTGGACTCGTAACCCCAAATGCTCCCGATATTAAAAAAGCATTACCTAAAACTAAAAAATAAATTAACTAAAGAGTAGCTTGATGGCTTCTTGTTGTTTGAAGAACAAAAGTAGAAGATAAATTTTCTTTTGAAATTCTTTGTCTTCGAAAGATTTAGATTTCATAATCTTTTTAACGTATTCAAAACATTCTTTAATTAATTCTTGGTCTCTTGTCACTTCAACAAATTTAAATAAAGACTCACCACTTTGACGATATCCCAAAATATCTCCCGTTCCTCTTATTTCCAAATCTTTTTCAGCTAATTCAAATCCGTCTAAAGTATTTTTAAATACCTTTAATCTCTTCTCTGAGGTTTCAGTGATATTACTTCCATAGAGAGCAAAACAGTATCCTTGTTCACTTCCGCGGCCAACCCTTCCTCGTAATTGATGCAATTGAGATAAACCAAATTTTTCGGCATTTTCAATAATAATGGTATTAGCATTTTTATTATCAATTCCTACTTCAATAACAGTTGTGGCGACTAGAATCTTTAAAAAACCTGATTTAAAATCACTAATTGTTTTTTCTTTATCGTTGGATTTCATTTTTCCGTGAAGCAATCCTACTTCAGGACCAAAAACTTTTTTTAATGATTTGTGTCTTGATTCCACATCTTTATAGATTTGACTTTCGGACTCTTCTACGAGCGGACAAATCCAATATATTTGATTTTTATCTGAGAGTGATTTCTTTAAATAATTTATGAGATCTTTGATTTTTTCAGCACTAGAAACTTTCGTAATTATGGGTTTTTGAAATGCTGGTCTCTCGTTTAAAATCACCTGTTCAATCTCTCCGTACTGTGCTAACGCTAAACTTCGCGGAATCGGTGTGGCGGACATTAAGAGGATATTGGTATTTATCCCTTTTTCTCCTAGTGTTAGTCGTTGTTTTACACCAAATCGATGTTGTTCATCAATAATGACATACTTTAATTGATTAAAAGATAAATTTTCTTGAAAAATTGCATGCGTTCCAATAATAAAATTAAAATCTTTATCTGATATTTTTTTATATATTTCATCTTTGTTTTTAGAACTACCTGTCAATAATACAGATTTAATCTCATCTAATTTAATTAAACTTTGAAGATTTTCATATATTTGACTGGCTAAAATTTCAGTAGGGGCCATATAGGCAACTTGATAGCCCTGATTGATAAAAGGAATGGCTGTTAACAAAGAAACAATAGTTTTGCCTGATCCTACATCACCTTGTAAAAGAATTGTTTCTCGATAATGACTGTTATTTAATTCATTAATTTTGCTAATTGTATTTATTTGCATATTAGTCAACTTAAAAGGTAGCTGTGATACAATTTCGCCTTGCGAAAAATAATGGAGATTTAAATTATCTTCTTTTTTCTTTGTTTTTTCTTTTAAATAGCGAATGGCAAAATAATTAGATATTAACTCATCTGCAGCAAGTCTTTTTCTAAAAATTTCTTTATATTCGATATCTTCTTTAGTCTCAGGGAAGTGTAATTTAATGATGGAATTATAAAACGAATAGAATTTTGATTTTTCAATTAATTCTACTGACAGCCATTCAGGATAATCATCTATATAATCTTTTCCATAATTAAGTATTCTTTTAATATCCTTAATGGAAATTCCTCTGGTAAGGGGATAGATATTCTCAAAACTTCTTAATTTGTCCTCATTTTCTAATTCTTCTATATAATCAGGATGAGCTATGCTTATGTTACTTTTATAAAAAGAAATCTTCCCACTAACAATAAACTCCTTATTGTCTGGATATTTTGTTCTTAAAAAATTTCCTCTAACAGAAAAGTAAATTAAATTGATGATTAAATTTCCTTTAGTGCACTCAATGACGTAAGGGAGTCTAGAATTAAAGGGGGGTCGGTGTTTTTTGACTTTTAAAATAGTAGTAATTACTTGACCTTTTTCTAAGGTTTTAAAATTAATGTCTTGTGTACGATCAATTACTTTTGTTGGAATTATATAAAATGCGTCTAAGACAGAATTAATTCCTAAATTTTTTAAATAACTAGCTTTTTTGGGCCCAATTCCTTTAAGTTTGTCTACATTTTGATATAAGAACTTAAAATTGTTTTCACTCATGACGAACATTCAAAATAGATTAAAAAAATTAAAATATCGATGCCAAACATTGGGGATAAAGGAACTGGATGTTACTTTTTCTAAGATATTTCAAAAAGTCGAAAGTACGCAGAACATTAATCATATAACACTTCTTGAAGATTTAGTTCAGAATGAAACTCAGCAGATATTAGATATCTTTTTTCATCCTGAGGCAAAAGATTTACGTTCTAAATACCAATTAATTATTAACCTCTCAAAATAATGGATTTTAATAATCCTGCTTTAATTTTATGTGAGGATGATAAATCCGCCCTAGATCTCTACAATATTCTTCTAGCTATTAATCCAAAAAATGATGTTTGTTATTTCCCAGCGCACGACTCTCTTCCCTTTAGTGATGAAAGATCAAGCAATGAAATTTTACTAGAACGATCATTTCAACTAATAAATTTGAAAAAAAGAAAAATTATTATCATTAGCTGTAATAATCTTCTTAAAAAGTTTTCTACTAACTCACTAAAAGATCATTTTTTTACTTTGTCTGTTAATCAAACAATTGACATTAAAAAAATTTTAGAACTTTTAGTCAGCTTTAATCATATAAATAATCCCAACGTTTATAATCGATGCGAATTTTCCCATAGAGGCGATATCCTAGATATTTACAATCATAACTCTAACCCATATCGAATTTCTTTTTTTGACAATACAATTGAGTCAATTAAAGAATTCTCTCCTCAAACACAATTAACGAATAAGATTTTATTAGATACTGTTACTATAGTTAATCCTGAATTTGAAAATTCTATTAATGATATAAGCGGTATTTCTCTTTTAAAATATCTCAATAATCATGAATTATTTTGTTTTAATCGATCAGATATTGTTTTGTTTGATCGGATAGACTTTTACCAATCTATTTATGACAAAACAGAACTTGACCAACCTTACAGTTCGTATTTTCTAAATAAGTCTGATTTGAGTCATCATAGTTTTCAAAATATTCAATCTTCAACTCCTATATTACCATCAACTAAAAACAGTCTGTCTATGGAATACCTTAAAAAGCAATCAAAAATGACATTCCTTCATCAAGGCTACAATTCCAGCGATTTGCAAAAAGAATATTTAGAAAAAGTTAAAATAGAACCATCAATTGAAAAACTTATTAATTTTGAAAAATCAACTATTTCTAAAAACTATGAACTTGAAAATTCTATTCATTTCAATCTTTATTCAAAAAATACTAATAATAAAGAAAATATTCAGGTAATTAATTTTAATGATTTAAATTTAGGAGATGCGGTTGTTCATCATAAACATGGCATAGGTAGATTTATATCTATTGATAGACTAGATATTGCTCAAAGAAAACGTGAATTTGTCAGATTAATATATCGAAATAACGATAAATTATTATTGCCCATTGAGAATTTAAATCTAATCAGCCGTTATGGCTTTGATGATAACAACCTCATTTTAGATAAATTGGGCTCAAATGATTGGGCACTTCGAAAAGCAACTGTTAAAAAGAAAATTAAATTTCTTGCTAATAAGTTAATTAAAAATGCGGCCAAAAGAGAGTCTCTTCATATCCATCCCTTTAATTATTCCCAAACAGATCTAGATAAATTTAATGAAAAATTTGAATTTATAGAAACTGAAGATCAGTTAAATGCTATTGAAAATTCACTTTCTGATCTCATTTCTGAAAAACCCGCTAATCGATTAATTTGTGGAGATGTTGGCTTTGGCAAAACCGAGGTTGCCTTAAGAATAGCTTGCGCTACATATCTATCTGGATATCAATTTGTCATAGTAGTTCCCACAACGCTTCTTGCTCTTCAACATAGCAGAACTTTTGATTTACGGTTTTCATCTTTTGACACAACTGTTGCCACACTATCTCGATTTACATCTTTAAAAGAAAAAAAACTTATTTTTGAAGGATTGAAAAATGGTGATATTCAAATTCTCATTGCCACTCACAGTCTATTTAAAAAAGATATAGAATTTAACAACCTGGGAACGTTAGTAATAGATGAAGAACAAAAATTTGGAGTTGATCAAAAAGAATTTTTAGTTAACAAATATCCCCATATTCACTTATTTTCTCTTTCGGCTACGCCCATTCCTAGAACATTACAAATGTCATTATTAGGACTGAAGGATTTAAGCGTTATTGGCACACCTCCCTCCAATCGAATTAGCATAAGAACTTATGTGCAAAAATATGAACCAGTTTCCTTTTTAACCGCGATCACAAATGAAATATCCCGTAATGGTCAAATTTTTATTGTCGTTCCTCGAATTAGCAATATCCCATTTGTAGAAAGTGAACTTAAGAAACTTCAACTAGATATCTCTTATGGGATTGGGCATAGTAAAATGAAAGAAAAAGATATCGAGGAAGTTTTTTTATCATTTACCAACGGAGAAATTCAATGTTTGATTTCGACAAATATTATTGAATCTGGCATAGATATTAAAAATGCTAATACTCTGATAATTTTTAATTCTAATTTATTCGGATTATCCCAACTCTATCAGCTAAGGGGAAGAGTGGGTCGTTCTAATCGAAGAGCTTATGCCTATCTATTCCACGATAATGAAAAATTAATTAATAAAACTGCTCTCAAAAAACTTCAAGTTTTAGCAAACTATGAAAATCTTGGTTCTAATTTTCAACTAGCAAATGAAGATCTCGAAATTAGAGGAGCGGGGAATTTACTGGGTGATGAGCAAAGTGGCCACGTTAAAGAGATTGGGATTGAACTTTATCAAAGTATGCTTCGTGAAGAAGTTGAAAGATTAAAAACTAAAAGTACAGAGGAAGAGGAAATATTTGAAGATTTTGAATTCAATGCTCATTTTGAATATTATATTCCTAAAAATTATATATCAGATGATGTATCCCGATTAATTATTTATCGAAAATTAACTAATGCGAAATCAATTAGAGAATTAAAAGATGTTCTTTATGAAATGGAAGATCGATACGGTAATTATCCTCTTGAAGTCTCTAACTTGATCAATCTTTTAACAATCAAAATTCAATCCATCGCAATAGGGGTTATAAAGATTAATCTTCAAAAAACATTTATTGATTTAGTATTTCACAAGGTTTCGGAGAAATTATCTGTTCTTTTATTGGAAATGGTTCAACAAAAATTTATTAAAATGAAATCTCCAACCGCGATACAAATCAACAATGTTGAAAAGGATGATTTGTTTTATAGTATTAAGTTGTTTTATAAAAAGTTAGAATTTTAAAGATGGAAAATATGGAACCTCAATTACCTAAAACTAATGCAGAATGGGTAATATACTATGATTCAATCCTTAATGAACTCACTGATAATCAAAAGAAAATAGGGGAGCCTATTTCAACAGATGAATTTTCTACTCTTCCAATCAAAAGAAAACAAAAGTATATTAAAAAATTATATTTAAGGATAGGCGATGCAGAATAATTATATACCCAATATCGATATTTCATCTTTAGTTTCATCTGATTTCTCTGATAACGATTACCAAAATGTGGCTAAAGAAATTAAAAAGGCTTCTGAAGAAGTTGGATTTTTTACTGTCACTGGTCATGGCATCTCTAATGAGAAAATTGACCGAATATTATCTACCTGTAGACATTTCTTTCACTCTCCTGATGAAGAGAAGATCAAAATTGCACCCAAAAAATGGAATGCTAACACAGACACTGTGTATCGAGGCTACTTCCCAAGTTCTGTCAATGGTAAAGAAGGACTAGATATTGGAGATCCTCGACTTACTCTTGATATGAAAGATTTATTGAGTAAAGAAAAATTTGAAGTAAATCATGATATGTCTTATTTAAATCCAAATTGGCAATCAATCATTGATGATTATTATAATTCTGTATTCGATTTAGGTTTAAAATTGTTTAAATCAATTATTAGCGTCTATTCTAATAATTTAAATTTAGCTGATCAGGCTTTTGTTCGTCCGAAAACTCTTTCAACTTTACGATTTAATTTTTATCCCAAACAAGACAAACCTGTCGAGGTTTCAGCGCAAGATGGCGTTGCTTTAGGGTGTGAAACTCATGTTGATAGTGGAATAATGACAATTTTATATCAAGATAAAAAGGGTGGTCTTCAAGTTCAAAATCGTCATACACTTGAATGGCACGATGTTCCTCATGATCCAAATGCCTATGTTGTTAATACGGGTTTAGCTCTTGAATATCTAACCAATGGAAAAATGAAAGCTACAAATCATCGAGTTTTGTTTAATCAAGAAGAAAGAATATCAATACCTTTTTTCTTCGAACCATCTTATGATTTCAAATTAGACCCAAAATATTTGGAAATCTCAGAAAATTATAAATATGATATTGATAACTATGAAAATTTTCTTACAAACTCATTAAAGAAATTTGTTGAGTATGATAGACCTAATTAAAAAACTCCTTATTTTATCTTCTATCATTTTCGTTAGCTGTAACAATATGGTCGAAGGTGTTAATAAATCAGATACACAAAAAATCAATACAGTGAAATACGGCACTTTAGTTGCTGCTGAGCCTGTTAAAATTAAAGGCGAGGATGATGGATTGGGTGCCATCACAGGCGGTCTCCTGGGAGCTGTAATTGGATGTGGAGAGGGTATCTTTGATGATGAATGCCGAGATACTGTAGCTGTAGTGGGTGCTATTGGTGGAGCAATATTAGGAAATGCGGTCGCCTCAAGACTAGGGGATCATGATGGCTTTCAGTATGTTGTTGATATAGATAATAGCGATGAAGATATTTCAATTATTCAATCTGGTGAAGATCAAATTCCCATAGGTTCTAAAGTTACAGTCTCTATAGGGACCAATACTCGAATAATTATTTCAGAATAAATTTTATTGATGGCGGAAGGACTGGGATTCGAACCCAGGAAAGAGTTGCCCCTTTGCCGGTTTTCAAGACCGGTGCTTTCAACCGCTCAGCCATCCTTCCGAATAAGCAGTTACAATCGTTATTTAATAACGATTATAGACTAAAAAACAACCTGAAATTAAAATTAAGAATTAGAGTCGTTTATTGTTTTAACGCTAAATATTGCACCCAACATAAAAGTAATAATAGAGGAGGGGAAAAGCAAATAGCCTATAGTGTAAGTATCTGGATAATATTGCATCCCGAAATATAAGGCTAAAGCGTTTAGAAGGCATAGTAACAAGAAAACATAGTTTGTTCCAAATCTACTTAATGCCAATGCCAGCGGTTTGAAAATAACTAAAACAGAACTCACAGCAAATATTACAGCAGGAACAATGTTCATTAGCAGCCCCATTGACTCAGAATATGTATAATCAGATAACGATTCCCAAGGTAAAACCATTGACAAAGTCATCATTAGCACAGACAGATAAACAAATTTTTTTCCAACGTTTGATAATTCCATGTATACAATATACCAGAAAAGCAATATTAAGCAAAATTATAGTTTGCAAATATTATAAAAAGATTTTTCTTGAAGAAATATAATTTACGCTTAAATGAGGGAATCTAGACATATGAACTATTTATTCAATTTTCTTATTTTGTTATTGTTATTTATAAAATCCGCTTATGCTCACGACCCCAAAAATTGTGACGTATTAGAAAATTATGACTTCACCCAATTTGATAATTGGAAAAACGAGGTAGTTATCAATGCTCCAGAATATGGCTTTGATAGCAATTTCGTTAAAAATCTGGTTCAAAACTACCAAGTAAATAAAAGAGTAATAGAAAACGATAAATGTCAGCCCGAGTTTACCTTATCTTTTTCAGAATACATTGAGCAAAGAATATCGGATTTAAGAATTAAAAATGGTATTAATAAATATAATAAATACAAAGACTTATTAGAAAAAATTGAATTAATTTATAATGTTCAGCCAAGATTTATAATTTCAATTTGGGGCTTAGAAACAGCCTATGGCGAAATAACAGGTAATTATCCAGTTATAGAAAGTCTTCTAACCATGTCTTATGATGAAAGACGCCGTAAATACTTTACCAAAGAGCTTTTTAATTCATTCAAAATTATAGAAGAAGGTCATATTGATATTGATAATTTTAAGGGATCCTGGGCTGGAGCCATGGGTCAGAATCAATTTATGCCATCTAGTTTCCTTAATTATGCTCAAGATTTCAATAAAGATGGTAAGAAGAACATATGGACTGATGTAGAAGACTCATTGGCATCAATTGCTAGATACCTTCAAGGTGTAGGTTCAAACAAATGGGATCCTAACTATACCTGGGGAAGGGAAGTCCTTCCGCCAGAAAACATTAAAGAATTAGAGGAAGATTTATTTATTGAAAGAGAAAAGGGTTGTTTGGCGATTAAAAAACTGTCAAAAAAGCTAGCTTTATCTGATTTTAGAGCAATGAACTTTAAGAAATTAGATGGAGATAAGTTGGATAATTTAAATATTGATAGCTATTTAGTTAGAATGGGAAGACAGGATAATGACTATAGATATTTCATTGTTTACAATAATTATTTAAATATTCTCTCTTACAATTGTTCAAATTATTATGCATTATCAGTGGGACTTTTAAGTGATCAAATTAAATAATTTATATAAATTATTAATTTTACTGACAATATCATCGTGTTCTCTTACTTCTTCAAGAATTGATGGAGACAATATTGCAACAGAAAGAATATCCAAGGATTCATTTTTTAAAAAGTCATCCAGTTCTTTATCGGCTTTAAAAGACTATGAAACCAAACTATTAGCAATAGAAAGTTTTAATATATCGAATGATTTAGGTGATTATGAGATATCTCACAAAAGCCTTCCCTTCCCAAGTGTTGCAAAAATATCCAATCCTGATGCCTTAGACGAATATATTATTGTAAGAAATGTTAAAAGCACCACTAATAGTAAGCTAGAAATAAGTGAAAATTTAGCTTCATTATTACAAGTAAATTCAAGAATTTATGTTGAATATTTAAAAGATGAATCTTTAAGAATTAGAAATGTTGAAGACTCTAAGGAACTAAGCAAAGTTAAATTAGATGATGTTGATATATCTTTTGAGAATTTAGATGACGAACAATCCGAAATTAGCGCCAGTCTTGATTTGGATAAAATTAAAGAAATTGATGTGCTTTCCAAGAGTTATGAGGGATTTATATTCATAGGCACTTACAATAATATTGGTTCAGCTAAATTAAATACAAATAAAATTAGGAATTTAAGTCTGAAATTCGAGGAAAGTAATGATAAAATAAATGTTTTTACTGGTCCTTTTAGAAAAAATGATATTAATCTAAAAATAGATTTTCTAATAAGAAATGGATACTCAAATGCTCGGAAATACCCTTAAATCCTTTGTTTTATCAGTTTGCTTAATACTTTTTACCTTTAATACGCATGCTATCGAAAGCATTGCTAAAACTGCTTTATTGATAGATCTTTCGACGGGCGAAATTCTCCTTGATAAAAATTCAAATGAGAGGACTTATCCATCAAGTATGACCAAAATTATGACTGCTTTGATGGCTTTTGAAAAAATTAAAGATGGTACCTTGTCAATGGATCAAGAATTCATGGTCAGCAATAAAGCATGGCAAATGGGTGGATCGAAGATGTTTATCGAAGTTGATAAAAAAGTAAAAGTTTCTGATTTACTCCTAGGAATAGTTGTCCAAAGCGGTAATGATGCTTCCATTGCAATGGCAGAGGGAATCTCAGGTTCTGAAGATACCTTCGCTATAGATATGAACAATTTGGCTAAAAAAATAGGCCTTACAGGTACCAATTTTGTCAATAGTAGTGGTTGGCCAGATGACAATCATTATACGACAGCTAAAGATCTAGCTCAAATCGCTGAATATACCTTAGTCAATCACCCGGAACTCTATGAGATGTATGGAATAACTGAATTTACCTATAGTGGAATAAAACAGGATAATCGAAATCCACTCTTATATTCTTTTGATGGCGCAGATGGTTTTAAAACAGGGCATACAGAGGCGGCTGGTTATGGCTTAGTTGGTTCGGCGGAAAGGAATGGCAGGAGATTGTTATTAGTTTTGAATGGCTTAGAGACTTCAAAAGCAAGAGCGCAAGAGTCTCTTAGGTTGATGGATTGGGGCTTTAATAACTTTCAATTAGTCGATTTTTATCAAGAAGGAGAGATTGTTATAGAGGCTAATACCTGGTTGGGTGAACAAGACAAAGTTAAGCTAATAACTCAAAACGATATCAGTGTTAGTATCCCCAAAACCCATATCTCTGACATAAAAGTTGAAGTTTTAGTTGAGGAACCTATTCCAACTCCAATTTCAATAAATGATCAAATTGGAATAGTTCAAATCGCATATTCGGATAAAAAATTACAATATCCATTAATTGCCTCAGAAGATATTGATCAAAAAGGTTTTTTTTCAAGAATTACCTCAGCCCTATATTATTTGATTTTAGGTTCTAACTAAAAATAATCATGAAATTAATTAGCTTTGAAGGCTTTGAGTACTCGGGAAAATCTACTCAAATAAAACTTTTACAAAATTATTTTAGAAGCAATAAAATCAAATCGACTTTCACCAGAGAACCTGGAGGAAATAAACAATTAGAAAAGATAAGAAAAATTATTCTACAATCTGATTTCGACAATCTTAGTTTAATTTTATTTTTTTTTGCGTCCCGATTTTCTCTTCTATCAACAATGAAAAAAGACGATTTGGTTGTATTTGATAGATTTTTTGACTCAACCTATGCCTATCAAAAAATTACATCTAAAGATAAGTCTTTAATTATCAATCTCATCAACCATATTGATAGAAAATTTATTCCTACGATTACTTTTTATTTTAAAATTAATAAAAAAACTTTGCTGCAAAGAAAGATGATGAGAGGACAAAAAAATTATTTTGATAAAAAATATGCATCACATTTTACTCGTATTCAAAGCAATTACGATGAAATCGCAAAGATGAAAATTGGAAAAAGAAAATTTATTACAATAGATGCCAGTAAATCAAAAGAAATTATTCACGAAGAGATTGTCGATCATTTAAAAAGATGCAAATTGATAAAGTAATTAGTTTTATTAAGTCTCAAAAAAATGGTTTTTTCTTAATCGAAGTAAAGACTGATATGCAATCAGAAATCATTGAAAATGAATCGCAAGTGTCTTTTTTTCAAAAGCAATATGAAATTGATTCATCCTTTTTTTCACTAAAACCAGAAGATACATCTAAGTCAATTAGCATTGATCAGATTAGAAAATTAAAAAGGGAATTTCTTCATACCAATGTTTTGGATTTAAATAAAATAATTTATTTAAAAGAGATTAATAATCTTAATAATAATTCTATAAATGCTTTATTGAAAATTATTGAAGAAGTACCTTTAAAAACTTATTTCATTTTCTGTACTCAAAATTTACTAAAAGTTCCAGAGACGATTTTATCAAGAGCTAGAATAATCAGAGTGGAAGATCATAATGTATCAATAGCAAAAAATCTCAGCAGTTTATTAAAATTAACCATTGATCAAAATCAAAATATCTCTGATGATATTATTAGTTCTATTTTTAATCCTTTTATTAATTCAAAAGCTTCTGATTTTTTTGAAACTTTTAAACTTTTTGATAAGAATAATGTAAAATTACCTTCTGAAATATTTTTAAAGATTTTAAGTTTTAATTTGGGGCAGAACCTAGATAATCCAAAATTATTTAAATATTTAATCAAACTGCACTCTGATTTTATTTATGATGTAGACGAAAGTATTAAATTTAATACGTTGACTAATGATCTAATTGCTATTTATTTTACCAGACTCAATTCAAATTTAATCAAATATGGAAAATAAATACTTCACTACTCCCATTTACTACGTAAATGACAAGCCTCATATAGGTCACGCTTATACCTCTATAGCTGTAGATGTATTGAAAAGATTTTATAAGTTACGAGGATTTAGATCTTATTTTTTGACAGGAACGGACGAACATGGTCAAAAAGTTGAAAAGGCAGCGCTAGATAGGGGTATTGACCCGAAATTATTTACCGATCAGGTTTCTGAGAACTTTAGAGCGTTATCTGGTGTTCTAAATCTCAATAATGATGATTTCATCAGGACAACTGAAGAAAGACACAAAAAATCAGTTCAAAATTTATGGAATAGACTTCTTAAGAATGACCAAATTTACTTATCAAAATATTCGGGATGGTATTCCGTAAGAGATGAAGCTTTTGTAGCTGAAAACGAAATTATTGATAAAGACGGAAAAAAATACAATTCTTTTGGCTCGGAGCTAACTTGGGTAGAGGAGGAGAGTTATTTTTTTAGATTATCCAAATGGCAGGACCGTCTTTTAGAACTATATGAATCGGTTCCAAATTTCGTTCACCCAAAATCTCGATTAAATGAAGTAAAAAGCTTTGTATCTGGTGGATTAAAAGATCTTTCCGTCTCTAGAACCACCTTTAAATGGGGAATAGACGTCCCTGGTGACAATAAACATATTATGTATGTTTGGTTAGATGCTTTAACAAATTACATTTCTGCACTTGGATTCCCAGATCAAGATAATGATAAATTTAAAACTTTTTGGCCAGGTATCCATGTTGTTGGTAAAGATATCCTTAGATTTCATGCCGTATACTGGCCAGCATTTTTGATGGCCGCAGATTTATTGCCTCCAAAACAAATTGTTGCTCATGGCTGGTGGACCAATGAGGGTGAAAAAATCAGTAAAAGCCTTGGAAATGTTATCGATCCAGTGGATTTAATTGAGAATTACGGCCTTGATCAAGTTAGATATTTTTTAATGAGGGAAGTTCCTTTTGGAAATGATGGAGATTTTTCAAAAGAAGCTATGATAAATAGAATAAATGGAGATTTATCTAATAACTTTGGTAATTTAATACAAAGAGTATTAAGTTTTATATTTAAAAATTCAAATCAAACTATTGATTTTACTGATAAAGTTTTAAATTTTAACATTTATCAAAATATTATTTCTTCACAAACTAACTTATACGAGATGATCGAAAAATATAGTTTTGATGGGTATTTAAAAATAATTTTTGGATATTTAAATGATTTAAATACTTATGTCGATAAATCCGCTCCTTGGGATTTAAGAAAAACCGATCAAGTGAAAATGAAAGAAGTTTTAGATCAAATATCTCTGTGTATTCTTAAAATCACTCAATATTTAGCCCCATTCATACCCAATGGAGCTGAAAAAGTTTACTCAACATTTGGGCTAGATGGATCCTACCTTAGCTTTGATAAATTTGATGAAATTATAAATAAAAAGTCTCTTAAAATATCAAAGCCTGAACCAATATTTATGAGAATAGATGGTTAAAAATCGTGTTAACTGACGCACATGTTAATTTCTCTCATAAAGATTTAATCAACTCTGTAGATCAATTAATAAAAGAAGGTAGAGAAGGGGGTGTAACTAGGTTTTTAGCTGTTAATTCAAATATATACGATATCGAAATTGACTATAATTTGATAAAAAACTATGATTTTGTCGATCTGACTATTGGTCATCACCCATTTTTATGTAATGAAGTAGATGAAAAAAATTTCAAAGCATTATTCAATAAAAGTATAAACGATTACAAAGATAAGATTAAGATTATCGGTGAAACTGGACTTGATTTTAGTTATGATACAAAACCTATAAATCAGATTAATTCTTTTAAATTACATATTGAAACAGCTATAAAAAATGAACTACCAATTTTGATTCATGTTCGTGATGCTTTTGAGGAAACATACAAAATTATTGCCGATTATAAATCAGAACTCAAAACAATATTAATTCACTGTTTTACTGGGGATGATGAATATGCCGATAAATTCAATAACCTTGATTGTTATTTTTCAATCACAGGTATCATTACTTTTAAAAATGCTGAAAAACTAAGGAGTACTGTAAAAAAACTCCCAAAAAATAAGATTTTTTTTGAAACAGATGCCCCTTATTTGACACCAGTTCCTATGCGTGGAGAAATCAACAAACCCTCCTTATTAAGGCATATAATTGAATACTATTGTGAACTTACACAAGAAAATTTTGACAATATTGCTAAAATTTCATCAAAAAATTATGAGAGGTTTATTTCATGTCAGCCTTAAAAATAACTATTTTAGGGTGTGGTTCTAGCTTCGGGGTCCCTTTATTTCATAACATTTGGGGGAAATGCGATCCTAATGAGCCAAAAAATAGAAGAACTAGACCATCTATTTTAGTTCAAAAAAATGGCAAAAATTTACTCATAGACACAAGTCCAGATCTTAAACAGCAGTTTTTAAGCAATAAAATAGACAATATAGATGCTGTTTTTTATACCCATGAACATGCAGATCATACCCATGGAATCAACGAGCTTAGATCCATAAACCTTATTCATGGCAAGATTATTCCATGCTATGGAGATGAACAAACTATGAAAAAAATAACTAATAGTTTTAATTATCTCTTTGAAAATACAGAAAAAAGTTATTATCCAGCTATACTTTCAAAAAAGCTTTTCTCATCAAAAGAAATTGAAATTTTCGGAATAAATATAAAGCTCATAAGCCAAAATCATGGAGATATTGACTCAATTGGCTTCATTTTTGACGATAAAGTTGCATACAATTTAGATGTTAAGTATTTCTATGACCAGGAGGAATACTTTAAAAAAATTAGAAATATTGATCATTGGATTGTAGGCTGCTTGAGAATTGACTCTCATATATCTCATGCTTCATTAGCCGAGGTAAAGGAATGGTTAAGTATAGTTAAGCCAAAAAATGCATATTTAAGCCATATGACAGCTCATTTAGATTACAAAGATACAATTAAGTATCTAGATAATGAGAGCTACATGCCGGCATATGATGGTCAAATATTAGATATATATTGAATTTAATATATGTATAGTTCTTATAATATATATTATGCAACAAATAAATATATAAATGTCAATTAAATCGGTAGTTAAACACTTATCAGTAATAGCCCCTGACCTAATTGTTATGGAACATGAAAAAGAAACTGCATCTGCAGAAGAAGCTGCAGAAGTTCATGGTGTCTATGTTGGACAAATAGTGAAAACTATGGCTTTGATTATAGAAGATCCGGTTTTAGTGATGATTGCCGGAGATATGAAGTTAGATAACAAGAAATATAAATCTACATTTAACAAAAAGGCAAAAATGCTGAATCCTGAAGAAACCTTAAAAATTACCTCCCACCCTGTTGGTGGAGTTTGCCCATTTGGCCTACCAGAAAAGTTAAAAATATACGCAGATATAAGCTTAAATGACTATGAGAAGGTCATACCTGCAGCTGGTTCGAGAAATAGTTCCGTTATAGTTGATAGAGCAAGACTCATAGATCTGCTTGATGCCAAAATAATTGACGTTTCGGTAAAAAAGTAATTATTATTTAAATAGCTGTCTATTGACCACTTTTGGAGCTGCTGCAAACGTTGCTGCCGTCATAAAAGTACCAAAAATCAATAAAAAGTGGGCTGCTGCAGTAATGCCAAATACAATAAATGAACTAAAATATAAGGAAAAAATGATACACCACATCCAGG
>VTPN01000054.1 GCA_008638215.1 Pelagibacteraceae bacterium
CTTTTCTGACATAGGAAAAAGGTCTGAATTGTTTAATTAAATAAAATTTTTTCTCTTCAGGGGAATAACAAAGAGCAAACACCACATCGCCAACACCTAATATTTCCCGATTGATTTTATAAGGTTTGATTTTTTGATTAAAACTTCTAATGAGAAATTGATATCTCCAAAAAGGAAAAAAACTTTTTGAAAGTGAGATTTTCTTTATTTTTTTTACTACCTGCATCTTTTTACCGTTTGACTATTTATAAGACAAAAGTATATATATTCAATACTCGGGGAGTAGCTCAGTCTGGTAGAGTGTCTGCTTTGGGAGCAGAAAGTCGCAGGTTCGAATCCTGTCTCCCCGACCACTTATTTTATGAAAAAAGCTTTAATCAAAAAACCTTGCAAAACAAATATGCAATCTGGTCTTAAGAAAACCAAATCTTGGGTTGTGGAATTTCAATTTGACTCCTCTTTAAAAAAAGATGTTTTAATGGGTTGGAGCAGTTCAAAAAATACTAATAAACAAATAAAGCTTTTATTTTCTAATTTAGAAGATGCCAAATCTTGGTGTTTAAGAAACAATTTTTCTTATGTTGTTGAAGATCAATCTTTAAAAGCAATCAAGCCTAAAAATTATTCTAGTAATTTTTCAAACACCCGAAGAACTTCTTGGACTCATTAAATTATTTCCTTAATTTATTTTAATTTTACCTTTTTCAATATATTATCCATTTACTTAAAAATAAACTATTAGGAGGAAAATATGATTAAATTCATAGCAACCTTATTGACTTTTTTTGCTTTTAGCACTTCTCATGCAAAAACTGTTAACGTAGGTATTATTCTTGGATTTACAGGTCCAATTGAATCTCTTACCCCAGATATGGCCGCAGGTGCTGAATTAGCATTTTCTGAAGCTTCAAATTCTGGAAAACTTTTAAATGGTTCAACAATTAATGTTATTCGAGCTGACTCTACTTGCATCGATTCTGCTGCTGCGACTTCAGCTGCTGAAGGCCTTGTGAGTCAGGGAGTGACTGCAATTATGGGTGCAGATTGTTCTGGTGTTACTGGTGCAGTATTATCAAATGTTGCGGTACCTAACGGTATTCCAATGATTTCACCATCTGCAACATCTCCAGCTTTAACTACTGCTGAAGATAACGGTATGTTTTTTAGAACAGCACCATCAGATGCACGAGGTGGTGAAGTCTTAGCAGATATTACATCCGATAGAGGTATTTCAAGTGTTGCAATAACATATGTTAATACTGACTATGGCGTAGGTTTGGCTGATGTTTATGAAGCTGCTGCCATATCTAGAGGTATTGAAGTTACTGCGAAGACTGCTCACGAGGGCGACAAAGCTGACTATAGTGCTGAAGTAGGTGTACTATCTGCAGCAGGTGGAGACGCTCTAGTTGTTATTGGATACCTAGATCAAGGTGGTAATCAAATTATTCAAGGTTCCTTAGATAGCGGAGCTTTTGATACTTTTGTATTGTCAGATGGTATGATTGGTGACTCTTTAACAGATACTTTCGGATCTGATATCGATGGATCATTTGGTTCAATACCTGGTTCCCTTGGTGCAGGAGCACAAAAGTTCAAAGCATACGCTGAAGCAAATGGAGTCAATCCCTCTGTTTATGTGGGTGAGTCATATGATGCTGCAGCTTTAATCGTATTAGCAATGGCCTTAGGCAAATCTGATGACAGCGCTACAATTGCTGCAAATATCATGAAAGTAGCCAATGGACCAGGAACTAAGATATATGCTGGTGAATTAGCTAAAGGGCTTGAATTAGCATCCGCAGGTTTCGCAATTGATTATGATGGAGCTACAGATGTCAATTTTACAGAAGTGGGTGAAGCATTTGGTGCTTTTATTGAAAAAGGCATTGATGGCGGTTCTTTCACTGACGTAGCACAAAGATAATTTTTATTTTGCTCCCTACATTATTTTGTGGGGAGCTTCTTTTAATTTTTTAAAATCTTTTCTGGTAATAGACCCTTTGGTCGATAACGCATTACTAATAACAAACCTAGTCCCATCATAAAATACCTAAAGTAAGGTATGCTATTGATTAAATGTAATTTAATGGCATTTGTATCTGCTAATTGTGAGGTAAATAAATTTATTATAAAAAGCGCAAATGGTGCAGATTGAATCCATATAAACCATACTACAAAAGCACCAAGTATAGCTCCATAATTATTCCCCGTACCACCTAATAAAACCATAACCCAAATTAAAAAGGTATATCGAAGTGGTTGATAACTCGATGGAGTAAACAAACCATCATAAGTAACTAGCATCGCTCCTGCAAAACCTATAATCGCAGATCCTAGCATAAATATAAATAAATGTTGTTTAACAACATTTTTTCCCATTGCTTTTGCAGCATCTTCGTTATCTCTTATAGCCCTCATCATTCGACCCCATGGAGATCTAAGAGCTTTTTCTGAAAAATAAAGCAAAAAGCAAACTACAAACAAAAAAATTAAAGCGAAGCATAATTTTACAAAAACACCTGAAGAACTAATAACCAATTGGGATAAAAGATCTTGCCTTTCAATATTGTTTAATATTTTGGATAACTTTGAAGTATTTAAAAATTCAATTAAATTATTAAACCAATCAGAGTTCTGTAAATCAACTTCATAAGGTGCCGGTCTTTTTAAGCCAATTACATTTTTTACTCCTCTAGATAACCATTCTTCATGTTTTACAATTGAAACTATAATCCCAGATATTAAAAGTGTAGAGATAGCTAAGTAGTCTGACCTTAAACCTAGACAAATTTTTCCTATAATATAGGCCACTCCTGCAGACAGGGCCCCACCAAAGAACCAAGAAAAAATAATGGGTAAATTCATTCCACCTAAAAACCCTGATGTTGCAGCATTAATAGATTCAATTTTACTAATTGATGGTCCTGAAAATATTTTAAGCAATGGAATTGATAAAATTATTATTATGAAAACTAAATAGTTTTTATATTTAAAATTATAAAATTTTTTATTTATAACAAAAACTATAAGAACAGTTAAAATTATAAAAACTCCAGAAAAAAGGATACCCAAGCCACCGGCAGACCAAGCCTCAATTACTGGAGGCACAGATATTAAAACAGTTGCTAATCCACCTATAGCTAAAAAACCCATAACACCAAAATTTATAAGTCCAGCAAATCCCCATTGAATATTAACGCCCATAGACATCACAGCAGAGATAAGACATAAATTTAGAATTGATAATGCCACTCCCCAAGATTGAAAAACCCCAACCAAAATAATCATCATTCCCATAACGGCAAATGATATTTTGATATCAATATCTTTCATTAAATAACCTTACCTTTAAAAATTCCGTTAGGTCTAAAAATTAGAACAATAACCAAAATGGCAAATGAAATAGCAAATTTATAATCTGTTGAAATAAATTGTATGAGAGTATTTGGTTCTAAACTTTCTGGAAGTAAATATCCCAAAAACTTTTTGTAGGCGTATGTAAGAGCAATTTCAGAAAATGCAATCAAAAATCCACCGTAAAAAGCTCCAAGGGGATTGCCTATACCTCCGACAATAGTTGCTGCAAATATAGGTAAGAGATTATTAAAATATGTAAATGGCTTAAAACTTTTATCTAATCCATAAAGTGTGCCCGCAATGGTAGCTAGAATTGATACTATTACCCAAGTAATTATGATTATTTTTTTTGGATTAATTCCAGATAGTAAGGCAAGATCCTCATTGTTTGAATAAGCTCTCATTGATTTACCTGTTTTTGTTTTGTTAAGAAAGTAGAAGAGTAGGGAGCAACTTATTATCGTAGTTATAAGTGTGATGACCTGAGTAGACTTAATGGCAAGACCTTCATCTAATCCTGTTAATTTTTTAAATTCACTAGCTTTAATGACGAACTTATGACCATCCATAAAATTAATATCATTGGGTCCAATTATTATTCTAACAACAGCATTTAGGACAAACATAATCCCTAAACTGACAACAATAAAAGTTACCGGATTGCTTTTCTTTTCCCGGTAGTACTCAAAAACCGTTTTGTCAAAAAATAGACTAATAGCTACAGTAAAAATTATTCCTATCGGTATAGCTAAAATTGCAGTTGGTAGGAAACCTAAAGTAATTCCTTTTGACTGGAGGTACCACGTAAATAAAATAACTATCATCGTTCCAAAAGCCATAAGATCTCCATAGGCAAAATTAGCAAATCGTAATACTCCATATATTAAGGTAACACCAATTGCTCCTAGAGCTAATTGTGATCCATATGTTATAGCTGGAACTATTATAAAATTTGATATTAAAATGAATGCGTTTAAAAAATCCATTTAACCACCTAAAAAAGACTTTCTTATTTCTTCATCATTAAGAAGGTAATCCCCATTTCCTTCATAAGCATTTTTTCCTGTAACTAAAATATATCCTCTATCAGATATCTCGAGAGCTTGGCGGGCATTTTGCTCAACCATTAAAATTGCAATATTTTGTTTTTTTATATTTAAAATATGTTGAAAAATTTCATCCATAATTACAGGAGAAACTCCTGCTGTAGGTTCATCGAGCATTAACACTTTAGGGTTTGTCATTAAAGCCCTTGCAATTGCAACTTGTTGTCTTTGACCACCAGAGAGTTCACCGGCAGCTTGCTTTCTTTTTTCTTTAATAATTGGGAATAAATCAAACATTTTCTCAATTTGAATTTGAATATCATTTTCATTCAAAAAAGCTCCCATTTCTAAATTTTCTTCTACAGTAAGCTCTGTGAATATATTTTTTATTTGAGGAACAAAAGATATACCTAATTTAATTCTATCTTGAGTTTTTAATTTTGTAATATCTTGACCTTCTAGGACTATTTTTCCTGATTTCAAATCAAGAATACCTAGCATAGCTTTCATAGCTGTTGATTTTCCTGCACCATTTGGCCCAAGAATAGAAACAATCTCACCTCGATTTACATTAAAAGAACATTCCTCAATAATATTTACTCCACCATATCCTCCAGTTAAATTTGTAGCGGAGAAATACATTATTTTTTTATCCTTTTGCCAAGATAGGACTCGATTACTTTTTCATTTTTTTTTACTTCTTCAGCTGAACCCTTAAATAAAACCGATCCTTCGGCTAGGACAATAATAGGATCACATAATTTAGTGATGAAATTAAAATCATGTTCAATCATACAAAATGTATATCCTTTTTCTTTATTGAGTCTTAAAATTGAGTCACTGATATCATTTAATAATGTTTTATTAACACCCGCTCCAACTTCATCTAGAAAAACTATCTTTGCATCTACCATCATAGTTCTGGCTAATTCTAGAAGTTTTTTTTGACCACCTGATAAATTTCCTGCTCTTTCATTTCTTAAGTGTTCTATTTTAAGAAATTGAAGTACTTCTATTGCTTTTTCTTTTATAATTTCATCATCTTTATCTATTTTATTTTTATTCATTAATGCATATAGAAGATTTTCTCCTTTTTGATTTCCAGGAACGACCATTAAATTTTCAATAACAGTCATATTTGAAAATTCATGAGCGATTTGAAATGTTCTTAAAATTCCTTTATGAAAAAGCTCGTGTGACTCTTTATTAGTAATATCTAGACCGTTATAGGTAATCTTCCCACTATCAGGTTTAAGATTTCCGGTGATTACGTTAAATAAAGTTGATTTGCCTGAACCGTTAGGCCCAATAATTCCCGTTATAGATTTTTCCTTAATTTCTAATGAACAATCATTTAAGGCTTTTAGGCCTCCAAATGACTTTACAACAGATTTAACTTGTACAAGGTTTTTAATCATCAAAAATTAGTGAATAATAAGGTAGATAATATAAATTTGAAGTGATAAATATCTGTTTTAAGCGCTCTTAGCTCAGCTGGATAGAGCATCTGCCTTCTAAGCAGAGGGTCACAGGT
>VTPN01000016.1 GCA_008638215.1 Pelagibacteraceae bacterium
TCTTTAATTTTTTTTTGAAGATATTCTTTAATTTTTTTTCGAGTTGCAGGATATTTTCCTAAGTATTTAACAGCTTCATTGAACAAATACTCGTTGGCATCTTTTTTCATTGAATGTATTTTATGCAATAATAAAACTAAGTATAGAACTCAGTGCGCTTGTAGCTCAGTAGGATAGAGCACCAGATTCCTAATCTGGGGGTCGTAGGTTCGATTCCTGCCAAGCGCGCCAACAAAAACTATGGAACTTAAATTTAATAACGAAAAACCCTTGATACTCGATGGTGGAATGGGTCAAACGCTACTCAAACAGGGAATGATCTCTCAGGGAACCTTATGGTCTGCATCTGCTTTGTTGGATGGCTCTTTACATCAAATGGTTATTAATGCTCACCAAGAATTTATGAAAGCCGGAGCAAAAGTTATCACGACAAATAACTTTACTGTTCGAAAATTACGTTTTTCTGAGAATAATATTTTAGATAAATTTGAAGAAGCAATGCATACCGCAGGTCGTCTAGCAAAACAAGCAAAACAAGAAAATACTTTTTTTAGTGATGTGCATATTGCAGGATCAGTCCCTACTCGTAATCAAACCTATATGGCCAACTTTGAATTATCAAAAGATGAAGTTTTACATGAATTTCAGCTAACAGGTAATATTTTGAATGAGTATGTAGATTTTTTCTATCTAGATGCTCTAACAAGCATTGAAGAAATAGAAATTGCTTTAAAGGCTCTTAGCCATTTAGACAAAAAAATTTTAATAGGCGCTCATGTGAAAAAAAATGGCTTACTGGCTGATGGCAATAATATTGAATCTTTAAAATCAATTATTGATCAATCCAATATTTTTGGAGTTATAGTAGCTTGCACCGACCAGCCTACAGTATTAAGTGTTATAGAGGAAATTCAAAGACTTGGTGTTCCTTTTGGTTTTAAAATAAATGCATTTGCCAATATTCCTGAGGGTTGGAAAATGAATCCTGGCAGCAATCCAATAGACTCTTTAGGTATAAATAAAAATTTTAATGAGGAAAATTTTATATCTTTTGCAGAAAAATGCCGTGCTGAAGGAGCTTCTATACTGGGCGGATGTTGCGAAGTGTTACCTAGCCACATCAAAGCATTAGCAGAATTTTATAAAAATTAATTTTTTTCGTGTAAAAAGTCTAAGAGTCTATCCAAGTACTTTTCATCGACATTGTACGCTTTTTTGTAATGTTCAATGCAGTAAGGCTTGGTTGGAATATTCTGACCACCACAATAATGAAAGCCTTCTTCTAATGGATCACCGATTGGCCACTGACAGGACTTGAAACTTCCAGTGCCAACAATACTCTTTTTAAAGCTGAACTTTTCTCTTCTTCGAATAACTTCCCTTTTAGAGGCCGTTTGGACAGCAGCAGAAACACTTGTTTCTCGATAAATTGTAGAGGAGGAGAATTGTTGAGAAGGGGTAGTTTTTTTTCTTGAATTTTGTCTTCTCTCAAGGCCAAGTCTAAAGGCCTTTCCAATGACAGCATTTTTAGTAAATCCAAGTTGCTCGCCAATTCGGCTCGTTGCAACGCCTTCATTCCAAAGTTTTTTAAGATCTTCGACTTTTTGTGTATTCCAAGACATATTATTAACCTACTCTATATAGTTCTCCTTATGGCATATTTTATACTATATATAGTGGTGGCAATCTAGTGGAAAATCATTAAATAATTGTGAACAACTATGAAAAATCTTAAAGAAATTAACTTTCAAAATATAAAAAAAGTAGGCATTAGGGTTGATTTCAATGTTCCAACAAATGACTCATTTCAAATCACTGACAATACAAGGCTATTGAGAGCCAAAGATACGATTGATTTTATTCTCAAAAATGAATGTAAGATTTTATTGCTTTCTCATTTTGGTCGACCCAAAGAGTTGTTCGATGAAAAATTTTCCTTCATTAATTTAATGAATCAATTCTCTGATGTTTTAGGCTATGAAATTCATCTGTTGCCTTACGAAGAATTTTTGCAAAATGGTCTAAAGCAATTTAATGAAAGCATTAATAAAATTTCGCTTTTAGATAACATTCGTTTTTTTGAAGGGGAGAAAAAAAATGATGAAGTGTTTAGTCAATCGATCACTAATGAATTAGATCTTTTCATTAACGAAGCTTTTTCTGCTTCTCATCGAAGTCATGCATCAGTGAATCAAATGGCTAAAAATATTCTCTCCGCTCCAGGATTAAATTTTTCAAAAGAAGTCACGGCAATCAATGAAATTAAGAATTCTACCAAAAAAAAATTAGCAATTATTGGAGGCTCTAAAGTTTCAACCAAAATCAAAACACTTTTATCTCTAACGCAATCTTGCTCTAATATTTTCATAGGGGGGGCAATGGCAAATAATTTTTTAAAATATCAAGGCATAGCGGTTGGCCAATCTCTTTTAGAAGAGGGCTCGGAAGACATGATCAAAGATATTTATACATTGGCGAATAAAACAGGTTGTGAAATTCATCTGCCAACAGATGTTGTCTTAAATGATGAGCAATCTTTGTCCATAGACCGTCTAAGTAATCAAAATCAATTTAGTATTCTCGATATATCTAACCACTCTATTGGGGTTTTGGAACAATTGGTCCAAAGAAGTGAGATTGTCTTATGGAACGGCCCAATGGGAATGATCGAAGATCCTCGATTTGCACAAGGGTCATCAAAACTAGCTCATCTTCTTGCTAACTCATCCTGCGATGTAGTGATCGGGGGAGGGGATACTTTGCTTGCAATTAATATCGCCGGAGTAAGTTTTGATCATTATCATTTTGTCTCTACCGCAGGGGGCGCTTTTTTAGAGGCTCTAGAAGATAAAGAATTGCCAGGAATTATTGCTCTTCAATAGTTCCGATAAAGTGTTTTTTCAATAACGGAATTTGAATAATCGTAAAAGCCAGGGTGATGCCCATGATCCCAAATACTTTAAAGTTAACCCAAAAATCAGTTGATTGAGTTCTCCAGATAATTTCGTTGAGCACCGCAAGGAAAATAAAAAATCCAGACCACATTTTGTTCATTAAAGACCAACCTTGGTCTGTTAGTTTCATTGAGGAGTTTAAAAGAAGCTTTAGAACGGGTTTGTTGATAAAAGTACTTCCAATTAAGACAATGGCAAAGAGCGTATTGATGATCGTTGGTTTCATTTTGAAAAAGATATCATTTTTTAAGAACAGGCTTAGTCCACCGAAAACCACTAAAATTATTGTACTCACCAACATCATAGTTGAAACTTTTTTTTCCTTAATATAGAGAGCAGCAAGAGAGATTAATGTTGCAATGATAACAGCGGCAATACTGAGATATAAATCTTTATCTGATTTATAATAAACAGCAAAAAATATAATCAGAGGAAAAAATTCGAAGAGTTGTTTCATTTTATTTACAAGAGTCTATCTAAATATTCAGAAAATTGAAACTTTCTTAAATGACTCATATCTTCCCCATAGCCTTCAAAAAGAATGGGAATAGAAAAATCCTTCATTATGGATAAAAGAGCTCCATATTTGGCATTACTATCTACTTTATTTACAATGATTCCATTAAGATTAATACTATCTTGAAACCCTTGAATAATATGTTTTGATGCTAGACCAGTATTTGCATCAATCGTTAGTAAATTATAAACATGATTGAATTTTTCAGATTTCTTTTTAATGACATTTGATAGTTTTTCCAATTCAGCCATGAGATTTTTATTATTGTGCTGTCGACCAGATGTATCCACTATAATAACATCACAATCAGCTAATTGATCGATGCCTCTAAAGACAACGGCAGAGGGATCTTCTTTGTCCTGTCCTTTAACAATAGGTATTTCAAATTTATTGGCGAAAAATTCTAATTGTTCCATGGCCGCAGCACGAAAGGTATCGGCTGCTATAACTCCCGGTTTTAAAGCGTTTTGTTGAAAATAATGAATAAATTTACCAATAAATGTTGTTTTTCCTGAGCCATTATTTCCCGCGATAACAAATAAACTCTTATGGGCGGGCTCATAATTACCAAAGTCCTTGTCTTGAAATTGTTCAGTTAATTCTTTTTTGATGAGTGTTTTTAAATCATCCTCTTTAGAGTTTGATTTTTTAATTTTTTCTAAAATGAGATCTGCAAATTTTGGCTCGACGCCACTTTCAAAAAGTAAATCCTCGACTTCATCAACATTAAGTTTTTTTTGAAATATTTTTTTTAAAAAGAACATTGCGTAGTCACTATTTCTCCAAGCGACATGCCTATCATCGGTATTTGATGTTTAATGTAGTTTTGATCATATCCAGAAATATGATGTGTATTCAATTCTTCAATTAAAATTTTTCTTTCATCGCTCAAATTTTTTTTCACTAAGTTAAAAAGATTATCGCCCAAATATCTTAAATCTTGGGCTCTTTTTTTTATAATTGATTTCTCTAATTGAGGCATTCTTGCTGCAGGAGTATTTTTTTTGGGGGAAAAAGGAAAAATATGTAAATGTGAAATTTGATTATCATTGATTAGATTATAAGTATTTTGGAACATCTCTTCATTTTCAGTTGGAAATCCTGCTATGATATCAGCTCCAAAAGTAATTTCCTTTCTAACTTTACGACAACGTTCTATAAAATTATTAACATCTTTCGGATTATGTCTTCGTTTCATTCTTTTTAAAATCATTGCGTCACCAGATTGAATACTTAAATGTAAATGAGGCATGAGACGATCATTTTCTAATATTTCAAAAAAATGTTCATCTACTTCGACGCAATCGATTGATGATAGTCTTAATCTTTCCAGAGATGTTTGCTTGAGAATATCTTTAATTAAAAGACTCATACAATAGTGATAATCAAAGTCACTACCGTAGTCTGAAATATCGACGCCTGTTAAAACAACCTCTTTGACTCCGCTGTCCACATGCCTTTTTACTTCATCAATTAAATACGAGGGGTCAAAACTACGGTTATTACCTCTTCCAAATGGTATGATACAAAAGGTACAGCGATGGTTACATCCTTGTTGAATGACAAGGCTTTCACGAACCCCAAAACTTTCATTTTGAAGCGAGGGATCTACATCTAAAGGATTTGCAAATATATCTTCTAGAAAAGGAGTAGTTTGATGATCTATTAATATTTCATCCCAAGTTTTTTGTTTGAGTTTATTGATATTATCAATCACATAATCAACCTCTGGCATCTTTTTATAATCATCGGGGGAAATCTGGGCGGCACAACCTGTCATCACTAATTTAGCATCAGGGTTTTCCTTACGTGCTCGCCTAATTGTTTGACGCACTTGCCTTTCTGTTTCATTGGTAACAGCGCAGGAATTAATGACGATAATATTATCTTGTTGAGGAATTAGTTCTTCGATTTTTTTTCCCTCAAAGTTGTTGAGGCGACAACCAAAATTAACGACTTTTGTCATGAGAGGTTAATGGTGGAGTGATAAACAATCTCTGCCGGGCCCTTTAAGGAAACCATTTTATTTTCTACTTCAGTTTCTAACTGTGACTGCTCTGTTAAAACTTTAATTTTGGAACCAACATAATGGTTGTGATGAAGAACAAAAGCTGTTGCGCAAGTGCCGGAACCACAAGCTAATGTATGCCCTCCTCCTCTTTCCCAAAATAAAACTTTTATTAATTTATTATTTAGTTTTTGAACAAAAGTAATATTAGCTTGTTCAGGGAAATAAGCATGACTTACTAATTGAGGACCCAGTACCTCTAAATTAATTAATTGAATATTTTTTACTAAGATTACACAGTGAGGGTTGCCAATATTGGCCGTCATGATTTTGATAACCCCTGGTATTTTAATTTTTTTAAACTGAAGATTTTGTGTTTCCATTTTTTTACTCAATGGAATTTTTTTCCAATCCAAAGAAATTTCACCCACATTAATATGATACTCTTTGCCAATTTTTTTACCGTAATGAATAAACTTCTGGCTTTTAATAATAACATTCTTCTTTTTTTTAATTTCTGTTAGATATTTGTAGGCGCAGCGAAGTCCATTCCCACAGTTTTTTCCAAGAGATCCATCAGAATTATAAAAAAACACTTGATGATATTGCCCTAATTGCTTTAACAGAATTAATTGATCGCAGCCAATACCAAACCTTCGATCACAGAGTTTTTTGATCATCTTTTTAGACTTTCTAATGATATCAACGTTTTTATCGACAATGACAAAATCATTTCCTGCCCCGTGAGCTTTAATAAAAGGTATTTTCATTGAACAGCTATAGTGATATAAAACCACTCGTTAATAAAGAAAAAATTAGTCGACCGATGAGTTTCATCCGTCGATTTTTTTTATTTTTTAAATGCTAGAAAATATAACAAATAAAATTACAGGAATATTCCAAGGCCTCTCTAATAAGGGAGCTATTACCGAAAAGGATTTAGACACGACACTTCGTGAAGTTCGAGTTGCATTATTAGAGGCAGATGTTTCATTAAAAGTTTCCAAAGATCTCATCAAAAATATTCAGGAAAAAGCACTTGGACAAAAAGTGATCGAAAATGTTCAACCCGGTCAACAAATTATTAAAATTGTCAGTGACGAGTTAACTGAAATTTTAGGTAGTCAAACCAATGAATTAAATTTTAAAAATAAGCCATCAGTGTTTTTGATGTGCGGTCTACAAGGTGCTGGTAAAACTACTTCAATAGCAAAATTGGCATATTATTGTCAAAACACACTCAATAAAACAGTCTCCCTAGTATCTACAGACTTGCGAAGACCAGCGGCGATTGAACAATTAAGAGTTCTAGCCCAAAAAAATAATATTCAATTCATTGAACCTTCGAGTGAAAACGTAATAGATATTGTTCAAACGGCTCTTACTCAAAGTGAAAAGCTTCTCTCGGACATCCTGATTATTGATACATCAGGTAGAATTAGCACCGATGAAGAATTACTATTAGAACTAAAAACTATTTATGAATTAGCAAAGCCCCAAGAAAATCTTCTTGTTCTGGACTCTATGATGGGTCAGCAAGCATTAAGTGTTGTTGAGGCTTTTAATCAAACAGCCCCACTGACGGGTTTTATTCTTACTAGACTCGATGCGGATCCAAGAGGAGGTGTGGCGCTTTCAGCAAAATATCAAACAGGGCTCCCTATTCGTTTCTTTGGATCTGGTGAAAATATTACTGATTTTGAGGTATTTCATCCTGATCGCATAGCTTCCAGAATATTAGGAATGGGCGATGTGGTCTCCTTGGTTGAAAAAGCGCAAAAAGATTTTGATAACAAGGAAATGGAAAACCTCCAAGCCCAAATGATGAGTGGGAAATTTAATATGGAAGGTTTATTAAAGCAATTTTTACAAATGAAAAAAATGGGAGGCATGTCGGGGCTAATGTCCTATATGCCTGGTGTTGGGAAAATTAAAAGTATGATGGAAAATGCAGATTTGGATGAGAAAATTATCGATCATCAAATTGCAATTATTCGATCCATGACTAAACAAGAACGCTCTGATCCCGATATTTTAAAAGCATCTCGAAAAAAAAGAATAGCTTCGGGTTCTGGAAGACAGGTTCATGAAGTCAACAGACTTCTAAAACAATTTGAGCAAACTAAAAAAATGATGAAACAAGCTCAAAAGCCTGGTTTTGCCAATAAGATTAAAAATCTTTTAGGCGGTAACCAAATGCCAACGATTGAATAAAATAAGAAAGGAGAAATCATGGCAACAAAAATAAGACTAGCAAGAGGAGGCTCAAAAAAGAGACCTTTTTATAGAATAGTAATCGCAGATGAAAGAGCACCACGTGACGGCAACTTCATTGAGAAGATCGGAAACTTTAATCCTATGGTTCCTAAAGATCATAAAGAAAGAGTAGTGATTAGCAAAGAACGCGCTGAACATTGGTTAAAAGTAGGAGCGCAACCTACGGATCGTGTCCAACGAATTTTATCTGACTTAGGACTAATGGAGGCCCCTAAAGTTACTGAGAAAACAAAAAAACACCTACCAAAAGCTAAAGCGCAAGAAAGAATTAAAGCTAAAGAAGAGGCTGCACTAAAAGCCGAAGAAGCCGCAAAAGCAGCGGCGGAAGCAGCAAAAGCAGAAGCAGAAAAACCTGCTGAAGAACCTGCAATAGAGGAACCAGCACCAGCAGAAGCAACGGCTGAAGAAACTCCTTCTGCTCCTGAAGAGGCACCAGCTGAAAGCGAAGAAGTTTCAGCAGAGCCAGAAGCCGCTGCACAAGAGGAACAACCGAAAGAATAGCAATTTCTCTTGTCTTTATTAGATAATTTTATTCAAGTTGGTAAGATCGGCAGACCCAAGGGAACGAAGGGTCTGCTGAGACTTCATTGTTTTTTAAATGACAATCGAGATATTAATCAATTTCAAAAATTTTACCTTGAAGATGAAACAACTATTAATGTCAAATTAGTTTCTTTTGACAGTAAAAGCCCTTTAGTTACGATTAATGATATCAGTGATCGAAATCAAGTAGAGGTTTATGTTAATCAATATATTTATTTACAAAAAGAAAAACTTTCCCCCACACAAGAAAATGAATTTTATTTTCATGACTTAGAGGGTTTAGATGTGGTGGATCAACAAAACGAGATTGTTGGTAAAGTAGAGTCTGTAGTTAATTTTGGAGCAGGAGATCTTTTAGAAATTTATTTTCTCAAAAGTTCCAAAAAAGAGTTTTTTCGATTTACCGAGACTAATTTTCCTAAAGTCGATATCAAAGAAAAAAAAATTACTATTAAATCTTAATGATCACTTTTCATATTTTAACTTTATTTCCTGAGAGCTTTCCTTCCACCTTAAATATCGGTTTATTGGGTAAGGCTTTCCAAAAAAATTTATTTAAAACCAATATTATTAACATAAGAGATTATAGCGAGTTATCTGCTAATTCAGTCGATGATAAACCTTTCAGCGGAGGGGCCGGAATGGTTTTACGCCCAGATATTATCTCAAAGGCCATAGAGAAAAATTTTTCTTCTGCAGATATTAAAAGTTTTAAAAAAATCTGCTTTTCAGCTAAGGGGAAGCCTTTGAACCAGAACTACCTAGAAGAAGGCAAAGACCAAAAGGATTTTATTTTACTCAATGGACGCTATGAAGGTATCGATCAACGCGTCATTGATTTTTATAATTTTGAAGAATTATCAGTGAGCGATGTTGTCCTTAATGGGGGAGAAATAGCCTCTCTTTTATTTATTGAGTCCTTTATGAGATTACAGCCCGAAGTATTAGGAAACAAGAACACTCATTTATCGGAGTCTTTCTATAATGGCCTACTTGAGCATGACCAGTTTACTAGACCTAATCCTTGGATTGGACCAGATAATCAACCTTATGAAGTTCCCTTGGTCTTGACTAATGGCCATCATGGAGAGATTGAAGCCTGGAAAAAGCAAAATGCTATAGAAAATACTGAAAAAAATAGGCCTGATTTAATGAAAAACTATTTAAAAAAAAGCAAAAATGAGTAATATATCCCGCTCTAATACCACCCACACCTAGTATTGGATGGAGCAAAACATGAATGAAATAATTAAAAATTACGAACAATCTCAAATTCAACAAATTTTAAAAAATTCTAAAGTTACAGATTTCGCACCAGGTGACACTGTTAAAGTGAATGTTAAAATTAAAGAAGGAAACAAAGAAAGAGTTCAGGCTTTTCAAGGCGTTTGTATTGGAAAGAAAAATAATGGATTAAATTCTTCTTTTACAGTTAGAAAAATATCTAGCGGTGAAGGCGTAGAAAGAGTTTTTCCACTTTATAGTAATGTGATTGAGTCAATTGAAAGAATTAAAGTTGGCGATGTCAGAAGAGCTAAACTTTATTATTTAAGAGAACTATCCGGTAAGAAAGCAAGAATTGCTGAAAGAACCGATGGTCGTTCCTATGACGATGATCAATATATTTCTTCTATTAAAGATATTGAGGTTGCACCAGAAGAGCAACCAGCTGAAGGTACTCCAGCAGTAGAAGAAGCTCCTGCGGCTGTTGAAGAAAAAGTAGAGGCCGCTCCTCAAGAGGAAGTAAAAGCAGAAGAGGTCAAAGAAGAGGCCCCTGCAGAAACTCCAGCTGAGGAACCTGAAGCAAAAAACTAATTCGATCTTGAGCAATCAAAGCCCAAAAACATTATTTGATAAAATCTGGTCTGACCATCTGGTCAGACAACGAGAAGATGGAACTAGCTTACTATATATCGATAGACATTTAGTTCATGAGGTAACTAGCCCGCAAGCATTTGAGGGATTAAAAATCGCTAACCGATCTGTTCGCCGTCCAGCTGCAACAGTTGCGGTCGCAGACCATAACGTCCCAACTATCAATCGACAAAATATTGAAGATCCACAAAGTAAAATTCAAGTTGAAACATTAGCTCAAAATACAAAAGAGCATGGTATCCAATATTTTGATTTAATGGATCAAAGACAAGGTATTGTTCATATAATAGGTCCCGAGCAGGGTATCACCCAACCAGGAATGACAATTGTTTGTGGAGATAGTCATACATCGACACACGGTGCTTTTGGCGCCTTAGCTTTTGGTATTGGCACAAGTGAAGTTGAGCATGTTCTTGCTACTCAGACTATTGTTCAAAACCCCGCAAAAAATATGAGAATTTCTGTTAACGGTGACCTTCCATTTGGCGTTACCTCTAAAGATCTTATTCTTTACATAATAGGCAAAATTGGAACAGCAGGTGGAACGGGTCATGTCATTGAATATGCCGGCAGTTCTGTTCAGAGTTTATCCATGGAGGCTCGAATGACTGTTTGTAATATGAGCATTGAAGCAGGCGCTAGAGCAGGACTAATTTCTCCAGATCAAATTACTTTTGATTATATCAAAGGAAGACCTTATGCACCAACGGACTCTCATTGGGATCAAGCAGTCGAGTATTGGTCCTCTCTCCCTTCGGACAGTGATGCACACTACGATCATGAAATTGTTATTAATAGTTCTGAGATTGACCCCATGGTTACTTGGGGGACAAGTCCTGAAGATGTTATTGCTGTAAACGGTGTTGTGCCGAGTCCTGAGAGTGCGAAATCAGAAAATAAAAAGAAAAGCATTGAAAGGTCACTTGAATATATGGGATTACAGCCGGGCACAAAAATGACTGACATCAAATTGGATAAAATATTTATTGGTTCTTGTACGAATGGCCGGATAGAAGATCTTCGAAAAGTTGCAACAATTGTCAAAGATAAAAAAATTGCCTCTCATGTCCAGGCTATGATTGTCCCTGGTTCAGGTTTGGTAAAGAAACAAGCCGAAGAAGAAGGCCTTGATGCTATTTTAAAAGACGCTGGCTTTGAATGGAGAGAAGCTGGTTGCTCTATGTGTTTGGGTATGAACCCTGATCAATTAAAACCAGGAGAGCGTTGTGCATCAACCTCCAACAGAAATTTTGAAGGCCGTCAAGGTCGAGGCGGTCGAACACACTTAATGAGTCCGGAGTTAGCTGCAGCCTCTGCTATCAAAGGGAATATCGCCGACATCAGAGATTTTACATAATGGATAAATTTATAAGACTCCAAGGTATCGCCGCTCCATTGCCAATAGTGAACATCGATACAGATATGATTATTCCAAAACAGTTTTTAAAAACAATCAAAAGAACAGGTCTAGGCGTTAGTCTTTTTTATGAAATGAGATATGACACCGAGGGAAAACTAGTAGAAGATTTTGTACTAAACACCAAGCCGTACGATCAGTCTAAAATTTTAGTTGCTGGAGATAACTTTGGATGCGGATCTAGTAGAGAGCACGCCCCCTGGTCCTTAAAGGATTTTGGTATTCGATGTGTAATTTCAACAAGTTTTGCTGATATTTTTTATAATAATTGTTTTCAAAATGGAATTTTACCCATTGTAGTCAACACTGAAGAGTTAGACCAATTAATGAGTGCTGCAAAAAGTCAAACAGAGTTTAATATCGATCTGCCTAATCAAACTATCCAGGCAGGAAATTTATCATTTAATTTTGAAATTGAAGACTATCGAAAAGAAAGATTATTACAGGGGTTAGATGATATTGGCATCACGCTTGGCTATCAAGATGACATTACATCTTATGAGTCAAATAAAAAAAATCAAAAGCCTTGGTTGTTTGGAGATCTTTAAATGAGTTCAAAAATTCTAGTCTTACCAGGAGATGGTATTGGTGTAGAGGTAGCTGATCAAGCTATTCGGGTTATTGATAAACTAAATACATTGGGCTTGGATGCTACTTATGAGAAAGATCTAGTGGGTGGCGCCTCCTATGATGCAAATGGCGAACCTTTAACCTCAGAAGTTTTAGAAAAAGCAAAACAATCAGATGCAATTTTACTGGGTGCCGTTGGTGGATCTCAATGGGATAATGTTGAGCGCTCCAAAAGACCTGAAGCCGGCCTATTAGGTCTTAGAAAAGAATTAGAATTATTTGCTAATCTTCGACCCGCACTTGTTTTTGAAGCGTTGGCATCGGCATCTACTTTAAAAGATGAGGTAGTGAGTAATCTTGACATTATGATCGTTCGTGAATTAACGGGGGGAGTTTATTTTGGTCAACCTCGTGGAATTGAAGATACTGCTGAAGGTAAAAAAGCTATAGATACTCAAGTTTACTATGATTATGAAATTGATCGTATTGCTCGTGTTGCTTTTGACTTAGCAAGAAAAAGAAATAATAAAGTGACTTCCGTCGAAAAAGCAAATGTAATGGAAACAGGAGTTTTGTGGAGACAGGTTGTCAAAGAAACTCATGAAGATTTTTCTGATGTTCAATTAGAGAATATGTTAGCTGATAATTGTGCGATGCAGCTAGTGCGTAACCCCAAACAATTTGATGTAATTGTCACTGACAATTTATTTGGAGATTTATTAAGTGATTGTGCAGCGATGCTCACCGGATCTTTAGGAATGCTTCCTTCTGCTTCATTAGGGGCAGAAATTAATGGCAAAAGACATGGATTATTTGAACCAGTTCACGGAAGTGCTCCAGATATTGCAGGACAAGATAAAGCTAATCCGATTGCTACAATTTTAAGTTTGTCGATGATGTTAAAATACAACCTTAACCAATCAGAATTATCTGACAAAGTAGAAAATGCTGTCCAAAAAGTTTTATCCGAAGGTTTTCGCACTGGGGATATTTACACAGATGAAAATCAAACACTTGTTTCTTGTTCCAAAATGGGCGATCTCATAATCGAAAGAATTTAAGTTGGCTTCTCTAAAAAAACCAAAAATTGCTGTAGTTGGCGCCACCGGAAACGTTGGACGCGAAGTATTAGACATTATTGATGAAAGAGAAGTTCAGTATTCAGATTTAGTGGCCCTAGCCTCTTCTCGATCTAAGGGAAGTACAATTGATTTTGGAGAAAATAAATCTATTACGGTTGGGGATTTGGCGGAGTATGACTTTTCGGGTACAGATATTGCAATTTTTTCTCCAGGGGCCAAAATATCAAGCGAGTTTGCACCAAAAGCTGCAAAAAAAGGTTGTATCGTAATTGATAATACATCTCACTTTAGAACAGACCCGGATGTGCCACTAGTAATTGCAGAGGTAAATCCTGAAGCTCTTAAAAATTTCAGAAATAAAAATATTATCTCTAACCCTAATTGCTCCACGATGGGAATGCTTGTTGCAGTTAAACCACTTCATGACCAATTTAAAGTGAAAAGAATTGTTGTCTCTACTTATCAATCTGTTTCGGGCGCTGGTAAAGAAGCGGCCGATGAGTTATTCAATCAAACAAAATCTATTTATGCTAATGAAGCCATTGTAAAAGAAAAATTTACCAAGCAAATAGCGTTTAATGTAATTCCCCACATTGATGTTTTCCTAGATGATGGGCAAACTAAAGAAGAGTGGAAGATGTATAATGAAACCAAAAAAATTCTTGATGATAAGATTGAACTGACCGCTACTTGTGTTCGTGTCCCTGTTTTTGTTTCTCATTCCATGGCTGTTAATATTGAATTTGAAAAACCTTATGAAGAAGATCAGGTAAGAGAAATTTTTAAATCAGCCCCTGGCTTAAAAATGATCGATTATCGTGCTGACGAGGGGTATGTCACTCCTGTGGAATCTGCAGGTTTAGATCCTGTTTATGTAAGTCGTATTCGTCGAGATCCGACCATCCCTAATGGTCTAAATTTATGGTGTGTTTCTGACAATCTCCGCAAAGGTGCAGCCCTTAATACAGTTCAAATTGCAGAATTGTTAATTAAAGATTATCTAAGCTCTTAGATTTAAATTTATTTTTTTTCTTTTTTTTTGAAATGATTTGAAAAATATCATTTGTCAAATTCTCTAATATCTTTTTCTCTGAAACTTTTTGTGTTAAATAATGCGCGTACAGAGCTGTGGTCAGATCGCCCGCCCCATGATAACGAGTTTTAAATTTGATTTCAGGCGTGCTAATTCCCCAAACCCCATTAGGACTAGCAATAAGATTTATTAATTCTTTTTTAGCAGGGATGCTTCTGATCAGAACGGTCGATTTATAGTGAAGTGAAAATTTTTTTAAATCATCCACTATTTCTGAGAGAGGATAATGATTGAGATTTTTTTTATTTAAAAAGCTCCATTCAAAAAAATTAGCAGACAAATATTTTGTTTTAGTAAATATACTTTGAAAGTAATTTGCCACATCTGAGGTTACGTACATTCCAACACCTACATCACCAATCACAGGGTCAAGTAAAATATTCTTTTGAATTTTCAAAATATGAGAGATGTGTTTGGTTGAATTTTTGGAGGGTAAATAGCCGATAATAGTCAGATTGTTTGGTTGAATATTATAAGTAGATTGGACGTTAGTAAAAATCTTTGAGATATTTAAATCTTTTGAATGAAGCTGCATTGATAAATTCTGACCTTTGTGGGATGTCAGCATAATAGTTGGGACTTCAATTAAATCATGATTAAGAGGCCTAAGAATTGAACGGGCGGCTTGGTTTCCAACTAAATCGTTTAAAACTGTTGATTGGATACTTAAAATTTTAGCCATAATAATAACCTCATTGCCTAATAGTTGTCAAAATAGACACAATAAGATAGAAAATACGCATTAAGAATTTTAATTAAAGGAAATAAATATGTCATTTGAATTACCAAGTTTACCTTACGCAAATGATGCCTTGGCCCCTTATATGTCTGCAGAGACACTCGATTTTCATCATGGCAAGCATCATCAAACTTACGTTACTAACCTAAACAACTTATTAAAAGACAATGAATTACAAGGCGCTTCTTTAGAGGATATCGTTATCAAGTCTTCAAAGGATGCTTCAATGGCAGGTATCTTTAATAATGCCGGTCAGCATTGGAATCATATTTTGTTTTGGCAGTGCATGAAACCTAATGGAGGAGGCTCAATCCCTTCTGAGTTAGAAACAAGACTAAATAGTGATTTTGGAAGTATTGATCAATTTAAGGAAGCTTTTATTCAAGCAGGAACAACCCAATTTGGTTCTGGCTGGGCATGGCTAGCGATTAATAATGGTAAATTAGTAGTTACAAAATCTGCAAATGCCTCTAACCCTCTTGTGGATGGTATGAAGCCAATTCTTGGATGTGATGTATGGGAGCACTCTTATTATATCGATTACAGAAATAAACGCCCTGATTATTTAAAAGCTTTTTTAGATAGTTTAGTTAATTGGGAATTTGTTGCTTCACAATTAGATTAATTCAGACGAGGGCTGCATACTAGCAGCCCTCCTCTTTTTTTTATTTAGGCAGATAACAACTTAGAGCCTGCATTAATTTTAATTTGTCTAGGCTTCTGGTGCTCAGGAATTTCTCTTTCCAAATCAATACTCAAGAGTCCATTTTTTAAATCAGCATTAATTACTTTTACAGTATCAGCTAATTCAAATTTTCTCTCAAAGTTCCGATTAGCAATGCCTCGATAAAGATATTCTTTTTTATCCTCATCCTTGTCATTGCCCATTTCTCCTTTAACAGTAAGTAAATTCCCTTCTTGAGAAATATTGATTTGGTTTTGATCAAACCCAGCAACCGCCATAGTGATTTGATAAATATTTTTATCGTGCTTGACGATATTATAAGGGGGGTAAGAAACACCCTTATTATTTGTTGAAAAAACGGAGTCGAAGAGTCTATCAAACTCATCAAATCCAACAGAAGACCTCCATAGTGGAGACAAGTCAAATGTAGTCATAATTAACCTCCTTAAGCGTTAATTTTTGTGCAGTTATAAACCTGCGTTAATTTCGAAAGTTCCATCAGGCAACCTTCTCTTTTTATTTAGTATTGAAAAAAAAATTTTCAAGTGGGATCTATTATTATAAGGTATCGTAATTATCGACATGTATTCAATAGTAGCAACCCAGCCCGGAGATATCAGCGTTCTTCAAAAACAAGAAATTGAACTTTCAGAAATTTTACCTAATCAGGTTTTAATCAAAAACCAATCAATTGGTGTCAATTTTATTGATATCTATTTTAGAAAAGGTCTCTATCCCTGGCCGCAAGAAAATAATTTGGTTTTAGGTTCTGAAGGAGCTGGCACAATTGAGGCCGTCGGCACTGATGTTGTAAATTTTCGTATTGGTGATCGAGTTGCTTATGCACAACCAAATAATGCATATTCTACCCATCGAATTTTAGATGCCAATTTCGTAGTTAGAATTCCTGATGCTATTTCTTTTGATCAGGCCGCTGCCGCTATGCTCAAAGGTTTAACCGTTCGATATCTTTTAAGAGATAGTTTTGAAGTTAAGCCTCATCATACTGTTTTATTTCATGCTGCTGCTGGCGGCGTTGGATTAATTGCTGGTCAATGGATGAGAGTCATAGGCGCAAAGGCTATTGGTACGGCAGGAAATGATGATAAATGCAATTTAGCTAAAAATCATGGCTACGAGGAAACTATCAATTATTCAAATGAAAATTTCTTGGATAGGGTTCAAGAAATGACAAACCAATTAGGAGTGGACGTTGTGTACGATAGCGTGGGTAAAGACACGATGTTTAATTCATTTAAAGCTCTGAAACGCCATGGAACAGTAGTAAGCTTTGGTCAATCCTCTGGCGCTTATACAGATTTACAAATGACAGATTTAGCCTTCGGTTCTTTTCATCTTACTCGTCCAACTTTATTTCATTTTTATGCTAATCGAAATTGGTTAGAAAATGCTAGCGCAGATTTATTTGAACTCATCAGTAGTGAAAAAATTATACTCGATCAAATTACTAAGTATCCACTTGAAGATGTTGCTCAAGCACACACAGATATTGAGAATAGAAAAACGACTGGTTCAGTTATCCTAGAGATTTAACTTCACTAAAAACTTTTCTTAGAGTTTTATCCAGAGTGGAGAAGATAATGCTCATTTCTTCTTCTGAGGTAATGAACGGAGGGCAAAGAACAATCGAAGGTCCCAGGGGTCGACAAATTAATCCATTTTGAATGCATTGATTAGCGACTCGCTCACCAATAGAGATAGACCCGTCAAAAGGTTTTTTCGTTTTTTTGTCATGCACCATCTCTAGGGCGCCCATTAAGCCAATGCCCCTGGCCTCGCCAATAAACTCCAGTTCTTCAAACTTTTTTAGGGCACCCATAAAGAGGGGCTCTAATTTACGAACATTTTCAATCATCTTTTCATTAATGATGATATCAATGGCTTCTAGAGCTAGAGCACAACCAACAGGATGACCGCCCGCCGTAAATCCATGAAAGAACTCCTCGGCTTGATAGGAAGCTTCCATCATTTCTTCAGTCATTTTTTCTCCCAGTATGACGGCGCCTAAAGGAAAAAAGCCCGAGGTGATGCACTTTGATGCTATTAAAATATCAGGTTGAATATTGTATGTTTGTGATCCCCAAAGATTTCCTGTACGACCAAATCCGCAAATGACCTCATCAGCAATAAAGGGGATATCATATTTTTTTAAAATTTTTTGAACTACATCAAAATAACCTTGAGAGGGGGGGATAACACCTCCTGCGCCCATCACAGGCTCTGCAAAAAAACCTGCTATTGTCTCGGGCCCTTCTTTTTGAATTAAATTTTCTAAATCCTCTCCCATGCGTTTGGTGAATTCTTCCTCACTTTCATTTGGTTCGGCATACTTCCAATAGTGAGGACAGGCTGCATGTAAAAAACCATCCAATGGCAGACCAAATTCACTGTTATAGGGTTTGCCTGTCATTGAAGCGGAAACAGCAGTCACTCCATGGTAAGAGTTAATACGCGTAATGATTTTTCTTCTATTAGGTTTTCCTTTGCGGCGATTAATAAACCATAAAAGCTTAACAGTTGTATCGTTGGCTTCAGATCCGGAGTTTGTATAAAAAACTTTGCCGCTTGTAAAAGGAGATATTTCAATGAGCTTGTCAGCTAATTGAACGGCAGGTTCAGAAATCCTTCCAAAAAAAGCATGGTAGCCGGAAAATTTTTCATATTGTTTTTTTGCTGTTTCAATCATTCGAGGATGATCAAAGCCCACAACCGAATTCCATAAACCTGAATTAGCATCAAGATATTTTTTTCCATCTTGATCGTAAACATAGATGCCCTTGGCTTGATTTAAGACTATGGGTCCCAAAGAGTCTAAGTTTTTTAGATCAGTGAATCCATGAAGAACGTTATTTGTATTAATCATCTACTGCCTCATAAAGTTTTTCTATATAGGGTATATCCTTAAAAGGAATTTCTACCAGTTTTGTATCGGCTAAAAAGTATCCTAGAAAAAAAAACATGACCATGAAAGCTAATTTCAACACAAAAAAAGGATAATATAGAAATGAAAAAAGGGTTAGAACAATTTGTCCTAACCCTTTAAAGAAAGAAGTGGCCCACTAAGAAAAAAGCCGCTTCTATAAGGCTGTAAAAATAGAGATTTTCTCTCTTAAAGCGATTATAATTAGACCCGAAAACAACATCAAGAAAATTGAAATATCCACAATATATAGAACTATCTCATTTCATATGCTACTAAACCTAGTGATTAATTTGATTTAAATGTTTCGAATCCTGACAAAAATTCCCTATTTCGTATTGTTGATTTACAGCTTTATTTTACTCTTCTTGACTACGTTCTTAGTTCCTTTTGGAACGGAGAGCGATTTGTTTTTTTTGAATTTAATAGCAGATAAAAGTGTCTGGGGGTTTAAAGAGACATTCAATGTGCACTTAATATTTTCAAACTTTCTCTATTTAATTGTAGAGGCATTAGAGATTACCTCTCTTTCGGGGTACAGATCTTTAAACTTAATTTATTATTTTTTGTTACTATTAACTTTATACAAAATTATTAAATTTCAATTTTATGATTTAAAAATTATTCCTGTTATAACTGCCGTTACTTGTACGGGCATCACTTTCATCAGTTTTATTTCTCTCCAAGGAGTATTATTAACTGGATTGTTATCTTTAGTAATTTTTTATTTTCAAATAAAATTTTTTGCTGAAGAAAATATTTATAATAGTCTTTTTTTAGGACTGTTTTGTATTATTTCTTTATCTTTAGGTAGTTATTTTTTTTTAATCATTGTAACTACTCTATCGATTTTAAAACTATCTGACTGGAAATTAGAAAAAAATAAAAGATTAGCTATATTAAGCAATCTTTCTTTCATTTATATTTCAGCAGTTATTTTTATTGTTCTAGATCAAATATATGGCAAACATCTAGATTTCAAAACCAGCTTTGAATTGACTGAAATCCTCAATAGAATTTATCTAACCGCAGGATTGCTGTTGCCGATCATAGGTATTTTAGTTATTTCTTTATATTTTAACTTTTATAAAAAAATAAATTGGAACAAAGATTTATTTTTATACTTATTAATACTAATTGTATCTTTTCTTACTTTTCTGTTTTTAAATTATCAAAATTCTACAGTCCTTGTATTTACCCTGCCCATTTTAGTAGTTTATATATTTCGAACCTTAGAGTTTGTGGAATTAAAATGGCTAAGAATTTTTTATTTAAGTTTTTTATTTCTACCTATTTTGATCATTTATTTTGATACTTCTCTCTACCCCAATATTGAGGCTGTCCCAAAACTTAATTATTTTTTTTATGCTCTTATTTTAGTTATAGGTATCCTTAATCCTGCTTTTTCTCTTCAAACACAGCCATTTGTTGAGTCTTACAAGGCAATTATTGTTTCTTTTTTATTATTGCTTTCGATTTCTTTAGGCTTTTTGCATCTTAATTATCACAATAAGTTTTTACATATCGGCATTGCTAGTACCCTTACGGAGGATTTATCTTGTGAATTAGATAAAACCCAAATTATTTCAAATCAGGAGATCCCAGCTATCAAAGCATACTTTTTCAATAATATTAGACCCACATACTTTCCAGATTGCGAGATAGTATTAATATTTACCAGCTTAGATGAAACCCCCATTGATAATGCATCAAGTATTAATAAAACTTTGTTAGATTTAAATCAAAAATCCTTTATTAATGTTAACTTTACAAAGAAATGAACTTTCTTAAAAAATTTCAAACAAAAGAAAAAGCAGTTTGTATTTATTTATCTTTAGGTGTTCTTTTTTTTCTTTTCTTTGATTATTCGATCTCGAATTTTTTTTATAATATAAATTCTCAAACTAAGTCTTTATTTGAAACTCTAACGCACTTTGGTGACTCTCTATATTTTTTTGTTCCAACGATTATTATTTGGGCTTTTATAAAAATTATACAAAATAAAAACAAAATTTTATTAACCATTAGCGATATATCCATATTCATTTTCTTTAACGTCTTGTTTAGTGGAATAATTGTTCAAATATTTAAACATCTATTAGGTCGACCAAGACCTCCAATGTTTCATTTATTTAATTTATCATCTCCAGATTTTTTTCAATTTGACTCAAAATGGCATTCGTTCCCATCAGGTCACACGGCTACAATTTTTGCATTTATTTTTTGCCTGATATTTCTTTTTCCAAAAATTAAAAATATTTTGATTTCCATTGCTATAATTATCGCTTCTACTCGTGTAATTGTAGGAGCTCATTATGTGAGTGATATCTTTGGTGGGGCATTAGTGGCATATGTGACAACAATTTTATTAAGAGATAAATTTTTTCAAAAATCCAAACTTTTCCAAATCGAACATGGCAATTTAATTTCTAATGAAAACGTCAATTTCATTTACAAAACCCTAGAGGAAAAATTTCAATCTTTATTTTCTCTTTATATTGGATTTAATTTCTATTTAAAAATGCTTACCATCATGCTTTTGCTTTCAATTGTTTTTTTCTTATTCCCTAATATCGATATCACGATTAGTGGATTGTTTTTTGGTCAAGATGGGAGTTTTTTAGCAAGTGAACAAGATTGGTTTATTTATTTTATTCGCAAAATGATTTTGCCTTTATTGGTTCTTCTTGTTTTTTTCATTCCTATAGCGGCAGCATTCAAGCAATATATATATGATGAAAGGATTTTAGACAGACCTCTTCGTGATTGGGTATTTTTATTATCATGTTTAATTTTTGGAACCGGTGTGATTGTCAATTCAATTTTTAAAAGTTTTTGGGGAAGAGCTCGGCCTAATGATACTTTGGTATTTGGAGGGGAGCAGCCTTTTACTATTCCTTGGTTAAACGTCGATTACTGTGAGTCGAACTGTAGTTTTGTTTCAGGTGATGTTTCTTTTTTCACATTAGCTTTAGCAGTCTTATTAATTTTTAATAAACAAACATGGAATATTTTTGCCTATGGTGGAATAGCTTTAATCTCTTTATTAAGAATTATGGAGGGCGATCATTTTCTAAGCGATACGATTATGAGTTATATTATAACTTATGTTGTGATTAGAATTCTTTATGATTTATTTCAACTTTTGCCGGAAGACCTTAATCTAAAAAGAAAAAATACACTTAAAAAAACTTAAGTTTGGCGGTCCCGCAAGGATTCGAACCCTGACTAAATGATCCGAAGTAATGGCAAGTGCCTTTTAAAATTAAAAGGCACTTAATGTAGATTTTGCCAAGGAGTTAAGGAATTAAATGACAACAGAATTAATATTAAAATAAGTTAAAAATTATTCTATTTTTAAATGGTCCATCTTGGTCCTATTAACTATTCATTGTTCTTAAGTTACAAATTAATAATTTATGGGTGCAAGAGGAATTTTGTATTAGTAGTTATTTAAAAAGACTTAAGAAAATTAGAGAAACTATCTTTAGTCAATATGATTTAAAATTAAAATTAAGAATTTCAGATTATCAAATTAACAAATTAGAAAATGGAGATATCTATTTTATGCCTTATCCTTATAACTACTATATTACAAAACAATATATTGAACTTATTGATAAATCAGACAAAGACAAAATAGATCAAAATTTATTTAAAACTGAAGATGCTTTGTTAGAAAACAATAAAAATGATTCTCAGAAAAATAATTATAAATTTATTCAATTAAAT
>VTPN01000055.1 GCA_008638215.1 Pelagibacteraceae bacterium
GACATGGATAAAAAAAATTTAAATAGATATCTCGATATTACCGAAGAAACACTTGATATCTTAATTAAGATTTATCATACCTATGGAAATATTGAAAAAAAACTAATTCTGCTATTAATAATGAACTCTTCTAAAAATGAATTGAAAGAGGCAATTATGAATTCAACTGAAGATGATTTAGAAGTTCAAAAAAATTATGAAAAAATAGTAATGAAGACCAATAGATCATTAACTTCTATTAGGGGGATTAGTAGAGCAACTGGTATACCCAGAAGTACTGTTACAAGAATAATTAAAGAGTTTGAAGAGAAAAAACTTATTAAAAAAGATAATAATAGAATTTTAATAGGAGAAAATTTTAGACCTGCCATGAAGGGTTTCTATGAAGAACTTTTTAAATATTTTGAGTCAGTCAAAAATAAATTTTAGTAAAACAGGAAATTAAAATTCTATTATTATAAAATTATTTAATTTTTGACGTCAGACCCTTTTCATTTTTCGCACAATTTTTCGCACAGTCTAATTTGAAAGAAAAAATATCTTCTAAAAGCGTTGATAGTTGGCGGTCCCGCAAGGATTCGAACCCTGACTAAATGATCCGAAGTCATTTGTGCTATCCGTTACACCACGGAACCGTTTAAATATTTAGATATATTTATCTTAGATTAAATTATAAAAAAATACACTATGGGTGAATATAGATATCTAATTTTTGGCATAGCAATAATATCATTAACCTATTTGCTTTATTTAGGATTAACTACCTAAATGCATAAATTTAAGACTAAAATTTACTATGAAGATACAGATTCAGGGGGCGTTGTTTACTATGCCAATTATCTAAAATTTATTGAGAGAGCCCGTACAAATTTAATCCAAGACCTAGGTTTTTCTTTACAATCATTAAGTAAGGAATACGACTCACATTTTGTAGTCAAAAATATTCGCTGCAATTATATACAATCTGCCAAACTAGAAGATGAATTATCAATTGAGACTCAATTTTTAGAAATTAAAAAAGCATCATTTGAATTAGAGCAAAATATTTACAGAGATAATAAGCTAATTTTTGAATCCAAGGTGCTGATGGTCAATATCAACTCCCAGGGCAAGCCACTGAAAATACCTAATTCGCTTCTTTCTGTATTCAATGTCTAAACTTTTCCAACCAAACCAAAGCCAAATCAAAAACTCTAATCTTTTTGCTTATGAAAAGTTTTTAAATCAAAGTTATAAAAAACAATTCAAAAATTATTCTCAATTATGGAATTGGTCAGTTAAAAATCCCAGTGATTTTTGGAAATCAATTGCCGAATTCTATGAAGTCCCACTTTATGCAAAAAAGAATGCAAAACTAATTCAAAATAACTCTCAATTTTGGAAAACAAATTTTTTCTTTAATTACCAGACTAACTATGTCTGCCTCCTGGAAAAAAACACATCTAATGATTTAGCCATTCATTTTATCGGAGAAAATAAACATGAAGAAAAAATTACTTACCAAGAACTTAACCAAAGAGTCAACGCACTTTGTTCTTATTATCGATCATTAAAGATCAAAACAGGAGATGTCATTGTAGGCTATTTGCCAAATATAGCAGATACGGTTATTGCCTTTTTGGCTGCAGCTAAAATAGGAGCGGTTTGGTCTTCTTGTTCTTCTGATTTCGGGTCAAAGGCCGTCATTGACCGATTTTCCCAATTAAAACCTAAGTTGATGGTAGTGGCAGACCACTATTTTTATAATGGTAAAAAATTTAACTACTCCAAGAACCTAAGACAAATACAAAAAAAAATTGGAAATCCTAAAATTCTCAAAACAAACTATCCGTGTAAAAATAATAACTCTGAACTTCATAAAATTTATAACAATAAAAAGTTTCAATTAAGCGAAATGACGGAGATTGTAGATTTTAATCATCCTTTATATGTTCTTTTTTCCAGCGGCACCACAGGACTTCCTAAATGCATCACCCATGGACATGGGGGGTCCTTATTGCAACATTTAAAAGAATTATCGCTTCATACAAACGTAAAGCCCAAAGATAAAATGCTTTTTCTAACTACGTGTGGTTGGATGATGTGGAATTGGACGGTTTCAAATTTATTATTAGGTTCTAGTATTGCTTTATATGATGGCTCGCCCTTCTATCCCAATAAAGACCGCGCGATTCAATTAACTAAAAAATCAAAATCAAATATGCTAGGCGCTGGGGCAAAAATTTATGAGGCTATTCAAAATAATCATCGATCTTCAAAAAAAAATTTATTGCCAGATCTTAAATGTTTTATTTCAACAGGCTCACCCCTTAGTAAATCGACTTTTCAATTTATCAATCAAACTTTAAATAAAAAATCTTTTATCCACTCTATTAGTGGAGGAACCGATATCGTCTCTTGTTTTATGTTAGGAGTTCCTACACTACCTGTTTATGCAGGCGAGATTCAAGGACCAGGCCTTGGAATGAATATTGATGTTTTTAATGAAAAAGGCAAGTCAACCAATCAAACTGGAGAATTGGTTTGTAAAACTCCTTTCCCTTCCAAACCCATTTATTTTTGGAATGATAAAAATTTTAAAAAATACCAATCAGCTTATTTTGAAAAATTTAAAAATATATGGTCACATGGTGATTATGTGAAGAAAACTAAAAATAGTGGCTATATAATTTATGGAAGATCTGATGCCACTTTAAATCCGGGAGGGGTGAGAATTGGAACAGGTGAAATTTATAGCGCTTTGCAAAATTTTCCATGGATTGAAGATAGTTTAGCAACTGGGTACTTAATGGATAATGATGAGAAAGTTATTTTATTTATAAAGTCTGTTAAAAATCAGGCACCTTCGAATTTTACCGATTTAATCAAAAAGCATTTAAAATCAACACTTAGCCCCCGTCATGTTCCTTGGAAAACTTTCATCGTTAAAGACATTCCTAGAACAAAGAGTGGGAAAAACTCGGAAATTCTTGTCAAAAATATTATTAATAATGATAAAGTCCAAAATCTTGGAGCTTTGGCCAACCCAGAGTCTATTGAGGAATATAGAAAGATGAAGATTAATGAGTGATATTTATATTATAGATGGTGTACGCACTCCTATAGGGGCCTATTTGGGACAATACAAAAAAACGGAGTCCGTAGAATTAGGTACCCATTGCCTTCAAGATTTATTTCAACGTAATAAAAATATTAAAACCAATGACGTTGAAGGTTTGGTCTTAGGCCAGGTCTTAACCAGCGGCCTAGGAATGAATACAGCCCGACAAGTTGCCCTAAAGTCTGGGATGAACCAATCTTCTTTTGCATATGTAGTCAACCAAGTCTGTGGAAGTGGCATGAGGGCCACTATTGAAGCATCTTTGAAAATTTTTACAAAAGAATGTGATTTAGTTATTGCTGGGGGACAAGAAAGTATGTCACGTGCCCGCCACGCATATTTAAGTAGAACAGGTGAAAAAAAATTAGGCAACAATGTTTTTATTGACACTCTTGTTCATGATGGTTTGACCGATGCTTTTTCTCAAGAACATATGGGGATTACAGCAGAAAATGTTGCAAAAAAATATGGCATCTCTCGTCTAGAGCAAGACATGTATGCTTATGGCTCTTATGTCAAAACGTACAAGGCTTTAAAAAATAAATATTTTAAAAATGAATTGAGTCAATCACTCTTCAAGGATGAAGTTCGATCAGATACCACTTCAGCAAAACTAACTCAGCTTAAGCCTGCTTTTAAAAAAAATGGAACGGTCACCGCTGGTAATGCATCTTCGTTGAACGATGGGGCCGCTTTCTTAGCAATGGCCTCTCATGATTATGTTAAGGCAAATAAAATTAAACCTTTAGCCAAAATACTATCTTGGTCTTCCTCAGCTGGAAATCCTGATTATATGGGCATCACCCCAATCACGGCGATAGAGAAATTAATGAAAAAAATGTCAGTAAATATTAACTTTTTTGACTTGATTGAAATTAATGAGGCGTTTGCTGCTACTTCTGTGGCTGTTCAACAATCACTAAAAATTGATCCTAACAAACTTAATATTGCCGGGGGTGCGATTGCTTTAGGTCATCCCATTGGCTGTTCCGGAACAAGAATAATCACCACCTTGGCGCATCAACTCAAACGCACCAAGCAGAAGTATGGAGTGGCCAGTATGTGTATTGGTGGTGGGCAGGGTTTAGCTATGGCCATTGAAAGACTTTAAAGATTTCTGATATTGAGTAATTCCTTAAAAGCATCAATTTTTTTGTGTTTTGCCTCTCTTTTTTGGTCAGGTAATTTTATAATTGGAAGATTAGCATCAGTTGAAAGCTTAGTTTCCCCTTTGTCGCTTGGATTTTATCGGTGGGTGATCGCTTTAATTATTTTAACTCCTTTTTGTTTTTCCAAAGCGCTAAAAGAACTCCCTTTAATTAAAAAGCAACCTGGAATTATTTTTCTTATAATATTAACTGGACCTACTCTTTTTAATACTTTTGTTTATGTCGGGCTTACAGCCACCACAGTTATTAATGCTTTATTAATAATTTCGACTACCCCAATGCTCATCATAGTATTTAACCGTTTACTTTATAAGGTGGAGACTAATCGTTTTCAAATGATGGGGGTATTTGTTTCTCTTCTAGGTGTAAGTTATGTAATTGCTAAAGGGAATTATCAAAATATTTTTCAATCAGATTTTTATTCAGGAGATTTGTTTATTCTTTTAGCGGTTACTTCTTGGGCATTATATTCTATTTTTTTAAAAAAGAATGAAACCGGAGTATCGGGTTTTAGTTTCTTATATATATCCTTTGGCTTAACAGTCATTTTATTACTGCCTGTTTATCTTTATGATTTATTTGCTCAGGGAAATTTTTTACAAATTAGCAAAGAGTCATTACTGGTAATTGGATATACAGGAGTGTTTCCCAGTATCTTTTCTTATATTTGTTGGAATACCGGAGTCGCTCTCATTGGGGCAAATAAATCAGGCCCCTATCTTCACTTAATGCCTATTTTTGGTGGAATTCTTGCCTTTTTTGTCTTTCAAGAAACCTTACAAATCTATCATTATGCTGGAATAGTATCAGTAATAGTTGGTATAATTATCACCAATAAAAAATAATTAATTATTTCTTAATGTAAGGAGGGAAATATTGATGGCAAAAAAAACCAAAAATAATAAACCCATGAAAAGAAGAAGTTTTCTGAAAGGTGCCGGTGCTGCAGCGCTGGGTGCTGCGACGATCTCTTCTTTTCCGGCTCCTGCTATTTCAGGTGGCCATATGGAATGGATTGCTTGTTCTGCATTCGGTAAAGCGGGTCTTTTAGGGGCCGCGTTAGAGAGATTTGCAGGCTATATTAACAATCAATCAGATAAATTAAAAATTACCGTTTATCATGCAAATGAACTGGTACCAGCTTTAGAATCTCTAGATGCGGTTCGATCAGGTGCTGCTCAGATGGCCTATGGTGCGGGTTACTATTGGACTAACGTTAGTAATGCAACGCAGTTCTCTGCTGCAATGCCATTCGGTTTGACAGCCCAAGAGCAAAATGCATGGTGCTATTACGGTGGCGGTATTGAAGCAGCCGATAAAGCGTACAACGCAGTT
>VTPN01000017.1 GCA_008638215.1 Pelagibacteraceae bacterium
AATCTCATCGATAAAAACGATGCCACTTTCTTGAACGCTTTTAATAGCATTTTGGACAACGTTTTGTTTTTCCGCTATTTTTTCTATTTCTTCTTGGATAAGGGGCTCATAGGCGTCCCCAATTTTTAATTTTGTCTTTTTCTTATTTTTCAATCCTTTTCCAAAGATATCATTCATATTTATCATTCCCATTTGCGCACCAGGCATCCCGGGAATATCTAAGGATTGAAAGGGATTAGACTTTTGGTCGATTGCGATTTCTACTTCTTTATCATTTAGCTTGTTGTCACGAAGCATCGCTCGGAATTTTTCTTTCGTTTCTTCGGATGGATTGTCTCCTAAAAGGGCTTTTAAAACTGTTTCCTCGGCATTTTGTTTTGCTTCATCAATAAAACGCTCTCTTATTTTTTTCTTTTCTAAATTGATGGCAACCTCAATGAGATCGCGAATAATTTGTTCTACGTCTCTTCCCACATATCCAATTTCGGTAAACTTTGTGGCCTCAACTTTGATAAAAGGAGATTGGGTTAATTTAGCCAGCTTTCTTGCTATTTCTGTTTTGCCACATCCTGTGGGCCCAATCATTAAAATATTTTTAGGAATGATATCTTCGCGTAAATTTTCATCTTTAATGTTCAATCTTCTCCAACGGTTACGAAGAGCAATCGCGACCGCCTTTTTCGCCTCATCTTGACCAACTACATATCGATCTAACTCTTCTTTAATAACACGGGGCGTTAAATTTTGATCATCCATTAAATTTTTATCTCGGCAATGTTTAATGTATCATTGGTATAGATGCAGAGTTCGGCCGCAACATGAAGAGCCTCTTCGGCAATTTCTTTTGCGTTTAAATTTGATTTTCTTTTTAGGGCCCGAGCCGCACTTAATGCAAAGTTTCCACCAGAGCCAATAGCAACGATACCTTCTTGAGGCTCCAGCACATCTCCCGTACCACTAATTAAAAACGTTTCATTTTTATCTGCAGCAATGATCATAGACTCTAAGCGTCTTAAATAGCGATCGGTTCTCCAGTCTTTGGCTAACTCAATACAGGCCCTTTTTAGATTATAAGAAAATTCTTCACATTTTTTTTCTAGACGATCAAAAAGAGTTAAAGCATCTGCCGTAGACCCTGCAAAACCAACAATAATTTGATCGTTATGAAAGGTTCGAATTTTATTAGCATTTGATTTAATGACGGAGGTTCCAAGCGTTACTTGCCCATCCGATGCAATAACAACACTTTTATCATCTCTGACACAAACTACTGTTGTTGCGCGTATTATTGTTTTATTTTTATCCATTAATCCTATAAATATAGGTACTAATTATCTGATTACAAATGCGTGAATTTACATACAACCGAGACACCAAAGAAACAAAAATTTCTATTTCTCTAAATTTAGATGGCAGTGGCCTTAATTCTATTGATACAGGCATTGCTTTTTTTGATCATATGCTTCAACAAATCAGTACGCATGGTTTAATTGATCTTCAAATTAAGTGCGAAGGGGATTTAAAAGTGGATATGCATCACACTGTTGAAGATGTGGGAATAGCCATGGGCGAGTGTATTAATAAAGCACTCGGTGATAAAAAAGGCATTACAAGATTTGCCCACTCGTACGTAACCTTTGATGAATGTCTAACTCGCACTGCAATGGATTTGTGTAATCGACCGTATTTTATTTGGAATGTTAAAAATACTTTAGAAAAAGTAGGAGAAATGGATCAAGAACTTTTTCCAGAATTCTTTAAATCAATTGTTACAGAAGCCAGGATGAACTGTCATATAGAAAACTTATATGGAGATAATAATCACCACATTATTGAAAGTTGTTTTAAATCCTTTGCGCTTGCTTTGAAGCAAGCAGTAAGTATTGATCCCCGCAAAAAAGATATCCCTAGCTCCAAAGGCAAGCTTTGAAAAAAAAAATTATTGGACTGGTTGATGGTCAATCAGGCAATATTGGCTCAATTAAAAAAGCGATCAAAGATATAATTCAAGACAAACCCTATCAGCTCAAAATAATTCAATCCGATTTTAATCCAAATTCTTTTGCAAAAATAATCCTACCTGGCCAAGGGGCTTATGCCACTTTGATTTCTAATCTTAAAAAATTAAATATTTATAAATCTTTAAAAATATATTTAGAAAATAATTTTCCTTATTTGGGCATTTGTGTTGGAATGCAAATCCTCTCAGATGTGGGATATGAAGAGAAAATAACGAAGGGTCTGGGCATAATTCAGGGTAAAATTAAAAAGTTTGATAAGAAAAATTTAATCATTCCTCATATGGGATGGAATTCCCTGCAAGTCAATCAAGAAGATAAGGTATTAACATCTTCTTTTAATGAAAAAGATTTTTATTTCGTTCATAGTTATATTTTTGAACAGGCAAAAAAATCAGATGTATTGGCCACTACCAAATATGGTAAAAATTTCCCATCTGTTGTAAAGAAGGGCAATGTTTATGGAGTCCAATTTCATCCAGAAAAAAGTCATAAAAATGGCCTTCAATTGATTAAAAATTTTATTTTAAACTCATGAAAATATTCCCAGCAATTGACATTATTAATGGCGAATGCGTAAGACTAACAAAGGGTCTTGCTGAAAATAAAACTATCTATAGTAAATCGCCTGTGGAAATGGCAAAAATTTATCAAGATAAAGGTTTTGAAATTATTCATGTAGTTGATCTAGATGCCACTTTGGGGAAGGGCAATAATGACCAAACGCTCGAGCGTATTCGAAAAAATGTTGATATCAAAATAGAAGTTGCCGGCGGTATTAGAGATAAGGCGGCTATTAAAAAAAAAATTAATCAAGGATTTGATATTATTGTCATTGGAACTTTTGCTATCAAAGGCATTGAGGAGGTTTCCAAATTTGAAAATGATATTTTAGAGAAAATATCTGTGGCCATTGATTTAAAGGATAACAAAATTGCTTCCCATGGATGGCAGCAAACATCAACGGATAGCCTTGAAAGCGTTATCAATATTTACAATCAATTGCCCATACATTCCTTTTTTGTTACGGATGTGGCTAATGATGGAATGCTGTCCGGTTTAAATATGTCAACATTTAAAAGTGTCAAAAAATTGACAATTAAAAAAATAACCATTGGTGGAGGCGTGAAAGACTTATTAGATGTTCAAATGGGTCAAGATAATAATTTTGATCATATGGTAATTGGCAAAGCTATTTATGAAAAAAAAATTTCTTTGGATGATTTAATAAAATTAAATGCTTAAAACTCGAATTATTCCCTGTTTAGATGTAGTAAAAAATAAAGTTGTTAAAGGCGTTAATTTTAAGAATGTTAAAGTAATGGGGAATGCTATTGAAATGGCAAAGTTTTATTCAGAAACAGGAGCAGACGAATTATGTATGTTAGATATCAATGCTTCTTATCAAAATAGAAAAACTTTTATTAAAACTGTCGAGTCAATAGCAAAGGTTATCAATATTCCATTAACAGTTGGAGGGGGTATTTCAGACCTATCGGATATCACTAATTTGCTGAATGCAGGTGCAGACAAAGTATCTATTAACTCCGCGGCAGTTAAAAACCCCAACTTAGTTAGGCAGGCTTCCTTAGTTCACGGATCTCAATGTATTGTTGTCGCCATTGATGCAAAAAGATTTCAAGAAAATTTTAGAGTTGTAATTAAAGGGGGCAGGGAGTTAACTGCTAAAAAGCTAGTTGATTGGGCATTACATGTTCAAAAAATGGGGGCGGGTGAAATATTACTCACATCAATGGACACAGATGGAGTTCAAGAGGGGTTTGATGTAGAAATGCTAAGATCCATTACATCGAAACTTACTATACCTGTAATTGCCAGTGGGGGCGTTGGAAAATTAGAACATTTTTATAAAGGCCATCTCACTAAATCCACTGGACTTTTGGCGGCTAGTGTTTTTCATTCAGGCAAATATACCATTAGGCAGGTTAAGAGATTTTTAGATCAGAAAGGGGTTCCGGTTAGATTATGAATTATGACAAAGAAAATATTTTTGCGAAAATTTTAAGGGGCGAAATTCCTTGTGAGAAAGTTTACGAAGATGAATACGTTTTATCTTTTAGGGATATTAATCCGCAAGCCAAAATGCATGTCTTAATAATTCCCAAAGACCAATATATTGACATTGCAGATTTTTTACAGAATGCTGACTCTCAGTATCAGTCTTGCTTTTGGCAATCGGTTAACAAAATTATTGATCATTTAAATTTAAGATCAAAAGGTTTTCAAATGAAAGCACACAAAGGTAAGGATGGAGGACAAGAGGTTTTCCATTTTCACCTGCACTTACTTAGTAATAATTAATTTCTGGGTTGAATATAATTGATCACATCAACAACGCCTTTGATGGATTTGGCATGATCAATGACACGATTAATTTCGCTCTGATCGTTTGATACTCCAAATAAATAAATAATTTGTTTTTGCACTTCGTGGTCGTATTTAAATTTTTTGATTTCACGATCTGCTAATACTTTTGTAAAAAGCTGCGTGCTAATAAATTTATCTTTTGCAATGTCGTCGATCCCGTAACCCGTATCAATAGATATTTCGTTGAGAACTTCAACCACTCCTTCTTGTTGCCAGGCTAATCTGACGGCCTCTAACCTCATATCACCGAAAGGAACTACTCCCGTTAGCAGAACGACGCCCAATTGAACTTCAACATCAATTTTTGTAAAAAGAGTTGCATCATAGGAAAAATATTTTTCCTTAATCCCCAACTTAATGGCAGCATCATCCCAACTTTGGCCAAATGATTTTTCATCCTGATTTTGCCCAATGACTGTTTTTGCACCAGTAGTCACAAGAGAGGGGCCACAACCAAAAAGTAAAAATGAAAAGAAAAGTATTAAAAATTTATTCATTGTTTAATTTAATTGCCATTTCATAAAACTTATTTCTAGATATTTTATACTTAGTTTTCACAACTTGGTAAGCTTTTTTAATTCCTAATTCAGCCACAATTTTTGACACATAGTCCAAAGAAAGCTCCTCGGGTTTTTGAGAGGAAGAAATAATGTTTACAGCAAGAACAAGTTCTCCTTTGATTATTTTCAAATCGACTTCTTTATAATTATCGTTAGAAAGATAAATTCTTTCTTCAAACATTTTAGTTAACTCTTTCAATACTATAATCTCAAACTTTTCCGCGATAGATGCTATTGCTTCGATATCTTTTTCTAGTTGTTGTTTAGTGGTATAGATAATTAAATTATTATTAAGTTGAGCTTCTAAAAGTGATATTTTTTGGGAAGGCTTTTTTGGCAAAAAGCCCAAAAAAGAAAAGAACTTCTTATTTAAAAAACCACTTAATTGTATACCGCTAATTAAAGCGCTAGGACCAGGTATGGAGAAGATATTGATATTATTTTGATATAAAAAATTTACTAATTGGTTTCCCGGATCAGAGATTAATGGAGAGCCCGAGTCTGAAATTAAACTAATAACTTTATTATTTTTAAGCATTTGTAAAATCTCATCTTTTTTTTTATCAAAATCATGATCGGTGTACTTATGATATTTTGTTTGGATAGCGTATTTTTTAAAAAGCTTTTTACTATTAACCGTATTCTCACAAAATATAATTTCTGAATTTTTTAAAACATTTAATGCTCTTATTGTGATATCATCTAAATTTCCAATGGGAGTCGCAACTAAATATAAACCAGGTTCCATAGCTAATATTTTAAAAAGTATATTTTTATTGATTATATTTATATCTTTTTTTGGTTGTGCGCCGACAACCATTGAAACAATCAAAAAACCCTCTGTTGAAGAAGAAATTAAAGCCCAAAAAGAAAAAGCAATAACTCAATTGGTAAAACCTGAAAATAAGATGATTGATTTTAATAATATTGAAAAAGTTGTAGCTATTTTGTCCGATGAAAGTCTTTTAACTCCAATTTTTTACGAGTCTTTTATTTTAGAAATAGAAAATTATCCTAATATCCCAAAAATAGAGTTTATTTATTCTTTAGCAGAAATTAACTCTAAGATTGATAACTCACTGATCATTGGTCCAATTACTGCATCTGATCTCAGAGACCTTCCGCAATATTTGGGGGATAACACATTTATTTTAGCCCTATCAAATGATTACTCTTTAATGAGCAAATTTGCCGATAATGAGATAATTTTTGTTCCCAATAGCCCTTATTTACACGTCAATAAATTAAGTCAATATATCCAAAATCAAAAATCGATTGGTGTTTTGTATAAGCAAAACGATTATGGTCTGAAAGTATTCAATTATTTTAAAAAAACTTACCCATTACATTTTATTAAATCATCATCCTTTGGGACGAGTGCAATTGACTTAGAACTTTCAGTTAATTTAATTGGAAATTTAAATGAATTAGAGTCAATCATAATTATTGATGATGGGGACAGCTATAAGGATTTAATTGGATATTTGGCCACTAATCAGAACACCTATCCCCTAGATAAAATTTATTTGATTGATAATTTTCTTGAACAAAGAAATTCGTTAGAAAATTATTATAAGCCAGTTAATCGAACAAATTTTAGCACTTTTGATTTGTCTGGCTCCAAAGAGCCCCATCGAGAATTTTTATTTAAAAAATCATCTGAATTAACCCTAATTATTGCTGAGAAAATTTTTTCAACAAAAAGTTTACCGATCAATATCATTCATCCCAATCTAGGAAATTTATCTATTGTCAACCAAATGGTTGATTATCCAATTATTTTTGAATAGTAGATAAAATTTTAAAAGCTTCAAATCTATGAGATAATTTCATTTTTTGGTTATTGCCCATTTCAGCAAATGTTTTTTTGGAGTGGAGAGGAATAAAAAAAGGATCATACCCAAAACCATCATTGCCTTTTTTGTGAGGAATAATGAAACCGGAAATTTTGCCAGTTACTACGTTATTTATTTTTTGTCCTACCAACGATAATGAACAGTAGAATGTTGCGCTAATTTTTTGTTTTTTAGTTTTCTTGCTAAAGATATAGTCAACTACCTTTTGTTCACCGCCCATTTCCTTTGCGACTCTGGCTGTTTTGACACCTGGAAAATTTTCCATCTCTTCAACGATGAAACCACTATCATCGCTTAATGTAAGACAATTTGTTTTTTTAAAAAAAAAATTAGATTTGATAATTGAATTTTCTTCAAAAGTAGATCCATTTTCTTCAGGCTCTCCAACGTCTGAAAAGTTAGATAAATCAATAATATTCCTATCAGTGAAGAGATTAAAATATTCTAGGTAAAATTTAATTTCTTTAATTTTCCCTGGATTGCCGCTTCCTAGAAGTAAATTATTTTTCAATAGCTTGATTTTGAATTTGAAAGATCTCGGGCATGGAGCCTTCCACTAATTCAATAAAATCCAAAATAGTTTTCTTACTAAACTTGGACTCTTCGCCTGTTGATTGAAATTCAATGAATTGTCCATCATTGGCCATTACCACATTACAATCCACTTCTGCACTAGAGTCTTCTATGTAATCTAAATCTATGCAAGGGGTCCCTTTTACAACACCAACAGAAATAGCTGCAACTTGGTTGGTAACTATGCCTTTAGTAATATTAAATTTAGACTTGTAATGATTAATTGAACGAACCAAACTCACGTACCCTCCAATAATAGAGGCTGTTCGCGTTCCCCCATCTGCACTAAGAACATCACAGTCAATCTTAATAGTTTTTTCTCCCAAAATATCTAAGTTGACAGCGCAGCGAAGACTTCTTCCGATGAGTCTTTGAATTTCCTGCGTTCGACCAGACTGTCTGCCTTTGGCGGCCTCTCTATCCATTCTCTCCGAAGTTGAGGATGGAAGCATCCCATATTCTGCGGTGAGCCAACCTTTACCAGAATTTCTTAAAAAACCAGGAACTCTATCTTCTAAAATAGCAGAACAACAAACATGAGTATTGCCTAATTTAACTAAACAAGACGATTGATTATTGGGTTGAAAGTTTGGGGTAATTTCTAAGGAACGTATTTTATTTAGTTCGCGGTCATTTCTTGTATAGGTACTCATTTTGAATTAATTAAATTAGGTTATAAGATTAAACAGTAATAATGAATAAAAAAATTTCTGAAATAAGTCATAGAGCAAAATTTATTTTTAAGCTTCTTGTTGAAAACTACTTAACCACAGGGCAACCCATGGGTTCAAAATCAATAAGCACAAAACTAAACTATGAACTCTCACCCGCAACCGTAAGGAATGTTCTCAATGAAATAAATTTATATGGATTAATTCAACGAGATCATTTTTCAGCCGGGAGTCTACCGTCAGATTTTGGTTTGCAATTTTATACTCAAGCTTTGCTGGAGCCAGGCCAGATAGATAAAAACGAAAAACAAATCATTGACTCGTCAAATTTTTCTGATTTTCCTCAAGAATATGAAAAAATTACCTCTATTCTTAACGGTCTTTCTAATCAAGCAAGTTTGGTAATAAACAATGAGAAAATTCCAAAGATATCTCGAATAAGCTTTCATAAAATCGATAAAAAAAGAGTTATTTTTATTGTAGAAAATGAAGATGGAACAACTAGTAATCGATTAGTTGAAGCACCTCAAAATATAGAGCTGAGAGACTTAAATATTATCAGCGAGTTTTTGAATAAATTTGCAAATAATCAAACACCTACTCAAATTGAAAGAAATATAAAAATTTTTATTCAAAATACTCAAAATGAAATTAATAAGACTGCAAAGATACTTTTAGAGCAAGGTATAAAAATAAATACCAATATTAAATCGGAGAAGTTTTTTGTGAGAGGATTACCAAGTTTAGTAAACAGCAAAATAGATACCGACTTAGATACTTTAAATGAATTATTAAGTGAAATTGAAACTGGAAAAATGGCTAGCAAAATGATTAAAGCCTTGAAAAAATCTAAAGGAGTACAAATATTTATAGGGAGTAATACAAATTTATTTAAAAATACAAATTTATCGATGATTTTTTCTAATTATCAAACAAAAAATGGACTTACAGGGGCAATTGGTGTAATAGGGCCTAAAAGAATTAACTACCAAAGAATTGTCCCAATTGTTAACTATATGTCTGAAATCATATCTAACAAAAAATAACGAGGAAAGATGAACGAAGAAAACAATAAAAAAACAGAAGAACAAGATTTAGAGACGCCTACTTCAGAAACAAAAGAACAAGCATCAGAGCAAGATCAAGAAACTGAAAAAGTAGAAACTTCTGAAGATATAATTGATAAGTTAAATGAAGAGATTTCAAGCTTAAAAGATCAAAGATTGCGCGCAATTGCGGAGCTAGAAAATTTTAGAAAAAGAGCTGAAAAAGATCAATCGGATGCTCTCAAGTATGGCATTTCAAATTTTGCGAAGGAAATTATCAACATAAGCGATAATATCGAACGTGCACAGAGCAGCATCCCAGAGGAAGCAAAAAATAATGAAACTATCAAGCCAGTTATTGAAGGTATTGACTTAATTGCCCAGTCGGTAGTCACCACTTTTGAAAAAATTGGAATAAAAAAAATCGAAAGCCTTAATGAAAAATTTGATCACAATTTACACCAAGCCATGATGGAAATTGAAAACGATGACTTAGAACCTGGCACCATCGTTCAGGAACTAATCCCAGGCTACACATTACATGACAGGCTCTTAAGGCCTGCAATGGTGGGAGTTTCTAAAAAGCCAAAAAAAAATGACGATATTGCTGATAAGTCAACAAAAGAAGAAGTAGAAAGCTAAAATTTAGATACTTTCCTACCCCTTGAATATGTCACGGGTCAACCCATATACATAAGTAGTTTATTAATATTTAAAATTTTTATAGGTACAAAAAAATGGCAAAAGTAATTGGAATTGATTTAGGAACCACCAACTCTTGTGTGGCGATCATGGATGGTAAAAATCCAAAAGTTATAGAAAATTCTGAAGGAGCACGAACAACTCCTTCTGTGGTAGCGTTTACGGAAAGTGAAAAATTAATTGGTCAGTCTGCAAAAAGACAAGCGGTTACCAATCCTGAAAACACGCTTTATGCAGTTAAAAGATTTATTGGTAGAAGCTTTGAGGATCAGACGGTTCAAAAAGACGTTTCCCTTTCTCCTTTTAAAATTATCAAAGGTAATAACGGTGACGCATGGGTAGAAGCGCAAGGAGAAAAATATAGTCCAAGTCAAATTTCTGCTTTTATTCTTCAAAAAATGAAAGAGACCGCAGAGTCGTATACAGGTGAAACGATTACTCAAGCAGTAATTACTGTTCCCGCATATTTCAATGATGCTCAAAGACAGGCAACAAAAGATGCAGGCAAAATTGCTGGTTTAGAAGTTTTAAGAATTATCAATGAACCTACCGCTGCTTCTTTGGCATACGGTCTTGATAAAAAACAATCCGGAACTGTTGTCGTTTACGATTTGGGTGGTGGAACATTTGACGTATCCATTTTAGAAGTTGGTGATGGTGTTTTTGAAGTGAAGTCAACTAATGGAGATACTCACTTAGGTGGTGAAGATTTTGATATTCGTATTATCGACTTTCTTGCTAATGAATTTAAAAAAGAGCAAGGAATTGATTTAAAGAACGATAAGCTTGCCCTTCAAAGATTAAAAGAAGCTGCTGAAAAAGCAAAAATTGAATTATCAAGCTCAACACAAACAGATGTAAATTTACCTTTTATCACTGCCGATCAGTCTGGCCCAAAACATTTAAACGTAAAGTTAACCAGAGCTAAGCTAGAGGAGTTAGTAGACGATCTTCTTCAAAAAACTATTGAGCCTTGTAAAAAAGCTTTAAGTGATGCTGGTCTTTCTGCCTCTGATATTAACGATGTAATTTTAGTGGGCGGTATGACTAGAATGCCGAAAGTAACGGAAATCGTTAAAAACTTTTTTGGAAAAGACCCCAGCAAGGGCGTAAACCCTGATGAAGTAGTTGCGATGGGAGCCGCTATTCAAGCGGGTGTTCTTCAAGGGGATGTTAAAGATGTCCTCTTATTAGACGTTACCCCATTATCTCTCGGAATTGAGACTTTAGGCGGCGTATTTACAAAACTTATTGAAAGAAATACAACCGTCCCAACTAAAAAAAGCCAGGTATTTTCTACCGCAGAAGATAATCAAAATGCAGTGACTATTAGAGTTTTCCAAGGCGAGCGTGAAATGGCCCAGGATAATAAACTACTCGGCCAATTTGATTTAGTAGGTATTCCTCCGGCCCCTCGAGGCACACCTCAAATTGAAGTTACTTTTGATATTGATGCAAATGGTATCGTTAATGTTTCTGCTAAAGATAAATCTACGGGTAAAGAACAGCAGATTAAAATCCAAGCCTCTGGTGGTTTATCAGATGAAGAAATAGAGAAAATGGTCAAAGACGCCGAAGCTAATGCGGAAGCAGATAAAAAGAAACGAGAAGAGGTAGACGTTAAAAACCAAGCAGAAAGTTTAGTTTTCCAAGTTGAGAAAAATTTAAAAGAGCATGGTGAAAAAATTAATGCTGATGATAAAAGTAAAATTGAGTCTGACCTTAAAGATCTAAAAGAAGCTGTTGAAAAAAACGATCTTGATGCAATGAAACAAAAAACACAAGATTTAACTCAATCATCTATGAAAATGGGTGAAGCAATGTATAAGGATCAGCAAGCAGCTGGTGGCGCCTCTGGTGCTGAACAACCTCAGTCAGACCCTAAACAAGAAGCATCAAAAGATGATGATGTGATTGATGCTGATTATGAAGAGGTTGATGAAGATAAAAAAGCAAGCGGGCAATAAAAACTAAGCTCGTATAAACACGATGGCTGATGATTTTTATGATACCCTTGGCGTTTCCCGTAATGCCAGTGATGCGGACATAAAAAGCGCTTACCGAAAATTAGCAATGAAGTATCACCCTGATCGAAACCAGGGTGATGCGACTGCTGAGCAAAAGTTTAAAGACGTCAGTCAAGCGTATGAAATTCTTAAAGACCCCAAAAAAAGACAAACTTATGATCAGTATGGTCATGCTGCTTTTGAACAAGGCGGAGGAGGCGCTGGTGGCTTTGGCCAACAGGGCTTTGGAGGGTTTTCTGATATCTTTGAGGATATCTTTGGAGCATTTGGCGAAGGTGGCCAACGAGAAAGCCGCGGAGATGACTTACGTTATGATGTTACGATAGATCTCGAAGAGGCATTTCATGGAAAAACATTAGAAGTCACTATTCCCAAAATGGTCAACTGTCCAGAACAGCATAGCTATAAAAGTTGCTCGACTTGTGATGGATACGGAAAAGTTCGCACCCAAAGTGGTTTTTTTTCAATGGAAAGAACATGTGGCCGTTGTGGCGGAACGGGTCAAGAAATGAAAGGTCGATGCTCTAAATGCAGCAATACCGGCCGAATTAAAAAAAATAAAAAATTACAAATAAAAATTCCAGCTGGTGTTGAAACTGGCAATCGCATTCGAATGAGTGGAGAAGGTGAGGCTGGCGAACGCGGAGGCTCTTATGGAGACCTTTATGTTTTCATTAATATAAATAATCACAAACTCTTTCAAAGAGAAAGAGACAACATCATTTGTGATGTTGCTATTCCTTTTACCACAGCAGCTTTGGGAGGAAAAATTGAAGTGCCTACCATCGAAAAGAAAATGGTTAATGTTTCTATACCAAAAGGTATGCAGTCCGGACACAAACTAAGAATAAAAGAAAAAGGAATGAGCATTCTGCGCACTGACCGCAGAGGTGATATGATTGTGAGAGTTCATGCCGAAACCCCAGTTAATCTATCTTCTGAACAAGAAAAACTTTTGAATAAATTTAATGATAGCCTCACTAAAAAAAATTCTACAATGACGGAAGGCTTTTTCGAAAAAGTAAAAAAGATGTTTAATTAATGCAATATCATTATGATGTTGTAGATACTGTTTTTGGTAAATTTTTTATTTTAGATAGCTCGAAGGGGCTTCATTTCTTAATTAAATATAGCGACCCAAGAGTTAAAATTATTAAGAAGAAGTTTTTGCCCATTAAAAATTTATTAAATTCGTCTCTTAAGAGCCAATTAGAAAAATACCTTAATCGAAAACAAAAAGAGTTCTCCTGTAAAATTGGTTTTTTGAGTGGAACTGATTTGCAAAAACAAGTATGGACTCAATTACGTAAACTATCGTATGGCAAAACGATTTCTTATTCTCAATTAGCTTCAAAGACTTCTTATCCAAAAGCTGTAAGAGCTGTGGCATCAGCTGTTGGAAAAAATCCCATTGGAATTATCATCCCATGTCATCGAGTGATTGCAAAAGATGGAACCTTGGGGGGCTATGCCTGGGGTCTTAAAATGAAAGCTAAGCTACTAGATATTGAGGTAAGTGGAATGGCTGACTCGACATATAGAGGAGGAAAGTGAAACACCGAATCAGCCCCCGCATGAATGCTAAGTAAACATTAATACTTAATTTAAGTTAGTCAAAGCTGACACCATTTCATAAAATTGCCCAATGTCATTAAAGTCTCTATTTGCATATAGTTTTCAGTCTTTTTATCTTGCTGGTAGTTTTCTGCTTTTATTTATTTTTTTACCCAGTTTTTATAATTTATCGGTTGGTTTCGCTTTAAGTACGATTGGTTTAATCATATTATTTTCGAGAGTATTTGATGTTTTTTCAGATTTTTTAATTGGCTATCTTACTGAAAAACGATTTATAAAAGGTCTACCAAAAAAAAATCAGATCTTACTAGGTATTTTTATTTTCGTTCTTTCGATTATTGGGCTCTATGTGATTCAACCCAATAATTATTATTGGTTTATTTTCTATTACAATCTAGCTCTTATTAGTTATTCCATTGCAATCATTCCTTATGATTCCATTGTCATAGATCAAAAAAAAATACAACATCGAAGGTTTTATTTTGCGGCGATCAAAGAAATATTCACCATTCTAGGAGTTTTAGCTGCACTAATTATTCCTACGGCCCTATCCCAAATATTATCTGTAAATTTACTAAATCAAGAAGTAATAAAGATAACAGGATTAATTATTATTTTTTTGGCAATTTTAGGTTCATTGCTTTTCTTTATTTATTTTGAAGAAGATAATCAATTTCATTCTAAATTTATTTCCCTCAAGGAGATTAAATTTTATTTAAAACAAAATAAAAAAATATTGCCATTTGCATTAATAACTTTTCTCAATTTACTTGCTAATAACTTTACTGCAAATTTATTTATTATTTTTGTCTCTACATATTTAGGCCTAGCAAGTTATGCAGGGCCGCTATTAATTTTATATTTTTTGATTACCTTAATTTCTACACCGGTTTGGTATTTTTTTGGAAAAATCTTTTCTAGTATGTTTCTTCTCCAAATAGGAATCATTATTACGATTGTGGGATTCTTTTTTGTCATATTTACAAATGAGAGTAATTGGCAGCTATATCTACTGGTTGTTTTAATTACAGGTTTTGGAGTAGGGATAGACTTGATTGTTCCGCAAACAGAGTTAGCAGAAATTCTTGATCAAAATACTGAAAATCGATTATCACAAATCTTCACAGCATTATTCTCCATGGTTCGCAAGGCTGCCATTGGTTTAGCGGGCGGCATAGCTTTAACGGGTTATGGATATTTAGAAAGTAAAAATTTTGTTATTTATCAGGGTTTTTCCAATATCATGGTGTTTTATTTTATTGTTCCTATAACCATTAAAGTGATCGTATTAATCTTAGTTATGAGATATAGAATTAATTTCCATGTCTCAGCTAGAGAGTAAAAAACACTTCATTTATATCTTGGGAACCTTTGCGTTCTTCTTATTTACCATTGCTGACACAATTATTAAATTAATTGGAGATCTATATAAAGATACAGTCATTTTTTCTATTGCAAGTTTTTCTGCAATAATTCCAGTTTGTATTTATCTTTTCTATCGACAAAGTTTAACTGAAATAAAAACACAAAACTATAAGCTTCATATCATTCGAGGTGTTTTAATGACGCTTACTTACTATTTTATTGTGAAGGGCATTATTCTTTTACCTTTGTCCATAGCGTATCCTATTATTTTATCAGCTCCTGTTTTGCTATCAGTTCTTGGCATTGTTGTTTTAAAAGAGTCCGTAAGTTTTTCTAAGATTTTTTCGTTAGTGCTTGCGATGACCGCGGTTTTTATAGTTTCAGGATTTAGTTTATCGGAAGGATTTGACGTTCAGGGAGTTATATTTTTGGTATTAGGAGTGATTGCGGTCGCGTGTTTAGATTTTTCTGTAAGAGTTTTTGGAAAAGATGAAAGAACTATGGCACTTACTTTTTATAGCATGCTTTTTTCTGGCTCTGTATTTTTAATTTTTTCTTTAAACCACTTCGGTAATATTTTATTTAAAGATTTTTTAATGATGATTAGCGCAGGTCTAATTGATGGTGTTGCGATGATGATTTTAATTTACTCTTTAAGAAGAATAGAGGCTTCTTTTTTTAGTATTACCCACTATTCACAAATTATATTTGGTATCATTATAAGCATTTTTATTTTTAATCATTACCCTTCATCTATTGAATTGTTGGGATCGGTTATGATTATAATTTCCGGATATCTAATCTATGCTAAATTGAAAAAGTTAAATTGACTGTTTTTGCATGGGGTAGACAGCACACCCAGAAATTTTCCATTGCCCCTCATCTTGAATTAAAGAATAAGTAGCTAAAAAAGATTCATTTTTCTGAGATATTACTTGGAGTTGATGATAAATAGCCCCTTCATAATACTTGGCGTCTAAAAAATAAAATTGTTTGGGATTATATACGGGTTCGTAATAGTTTTTGACCATTAACATAAATTCCTTGGGATTAGTAAATTTCATTTTTATCAGCGGAGCTGCATAAGAATACGCCAGATCGGCATTTTCATCGAGAAAAGCTTGAATTTGACTTTCAATGATTAATTGAGTTTCGGTAAATTCTTTTTCAAAAGATGTTTCTGATTTTGCTAAACCAGATATACTTAAAAACGTAATAATAATTAAAATAAATTTTTTTAAATACACAATTATTTATATGAAAGATTTTCTAAATTAGATGATAAAAGTTATCTTATCCTTAATTTTCCTAATATTTGTTACAAATTCCAATGCTGATCAGAATAGCCCTCAATTAGATAATTTATTTGAGGATTTATATAAAGTTCAAGATCTGACTCAGCAAAATAAAATTGTTTCTAACATTTGGTCTGAATGGATGAAAACAGACAATCCCGAGTCGCAGAAAATTATGGATATGATCCCGTATTTCTTTCAAACAAGAAATTATGATGAAGCGATTGAGGCGTTATCTTATGTTATTGAACAAGAACCTAATTTCTCTGAAGCATATAATAAAAGAGCCACATTTTATTTTATGATGGGCGATTTTGAAAATTCAATGAAAGATATTGAATCTACTCTTGCTTTAGAACCTCGCCACTTTGGCGCCTTGGACGGTATGAGTAGAATATTAATTAGTTATCAACAATATGAACAGGCATTCCAAGTTTATGAAGAAATGATGAGCCTAATGCCCAATGATGTAACTCTGCATATGAAAATGGATCGTCTCAGCAAACTAATGTATGATGATGCTTAAATTTTTCTCACAAGATCTCTTGTAATTTCACTTAAATTTCTGCAACCTGTTAGGATCATTGTTTCAATAAATTCTTTTAATAAAATATCTAAAACAAGACCTACTCCTGCTTCCCCACCATAATTTAAGCCCCATAATATTGGCCTTCCAATTTGAACTGCATTTGCCCCCAAAGCGATACATTTTAAAATATCAGTTCCTCGTCTTATACCCCCGTCTACTATGAGTAACTTTTCTTTGCCAACCTCTTTTCTGATTGGCTCGATTTGTTTTAATGTTGGGGTCGCAGTATCTAATTGTCTTCCCCCATGATTGGATATGATAATTCCATCTGCGCCATGCTTAAAACACAAAAGTGCATCATCAGGCCGAAGTATGCCTTTAACTAAGACTGGCAATTCTGATACTTCTTTAATCCAAGGAATTATTTCAAAAGTGAGAGATTTATCAAACAATAGTTCATTATGCATATTCATTGAAGATCCATCTCGATTATCAAATTTTTCGAGTATCGTACCTTTAAAATTACCAAGACTTAAATGATCAGGCATTTTGAATTTATTTCTTTCATCTCTTTCTCTGGTTCCTAATTGCGGGGCATCAACAGTAAAAATAATTGCTTTAAAACCATATTTTTTTGTTTTTTTCAGCATTCTTTCAGTGATTGTTCTGTCTTTTGCGAAGTATAATTGAAAAAAAAGATTTTCATTATGATGGGCCACTTCCTCAATTGAATAGTTCGAGCTAGTGCTTAAAGTCATAGGCGATCCATATATATGAGCAGCCTTTGCACTGGCTATTTCACCATCTTGGTGAGCCATTTGTTGCATTGCAACAGGAGCTAAAATAATTGGATTTTTAAGAAGGCAGTTTAGTAAATTTGTGGAGGTATCAATTCTTGACACATCTCTCAAAAGTTTAGGAAGCAATTCATACTCATGAAATACCTCTCTATTTTTTTTTAAAGTAATTTCATCTCGTGCACCAGAATTATAATATCCTGCAATGTCGGGTGGAAGTTTTTTATTAAAAAGATTTTCGAGATCAAAAAGATTGATGATTTGATTGGGCATTGATGCTAGCCCCTAGCCACCTCCTCCTCGACAAAGTCTAAACCCAAGCGGCCAAGGGAAACGACATATTAGTAGAAATTCTTTCATAGGGAAATATATATTTAATTTAAAAAATCATAGTAAAATCAACATTTATGATCATTTCAACATATCCGCTAACAATTCTGACATACATTTTTTTTGTGTATGTGCTTTGCGGAGTAATAAAAGGAAGTATTGGATTTGGTATGCCCACTGTTTCAATTTCACTTTTATCATTTGTTTTAGATGTAAAAATTATAATCGCACTTATTTTAATCCCAACACTTGTTGTTAATTTTTATCAATTGAGTAGGGGCGGAAATTTTAAAAAAATTATAAGTGAAACAAAATATTTTTTAATTTTTTCTACATTATTTATTTTCCCTGGAGCGTATTTGTTAACAATCATTAATTCGAATATTATAATTTTATTTATAGCTATCATTTTGTTGATAAATTCTGCTCTATTTCTATTAAAGGTTAATTTTCAATTACCTTTTTACAATAAGCCCTTTACTCAAATTTTTGTTGGGGCAGTCAATGGTGTAATTATTGGTATGACAAGCATCTATACCATGCCCCTAATATTCTTACTACAGTCTTTGAATTATAATAAAAACACGACCATTCAGTTTTTAGGAATTGCCTTTTTTCTTTATCCCCTTGGGCAAATAATATCTTTTTCTAATTTTGATTTAATATCTTCAGAAATCTTTCTTAATTCTTTAATTATTTTAATTCCTATATTTATTGGTTTTTTCATTGGTCAAAAAATAAGACATCAAATATCAGAGGCTTTATTTCAAAAGTTTTTTTACATTATGCTTTTATTTATGAGCATAATTATCTTGTTGAATTTGTTTTAGTGTTTTATTGATTTGGGAATAGTCTATAAATGCATTGTGAAAAAAAAATTTAATACTAAGGTAATTCATTCAGGCCATGGTTCTGATAATGAAACCGGAGCCGTGATGCCCCCCATTCACTTATCATCTACTTTTAAACAAAATAAACCGGGAGACTTTCAATATGAGTATGCTCGCACCAAAAATCCAAGCCGAGATATTTTAGAAAAACTATTAGCATCCATTGAGTCTGGAACACAAGCATTTGCTTTTTCTTCTGGAATGGCAGCAATTAATACAGTGTGTGATTTATTTGGAGAAAACTACCATGTGGTTTGTTCGGATGATGTTTATGGCGGCACGAGAAGATTGTTTGACAGAGTTAAATCTAACATTGATGTAACGTATGTTGACTTTGATTCGAATGTGAACTGGGACGATATTGTAACTGATCGAACTAAGTTTGTTTGGACTGAAACACCCTCTAATCCTCTAATGAAAATTATTGATATTAAAAATACTGCTGAAATTGCCCATGGTTTTAACGTACCTGTTATCTGCGATAACACCTTTGCTTCTCCTTATAATCAACGTCCGTTAGAGCTGGGTGCGGATTTAGTAGTTAGTTCTTCCACCAAATATCTGGGGGGCCACTCAGATATTGTTGGCGGATCAATTGTCATTAAAGATGCAGAGAAATATGGAGAAAAAATTGCTTACTTACAAAATGCAGTGGGCGCTATTCCATCTCCTTTTGACTGTTATTTACTTACGCGAAGCATCAAAACACTTTCTGTTCGAATGCAAAAGCATAATGAAAATGGAGAGACAGTTGCTAAGTTTTTAGAGTCACATCCTAAAATTTTAAAAATTCATTATCCAGGGACCGATCCAAAATACAAATCAATCGCCTCGAAGCAAATGAGGGGCTTCGGTGGAATGATGTCCGTTGTCCTTGATACAAATTTGGAGGGAGTTAATACCTTTCTTTCTAGTCTTAAAATTTTTACCCTTGCCGAGAGTTTAGGCGGCGTAGAAAGTTTAATAGAGCATCCCGCGATTATGACCCATGCATCAATTGATAAAAAAATTCGAGATAGTCTCGGTATCTCAGATAGTCTTTTACGTTTATCGGTAGGTATTGAAGACGTTGAAGATATTATCGATGATCTAAAACAGGCTTTAGATACTATTTAATAATATGAATAATTCGATGATTGATTTGATTGGCAATACCCCCTTGATCAAATTGAAATATCCGTCGGAGTTGACGGGCTGTAACATTTACGGAAAAGCTGAATTTATGAACCCCGGGGGGTCTGTCAAAGATCGAGCGGCATTGGGCATTATTCAAGATGCGGAAGAAAAAAAATTAATTGAACCTGGCGGCACAGTGGTAGAGGGTACTTTTGGAAATACAGGCATTGCTCTAACAATGATTAATAATGCTCGTGGCTACAAAACAATTATCGTCATGCCTGAAGCGGCATCCTTAGAAAAAAGAGATATTTTAAGAAATTTAGGGGCAGAACTGAGAATTGTGGAAGTTAAGCCTTATAAAGATCCGGGCAATTATCAGCATATATCAAGACGGTTGGCCGAAGAGCTGCAAGCAAAAGGCGAAGGTTCTGTGATCTGGGCCAATCAATTTGATAACACTGCAAATTATCAATTTCATGCAAAAACAACCGCTAAAGAAATTTATGAGCAATTAGATGGAAAAGTTGATGGATTTACTTGCGCTATTGGAACGGGCGGAACGCTTGGCGGAACATCTGTGGGATTAAAAGAATTAAATCCAAATATCAAAGTGGCCTGCACGGACCCTCAGGGCGCTACGATGTATCGTTATTTCAAAGACTCAGTTTTAGAGGTAACTGGCGACCCCTCTGAGACAGAGGGAATAGGACAAGCGCGCGTTACAAAAAATGTTGAGGCATGTTTGATTGATATGGCCTATCACATTACGGATAAGGAAGCGTTTGAGCTTCTATATAAATTAATCAAAACGGAAGGTTTGTTTTTAGGAACAAGCTGTGGTGTTAATATTGCGGGTGCTATTCAAATGGCAAAAGAAATGGGCCCAGGCAAAAACATTGTCACCATCTTATGCGACGATGCGTATAAATATTTTAGTAAGATGTTTAATAAAGATTTTTTAAAATCAAAAAATCTTCCTATTCCTGATTGGATTTAATTTTATTAAAGAACAACATTCTTTTTAGGGTATTGTCTTTTAACCAGTAGTGGTGATACAAAGCACCAACTATATGAAGCAAAACCATAACAAGGATAATTTTGCCCAATAGCTCATGAATATTATGAGCATATTGTTTGTACTGAATATTTTTTTCTAAAATATCTGGCAAATAATTGCCAAAGAGCGATACGGTATCTCCTTGAAGGTTTGTTAGCAGATATCCTGTTATCGGTATTAGAAAAAATAAAATATAAAAGAAAAGATGAATCATAGATGCCAGTTTCATAAAAACTTTTTTTGAAGTGAGGGGATCTGGTTTGATGTTAAGCCACCTCCAACAAGCTCGAAAGATTGCTAATAAAAATATCATAATCCCAAGGCTGTTATGAAGCATCAACACCTCATAGTAGTACTGAAAGTTATATTCTAGATTTAAACCTAAGATAAAGGTGACGATTAATACAAGAGCCATGAGCCAATGAAAAAAAATACTCAACAGC
>VTPN01000018.1 GCA_008638215.1 Pelagibacteraceae bacterium
CATTAGGATTGACAGAAGGCCTGAATGGCATATCTACAATTTCGCCATCTACCGGTTGCCCTGGTGTGTCACAATATTCATCTGGTAAATGGAATTTAAATTTATTACCGATGTCTTTTTTTTCATAAGGCACATAACCCATTGCGATATTGGTTTGAAGTTCCGGTGAATACCAAGGGGAAGTTAAATAGCCAATTGGGGTACTTCCATCTTCTGACACAAGCCAAAAATCAGGAGCATACTCCTCAATCTTCTTACCGCCAAACACAAAACCAACTAATTGGTTGCTATAGGGTTTCTCACCAGCTTCAATCTTCGCTCTCATAGCTTCTAAGGCTTCCTTGCCAATATAATCAGCGGTCTTTTTTCTAGGGACTTGATAGCCGAGGTTACATTGAAACGGGTATGTTTCAGCATCAAGATCTTGACCCCAAGAAAGAATACCTGCTGCAATTCTTCGATGGTGAGCAGGAGCAATAACCATAAGGTTATGTTTTTTTCCAGCTTCAAGAACAGCATTCCACATATCATCCGCATACTTTGTTGCGTCTTTTAAATATATTTCATAACCTTTCTCACCAGTGAAACCAGTTTGAGAAATTATACAGTCTCTTCCACCAACTTTTGCTTCCATTAGGCCATAGTAAGGAATTTTTCTTACAGCATCCCCAACTAAATCAGCCATAAGATCAACAGACTTTGGACCTTGTATTTGAACAGGACAAACATCTATTTCATCAATAGTTACATTGAAACTTTTATCGTGGTTTACACCTTGTAAAAAGAACATGATATCGGAGTCGGATAAAGAAAACCAAAACTCATCTTCTGCAACTCTAAGTAAAATTGGATCATTAAGAACACCACCTTTACTGTTACATAAAATGACATACTTACCATTCATTACTTCAATTCGCGATGCGTCTCTTGTAATTACATAATTAGTAAACTTTAGAGCATCTGGTCCTTTAACTCTTATTTGTCTTTCAACAGCAACGTTCCACATTGTTACATGATTAACCAATGCATCATATTCAACCATCGCTCCACCATCTTCAGGTTTTATATACCCTCTTGGGTGATACATACGATTGTATACAGTACATCTCCAGCAGCCTGCCTCTACAGACAAATGCCAATAAGCAGATTTTCTAACTCTAGTTGAAATCAGCATTTGCTGGGGAGTCGGTCCGGATTGTCTTAGATTATAGGGAACAAGTCTATCAGACTGATCCACAGTACTAGGTTGTGTTAGCTTCATTTACCCTCCTATAAAGCTATTTAGCAATCCCGAGAAATTAATTTCTTTTATTTCGGGTTGCAATCAAAAAATTTAAACTTAGAAGATTTTTTTGTGGAGTTTTATTCGATCATTTTCAAGAGAAAAAGAACCAGATTGAACTTCATTTAACCAAAGACAGGTCTTTTCAAACCCCCCAAATGGAAAGCAATGAAAGGATTTGAGAGGAGAGTTTGTGCTGGCATAATCAGAGAGACTAATTAACATTTCATCATTGGAAGTTTTAGTGAGTAAATCAGAGACTTTGCTAGAGTTTTTTTTCAAAAAGTTTAGAGAATTTCCAACACCACTCATTAACCCAAAATTAAGTAGGGTTTTGAAAGAAGCAGGACCTGGAAATCCCACTCTGATAGGAAGGTCAATTTTTTCTAATTTTAGTTTTTCGCACCAAGCAATAAAGGGTTCGGCATTGAAGAAAAACTGAGTAACTAATTCAAAATTTAAATTTTTGATTTTAGATAATTCAAATTTTTTATTTAGAAATTGATCAATTATTTCTTGCTTAATATCTGGTGAGCCCTCGGGATGTCCTGCAATTCCAATATGATGAAACCCAAAGTCACTCAACAGGCCTGACTCTAAGATATCAAGTGAGGATTGAATATTTCCTTTTTGATCGCCCCCTCCGCCAATAACTAATATTTTTGAACTATCAGTTCTTTTGCGAATTTCTGATAAAAATCTTTTGACATGCTCTAGATCAATCATCGTTCTTGCAGGAAGATGGGGGATAGGTGTTAGCTTTTGATTAGAAACAAACTCAACTGTTTCTAAAATATCATTTTCTAATGCATCGGGAAGATAGGTAATATAAACATGATTTTTTGAGTCAAGAGGAATAGAGTTTAACTTAAATCTAACTTTGGGGTTCAGTTCAATTGTAAAGCCTTGCAATAAAGATATAATTTTATCTTTGCTCATTTAACCAAACTACCGAGTTTTAAGATTTTAATCTAGTATTTTCGGGATCTAATAAAGGTTCAGTTGTTACTGTTAAAGCAAATCTTTTACCAAAATATTCTAATTCTAATTTTGTCCCTGCGGATGAAAGTTCTGAGGGTATATAGCCATAAACAATATGTTTATCGACGAAGTATCCATAATTAGTACTGGTTACATAACCCACTGCTTTTCCATCACTGTATAGGGGCTCTGTGCCAAGCGCCATTCCTTCAGAGTCATCCATGACCATGCAGGCTAATTTTTTTTGAATTGGTTCCTGTTTAAGTTTAGAAAGAGCATTTTTACCAATAAAATCAGTTTCTTTTTTAAGTTTTACTGTAAAGCCAAGGCCAGACTCATAAGGATTTGTATTGGTATGTATGTCTGAACCAAGTGATCGGTAGCCTTTCTCTAATCTAAGAGATTCAAAGGCGCCTGCTCCCGAGCAAATCATATTAAATTCGCGAGAAGTTTCTCGAAGTTCATCCCATAAAGTTAGACCGTATTCTGTTGGAGTATAAATCTCCCAGCCTAGTTCGCCTATATAAGAAATTCGAACAGCAACGCAAGGAATATTGCTTATTGATATTCTTTTTATCGAAAAGAAGGGAAATGCTTCATTAGAGACATCATCGTCATCGCATAATTTTTCAAGAACATTTCGAGAGTTTGGTCCCCATAGACCAATTCCAGCTAACGCAGATGTCCAATCAATAATTTGAACACTTCCATCATCAGGTGCGTTGACACGTAACCAATTAATATCAATCATTCCATTACCAGCTCCTGCTAATACCCAAAATTTATTTTCCTCTAATCGACTAATCGTCAAGTCACTTTTAATTCCACCATAAATATTAGAAATAACGCTATAGACCACTTTGCCAACCGGAACATCTATATTGTTGGTACAAACTTTTTGTAAAAGAGCTAAAGCTCCTTTTCCACTCACTTCAATTTTTACAAATCCAGTAATATCAAAAAGCGCACCAGTTTGACGGGTCACTAAATGTTCGGCTGCTTGAATAGGGGACCAATATTTCGCAGCCCAACCCGTTCTGTTGGGAAAGTTTTTCCCTTTGATTAATTCTTGATTGGATTCATACCACTGTGGACGCTCCCATCCCATCGTCTCAAAAAAATGAGCCTTTTGTCCTTCTAGACGACTATAAAAAGGACTTCGACGCAGAGGTCGAGGTTGTTCCATTTGTTGGAGCGGATGGATGATGTCATACACCTCTCGATAATTTTGTTTACCTCGGGCTCGTAAGTATTTTCTTACATGATGATGCGGGTGGAAACGATTGATATCTCCTTGGCGAACATCAAGCTCTGGTTCTCCATTTGCGATCCATTCAGCCATTGCTTTTCCAACTCCACCCGCATGCGTAATCCAGACAGCATTCGCGGTCCACAATCCTTTAATCGAGGTTTCGCCCATGAGCGGATTTCCATCAGTGGTAAATGAAAAAATACCGTTAATTTTTTTGGTTAATTTTTTTTCAGCAAATTTAGGAAATAACCAGTTAGATTCTTGATGGGCGCCAGCAAAATCATCTGGTCGAAAATCCACCAAGGACGGCATCTCTTTAGCATCTTCAGGCTTTTTTATTTCTTCTGACTCTAGGATGCGAGGTTCATGTCGATAATTACCAATAACATAGGTATCATTCCATTGTCTAAAATAGAGACTGTAATCTTGATGTCTCATCAATGCATGTTCAACTTGCGCTTCTTTGTGATCAGCTTGAAATTCTTTTAGTTCATCAAAAGGTTCCAACCAAGCCATTTGGTGTTCACAGGGAACTAGCGGCAAAGAAATATTTGCAAGCCTTCCCATTTTGGGTGCCCAAATACCAGTAGATACTAAAACTATATCCGCTTCATAATTCCCATGAGGTGTTTCCACTCCTCGAATTTGATTATTAGAAATTTTAAAACCTGTAACAGGAGTTTCTCCTATAAATTCTCCTGCATTTAAGTCAGTAACATATTTTGCCATTGCCCGCACTGCTCGAACTGGAGCAGCCAATCCGTCCGTTGGAACATAATATCCACCGTGAATTTTTTCTGGATCAATAAAAGGACTCATCTTGAGGACTTCATCGGGTGAAATTATTCTGGCGTCAGTGAGACCATAACTATGAGCTATGCCAAGCTTTCGATATAAATCTACATGACGTTCTTTTGTTTTGGAGACCTCAATTCCACCTACTGTGTGAAAACAGGGTTTCCCCTCAAAGGAAAGGGATCGAAGTAAATCAACAGTATACTGGGCAAACTTACACATCATGCGAGAGGGGTTGGTTTGAAAAACTCCCCCAGGTGCGTGGCTAGTTGAACCGCCCGTTTCAAACAGGGGACCCTGGTCTAAGATCACCATATCCTTCCAACCCAGTTGAGCTAAATGATAAGCTGTGCTAGCACCAACAATACCGCTACCAACAATAATGATACGAGATTTACGTGACATTACCCCCTCCTTATATTTACTTAAACTAACCAGTTCCGATTTTTGATGTCAATATGAAAAATGGAAATTAAAAATTAACGGCATCAATTAGTCGATCCTCAAAATAGTCAGAGAAGGAGCGATTGCAGCTTACAAGAATGTGAGTATTAAGTTTATAAAGATTACAGTCAATTCTGGCCATGAGTGTTTGCGCTGCTGTCATGGTCTTAAAGTTTTTTTCTCTAAAATCAAAATGAGTTAATTTATTCATCATAGAATAGGTATTTTCACCACTAATCTGGAAAAAAACTTGAGCGTCAGAAATATTAGTAGCCAGCATTTCTGAATTTTTATTAATTTCATGGCAAAAATTTTGAACTTTTAAATTCTCATCTTTATTCAGAAATATCAGGTTCCACTGATCATAGGAAAGTTTTGCTAAAATATGGTTATCATCTGACACAATTCGCAAATTATCAGATGGAGGTAAGAGATTTAGTTTTTTATTCAATAAGTTATTAAATTTGGAGTCACCGCTGCCTCTAATAATTACCTGCAAAGCAGTAAATGTTTTAATTTCTACTTCGTTGGATCGAATAACCTCTCTCATGAGACAAGTCTTTCATTCTTTTCATCATAGAAAATAGGTTTGACGATCTCGACAGGAATTGTTTTTTGATTAGAAGTAGAAGCAAAAGCTTTGGTGCCAATTAAACTGCGGCCATCTTTGATGACAGCCAATCCAAAGGTATGCCCCATTATTGGACTGTGGTAACTTGAAGTTATATGGCCCAGCATAGGAACAGGAGTCTGAAGAGACTCATTTAAGAGTATATGCTGACCCTCTTCAAGACTATCTTCTTTGTTTAAGGGAAGGATGCCAACTAATTGTTTTCGATCTGGACGCACTGTGTCAGAACGAGTTAGAGATCGTTTTCCAAGAAAATCAGTTTTAGTTTTGCCGATCATCCAATTTAATCCCAAGTCAATAGGAGTAATAGATCCATCCGTATCTTGACCTATAATGATATAACCTTTTTCAGCCCGAAGTAGATGCATAGTTTCAGTTCCATAGGGAGTCAAACCAAATTCTTTTCCAGCTTCTTGAATCTGTTCCCAAATTTTAAGAGCAGAATTAGAAGGTACATAGATTTCATAACCCATCTCCCCAGTAAAACTAGCTCTCATAATTCTTAATTGAGTATTTTGAAACTCATGAAATTGAAATGTCATAAAAGGAAAAGCTTGATTGGAAAAATCAATTTCTGGGAAAACTTTGCTCATGATATCTCGAGTTTTAGGGCCGCTAATATTAAAGGTAGCGAATTGCTCTGTGATTGAATTCATGTAAACATTTAAATTTGGCCATTCTGTTTGTGCGTACTCTTCCATACAAGCTAGAACATTGGCGGCACCTCCAGTCGTTGTGGTGGCTATAAAGTGTTCATCAGAAATTTTACAAATAATCCCGTCATCTTTAACCATTCCGTCTTCCCCTAACATGAGAGCATATCTGGCAGACCCTGCGTTCATTTTTGTAAAGCTATTGGTATAAATCAAATTCATGAATTGGAGGGCATCTTTTCCTTTTATTTCAATCTTTCCAAGAGTACTACCATCTAAAATACCAGCTGACTCACGAACAGTTTTGCTTTCTCTTTGGACTGCGTCATACATGGTCTCAGATTTTGAAAGTGGGAAATACCATGGTCTTTTCCATTGTCCAACATCTTCAAAAACAGCTCCGTTTTTGATATGCCATTGATGAATGGGCGACTTTCTCTCAGGGTCATAAAACTCATATGAATTTCTTCCAGCAATAGCAGCAAAACTCAGAGGGGCATAAGGGGGACGATAAATCGTAGTCCCAACTTCATTGACTTTTTTATCTAATAAATCAGAAACAATACCCAAAGCATTTATGCTACTAATTTTTCCTTGGTCAGTTCCCATACTATTGGTTGTAAATCGTTTCAGATGTTCAATACGATCAAAACCCTCTGAAATCGCTTGTCTGATATCTTTTGTGGTTACATCATTTTGTAAATCAATAAAAGATTTAGACCACATCGATGTTTTATGGGCAGGTACCTCCCATAGTTTTTGAATTTGATATCTGCTGGCAGTATTAGATTTAATTTTTATTATTATTTTATTTACGTTAAAAATTTTTAACTTTTGATTAAGTTCATTTTCAATTTCTTCGAAATTAAATTGGCCACTTGCAGATCCTAAAGTGATAGTGTTTTGAAAAGATTTAGAGGGTTTATAAGTAAGATCTTTGTCATCCCATTCTAGCAAGCCTTTTGATTGGGTGAAGAGGTGAACATCAGGATTTATTCCCCCAGAAACACACAAAAAATCTGTAGTAATTTCATTGATTCCACCAGAGCTGTCTTGAACAACTATTTTTTCTAATTTCTTATTTCCATATGCTGCCTTCACTTGAGAGTTGGTATACAAAGGAATGTCATTTTTTCGGATTAACTCAAATAACTCTCCTTCTATTTGTTCCCCAGACCTAGAGTCAATATAGGCTTTTGGTTTAATATGTAATTCAAGAAGAGTTTGGATTAGGCTGTTAGAGTTGGAATTGTTACTAAAAATAACGGGCTCTTTTGAAGGTATGACACCGTAACGACATATGAATTTTTCAAATGAAGCTCCAAGCATAATTCCAGGTAGATCGTTATTTTGAAAAGATAAAAATCGTTCAATATGTCCATTGCTTAAAATGACATGTTCCGTTCGAATTTTATGAAGCGTGCTATTGACTTTATCTTCAGCTGGCTTTGCGCCTACGTATTTATCCTCAACTGCGATAAGGTGATTGATATAGTTATAAGTCGTAACAAGAGTGTTATTGAGAATTTTAATATTTTTAGATTTCTTAATACTTTCAATTGTTTCTTTAGCCCACTCTTGAGGTCGTTGACCATTAATCTCATTAATTTTTGAAGAATTATTAAGTATTCCACCTAGTTGATTGTCGCCTTCAATCAACAAAATATCATATTGAGTATCAATAAGTGAAGAGGCTGCCAGCAAGCCATTAAGACCACCGCCGACAATGACAATATCAACATTATGATGGAGATGAGAGCTGATTGCTTTAAATTCTTTTGGAGGCTTTCCGAGTCCGGCGGCTTTTCTTATTACAGGTTCATATATTTTCTTCCAAAAACTTTTGTGCGGACCCATAAATGTTTTGTAATAAAATCCCGCAGAAAAAAGAGGGGAAAGAATGCTATTGACGCTACCAATATCAAATTCGATTGATGGCCAACGATTTTGACTTTCCACTTCCATGCCCTCATATATTTTTTTGATAGTGGCACGAACGTTTGGCTCTGAGTGCTCACTAATAATTTGTACTAGTGCGTTCGGCTCTTCTATCCCACATGTATAAATACCTCGAGGACGGTGATATTTAAAACTTCTGCCAATTAATTTTATTCCATGTCGCAGCAGGGCACTTGCAATCGTATCCCCTTTATAGCCATGATATTTTTTTCCATCAAATTGGAAATTAATCCTCTGATGAAAATGGATAAAAGGGCTATTTTGATTATTAAGATGTGTCATTTTTTTACTGTAAAATTACCTGAGCCAACATCAGGCTCTCCAGAAGGAGTTTGAATTTTATTCTCGAAATCTTTTAAGGGAGGCTTAGGATCATCTAACTTATAAATTTTTAAGATTTCATCCGTTGAAGTATCGCGAACACAGTTAAACCACTTTCGACATCCATGAGAGTGAACCCATCTCTCATAAAATAGTCCTTTGGGATTTGAGCGAATAAAAACGTATTCACCCCATTCTCGATCACTTATTTCTTGCGATCCGTCAGGGCGCTTAACATGGGCTTCACCACCGTTTGAAAATTCTGACTGATCACGGGGTCCGCAATACGGGCATTCTATTAGTAACATTTAATTTTAATGAGCTACTGCCGCAGCCCCATGTTCATCGACTAATTTTCCGCTGACAAAACGATTTAAACTAAAGGCTGCGTTGATTTGATGGGGTTCATTTTTTGCAATGGTATGAGCAAATACATTTGCGCTCCCTGGTGTCGCTTTAAAACCCCCAGTGCCCCATCCACAGTTGAAAAACAAACCCTCTACATCACATTTGCTTATTATAGGACTTGCATCAGGGCAAATATCGACAATTCCGCCCCATTGTCTTAGCATTTTCATTTTTCCGAAAACAGGGTAAAGCTCGACCATTGCTCGAATGGTTTCTTCTATGATGTTAAAGCCCCCTCGTTGCGTAAAAGAATTATAACTATCTGTACCTGCCCCAATTACTAATTCTCCTTTATCTGACTGGCTAACATATGCATGCACAGCTGCTGACATTACGACAGTATCAATAATGGGTTTAATGGGTTCAGAGACAAGAGCTTGAAGGGGTTTGCTTTGAAGTGGAAGTCTGATACCTGCGGTTTCTGCAAGAACACTTGTGTGCCCTGATGCAACAACACCAATTTTATTTGCTCTTATAAAACCTTTAGATGTTTCAACTCCTTCAATTTTTCCATTTTTGGTTCTAATTTTTTGTGCCTCACAATTTTGAATAATATCGACACCCATCTCATCAGCGCGCATAGCAAATCCCCAAGCAATCGCATCGTGTCGAGCCACGCCTCCACGTGGTTGAAATGAGGCACCCAAAACCGGATAACGTAGATTATCCGTATTCATGATAGGTACCATTTTTTGAATTTCTTCTTTTGAAAGCCACTGAGAGTCAATACCATTTAAATTGTTTGCGCTGATACGTCTTTTAATTTCTTTGATGTCATGTTCATTATGGGCTAAATTCATTACACCCCGTTGACTAAACATGACATTGTAGTTGAGTTCTTGAGAGAGATTTTCCCAAAGTTTAAGAGAGTGTTCATATAAGTGAGCGCTATCATCCCATAAATAATTCGAACGAATGATTGTGGTGTTACGACCCGTGTTCCCACCTCCAAGCCAGCCCTTCTCAATGACCGCAATATTTTTTAGACCGTGTTCTTTTGCTAAATAGTAAGCTGTGCCAAGTCCATGACCGCCGCCTCCAATGATGATGGCATCATAAAATTCTCGAGGTTCAGGGCTACGCCACATTTTAGGCCAGTTTTTGTGACCCGAAAAAGCATTTCTGGCGATACTAAATATGGAATATTTTTTTTTCACAGATGAAAAGTAACAAAAAAATAATTACTCAGCTAGTCATTTTCATTGGCGAATTGTCTTTCATATTTCGAAAGATTTTGGGGAATTGCCATTGTAATTCGCAATCAACATTGGGGGCTTGATTTTTTTCATCAAGGTCATTTTGACAAACGGTCCTAATTTCATAGCTAAATCTGGTATTTTCAGATTTATCTTTGGAAGAACTATGAAGGTGGCTTCCAGAAAAGCAGAGTATCTCTCCTGGCTTTATTGTTACAGGCCAAATTTTTAAACTCTCAGGTAAATCCTCTAATAATTCTGGTGCTGAGGGGTAGGAGAAATCTCCTTTTTTTCTATTTTCTAAATAAATATTTAAATCCCAAGTGGCTGTAGAATTTTTAACAGGCCTATCAAAATATTCAGGAAAAAAGACCATAGTGTTAGTTTTCTCTATTGAGCTAATGGGGGCCCACCAATTAATTTGTTGGTGAATATTCGTACCCCATGTATCTCGATGAACCCCAATTCTAGATGCCTCTCGATATCCAAATTCATTTTTAGCTGGCGCAACACGAACTACAAATTTATCCCAGTAACTTTCGCCCTGTAAGAAGTTAATCGAGATTAAAAAATTATAAAAAAGATTTTTAAAAATTTCTGTATTTTTTAAATTTGCAATTAAATCAGTACTTAGTTCTTCACAATTGGATAGATGATGGAGTTTTTCTAACGGCCCTGAATAATGAATTTGAATTTTTTTTTTAATTTGATCAATGAGCTGTTCTGTAATTTCAGATTTTTGAAAGATGAATATTTTCCCAGTAAAAATTTCTTTTTTAAATTGAGATAAATTTTCTATTTGGTTAATAGAAATAAACAATTACTCAATATCGCCAACATAAACACCAAGTGCTAATGCTGTTTCAATTAAAGGGTCAGTACGATCAACAACTTTATAGGTAGATATTCCTTCAGAAATAGGGACATCTATAACTTTTCGATCTCTCCAAGCGACCATACGATCAAACTTACCTTGCGCAAGTAAGTCTACTGCATAGACACCAAAAGCACTGGCCAAAATTCTATCTCTCGGTGTGGGGGGAGCGCCTCTTTGAACGTGACCCAAAGAAGTAACACGACATTCGACGTCTGTTGATTTCATGATAGCTTCAGATAAATAAGTACCTATACCGCCAAGTCTTTTTTGGCCATCCGCAAACTCTACCTCATAGGTCTTTCCTTCTTCTGTTTTGACTGCTTCCGCCACCACAATCAAAGAATGAACAATTCCTCTATTTTTCATTTCGGTTAATTTTTTCACAACACCTTTAATGGAATATTTAATTTCAGGAATTAAAATCACATCCGCACCGCCAGCTATTCCAGCATTAATCGCGATGTGTCCCGCATCTCGTCCCATCACTTCTAAAATCATACTTCTATGGTGACTGGCTGCCGTTGATTGAAGATTATCAAGTGCTTGCGTAGCAACACTAACCGCGGTGTTAAAACCAATGGAGCTTTCCGTAGCACCAACATCATTATCAATCGTTTTGGGAATGGCGACTATCTTTAAATCACCTTTTTTTGCTATTTCAGTAAGGATTGCCATACTTCCATCACCACCAATCACAATTAAACCCTCAAGTCCTAGCTCATGATAGCCATCAATAATTTCCTGGGAGCGATCTTTAAATGAACCATCGCCCATTGGGAATTTAAAAGGATTACCCTTATTGGTTGTTCCTAGAAAAGTTCCTCCTTGACGTAAAAGAGAGCCACTAAATGTTTGATAATCTAACGGGAGATATGCAACGGGTCGTTGCATTAAACCGACAGTTCCATCTTGAATTCCAAGAACTTCCATATTGTATGTGTTTTTAGCACGGTAAAAAATAGATCGAACCGCTGCATTCAGGCCACCACAATCACCACCACTTGTTAGAATTCCGATTTTTTTCATTTAAAATTTATCTGCGTCCCATAGCCAAGCAGCCCCACGCACACCACTGGAGTCCCCATGAGTATTTCGTAGAACTTTGTTACGCACCTTATCACTAAAAGTATATTTTGGAAGTAATTTTGGAATATTATCATAGAGTCTTCCAACATTCGACATCCCTCCACCTAAGATAATTACATCTGGATCGACTATGCCAATCATCACGGCTATTAGTCTTGCAAAACGATCTTCATATAATTCGAATTCTTTTTTGGCTCTTTCATCTCCGTTGGCCTCAAGAGCAACAATTTCTCTTGTACGTAAATCTGTTCCATATTTTTTATTAAATATTTTAGTAAAACCAATTCCGGAAATAAACTGTTCAGCACAAAGAGGTCGTTGACAATTCCCCACCTGACATTCAACGTTGAGTTCATATTCTTCCTGAGTAGGATAGGGTAAAGGTTGATGCCCCCAATCTCCGGCTACTTGATTCACTCCCTCGACAACCTCTTTGTTATAAACAAATGACCCTCCAAAACCGGATCCAATAATTATTCCCCAAATTGAACGATAATTTGCACCTGACCCATCTATGGCCTCAGATAAAGCGAAACAATTTGCATCATTCATCATTCTTACATCTCTGTTTAAAGTTTTTTCCAAATCTTTTTGGAAAGGTTGGTCATTAATCCAAACACAATTGGCATTATTTACTAATCCTGTTTCGTGTGAAGAAAAACCTGGAATACAAATACCAACAGAATTTTTTGAACCAGAATACTGATCAAATTCTTCAACAAGGGACTTTACTGTATCTAGACCACTTTGATAATTTTTATCGTATGTGGAGCGTTTTCTTAGAACCTCTTTACCCTCCTGATCCATTAAGATACCTTCAATTTTAGTACCCCCGTAATCAATTCCTATTTTGAATTTTTTATTCATGTTATTGAACAATTATATCAAATAAAACATTTCTCAAGATTCTTATTGTCATCTCAAATATTTTTTAAAATTTTTTTGAAATAATATAAGATCTACTGATGAAAAAAATCACCGTTAATTGGGGTATTATAAGTACTGCTAAAATTGGATGGGAGCATGTTATTCCAGCTATTCAAAAATCAAAAAATAGTAAAGTTTTAGGACTTGCTAGTAGAAATTTAAGCAAAGCTAAGTTGCTTTGCAAGAAACTAAAAATTTCTAAAAGCTATGGATCTTATGAAGAACTCTATCAAGATCCAGATATTGATATTATCTATAACCCTCTCCCAAATCATTTACATATCAAAACAAGTTTAAAAGCTGCATCATACGGTAAACATATCCTTTTAGAAAAACCACTTTCTCTAAAAGCAAAAGATATTAATCCTCTCATTAAATCTGCCAAAAAAAACAAAGTCATTATTAAAGAGGCATTCATGGTCCGCCACCATCCCCAATGGCAATGGATTAAAAAATTTATTAGCGATGGAAATATAGGAAAAATTAGTAGCATTTCTAGTGTCTTTTCATATTCAAATAAAGATCCTAAAAATATAAGAAATATTCCAAAATATGGAGGAGGAGCTATTTATGATATAGGTTGTTACCCAACCGTTATTTCCAGATACCTCACAAACAAAGAGCCTAAAAGGGCGGTAGCTGCAATTATCAAAGATAAGAAGTTTAAAACAGATATTTTATCCAGTGTCATGTTAGACTTTGGAGAATTTTTTTCTTCATACATGGTAGCCACACAAAGCAATCTTTCTCAGCAAGTCACGATATTAGGAACAAAAAAAACTATTGTGGTAGAAAATCCCTTTAATGCCGCTCCCTCGAAACCATCCACCGTGGTTGTGTACAATGGTCAATCCATTTATAGAAAAGAAAATACAGTCAAAACTTTTTCTCTTGTTGATCAATATGAACGACAAGCTACAGTATTTTCAGATCATCTTTTAAAAAAGACTAAAATTGATTTTGATCTTGAAGACTCAAAAAAAAATATGAGAGTCTTGGATGCAACATTTAAATCCATTAAAAAAGGTACTTGGGTTAAAATTTAATTTGGTATTTTATTAGTTCTGCAATTTTTTTTGCAAAGATTTTATGTGTTTTCTTTGACCAATGTATTGGATCTAAATCAGAAGATTGTACAGTTTGATTAGAATCAATCAAAAATGTACTATTTAGATCACAAACTTTTTTTAAAGAGTCATATAACTTTCTGGATTTGATTAAGCCATTCTTCCATTCATTGAAATTGACCCAGTTAGGGTCATTAGCTTTTTTATTTAGAGAAGGCGGGCAGACGATAACTAAATTAGATTTATTTTGATCGTGCCAACCTCCAGGTCCTGAATTTACTTCCTTTACAATGCCAATTAATTCATTAATTCCTTGTGCAATATCATCAGAGGTTCTTTGAAATCTAAATTTTAAATCATTAGTACCGAGCATTATAATAACTAAATCAATGGGGGAATGGGCTAGCAAAGATGACTTTAATACTTTGGCGCCATTTAAATGAGAGCCCTCCTGAGCGTCATCAACATTTGTGGTTCTGCCTGGAAGACAATCTTCTATTATTTCTACATTTAGATCTATTTCACTAAGAAAAGATTTTAAAGAGATAGGCCATCTTTCTTTAAAACGAAAACCATCATCATTGTCAATATACCCCCAACTATTAGAGTCACCAAAAATTAAAATCCTCTTCAATATTTTTTAAGCTCACAAATTTTATACATAGAATGTTTTGCAACTAATAATAGAATTTTCTCAACAAAAAAAACATAAATCTGCAATAAAATTCCAAGAATATAAATGCTCATCTATTAATTATTAATCATATCTTTTCTCATAACTGTATAAGGAAATATATATTTGTATATAATATGTTTGATGTACTTGGGCATTGATTTAGGAACTTCTTCAATGAAATGTTTATTAATTGGGGAAAATCAAGAATTGTTAAAAAATGTTTCAAGTAAAGATATACCCTTATCTAGCCCTCAGAGAGGATGGTCTGAGCAAGATCCAAAATTCTGGATAGAAGCCTTAGATGAGTGTCTTCAAAAATTAACTAAAGAATTCCATCTTAAGAAAATAAAAGCTATTTCCTTTTCTGGGCATATGCATGGAGCAACATGTCTAGATAAAAACCATCAAATTTTAAGACCATGTATGATGTGGAATGATACTCGTAGCCATCAAGAATGTTCTGAAATAATGTCTGACCAGTCTGTTCTAGAAATTTCTGGTAATATCGCAATGGCCGGCTTCACTGCACCAAAAGTTTTGTGGCTTAAAAAACATGACCCGAAATTATTTGATAAAATAGAAAAAGTTCTTTTACCTAAAGATTACCTTCGATTTTATTTAACAGGAGAGTTTTTTAGCGATCTTTCAGATGCGTCTGGTACTTATTGGTTAGATGTGGGTAAAAGAAAATGGTCTACAACTCTTCTAGATGCAAGTTCAATGAAAATTGAACAAATGCCTAATTTATGTGAGGGAATAGATCAAACAGGTTTTTTAAAAAAGGAAATTATTGATCGCTATGGTTTTGATAATCAATGTAAAGTTTATGGTGGAGCGGGCGACAATGCTGCTGCTGCTGTGGGTCTTGGGTTATACGAAGAGGGAGATATATCTTTATCTCTAGGAACATCGGGTGTTATATTTGGATCAACAAAGAATTTTTTGAAAAACTATCATGACGCAATTCACTCATTTTGTCATTGTTTACCAAATACATGGCATTTAATGTCGGTAATGCTCTCTTGCACTTCAAATTTGAATTGGTTCAATAATAGTTTTAATTCTTCTCTTGAAGAGATCACAAAAGGACTATCTTTATTTCTTAATAAGGAAAAAGATATTATTGATGCTCCTTACTTCTTACCCTACTTAACAGGGGAGAGAACACCCATTAACGACCCCCATGCTAGAGCAAGCTTTCATCAAATTGGAATAGGAAATGATCGAACGTCACTTATTTATGCACTTTTTGAAGGTATATCTTTTGGTCTGAATGATAACTATCAATCTTTATGTAAAACAGGAATTAAATTGGAAAATATATATGTTATCGGCGGAGGTTCAAAAAATGAATATTGGCTTAAACTATTAGCTTCTATTTTGAATAGAGATCTTGCAGTCACTGATGCCTCAGATGCCATGGCAGCTTATGGCGCGGCACGTATTGCACACATAGGCTACCACAATCTTAATCCAAGCGAAGTTCTCTCACCTCCAGAAATAACTAACACCATTAAAAAAGACAATCATCACTTTGAGTTATTGTATGAAAGATTCCAAAATTGGAAAAATTTTTATACTAAAAATTAGGATAAACTCTTGAAGAATTTAAATTACAATGAACTTTTGGCAATTTTATCATATGAATTAGATAAAAATAAATTTGAAAAACGCTTCTTTATTGCTCTTGCAGGTCCTCCCGCATGTGGAAAAAGTACAATATCGGAAAAGTTAAATAACGATCTTAATATAAAAGGTTTTTCATCTGGAATTTTACAAATGGATGGATTTCACTTCGATGACTCAATTTTGCTATCTAAAAACCTCCTCTCAAAAAAAGGTGCCCCAGAAACATTTGACGTAATGGGATTAAAAAATTTTTTAGAACGTTTAAATAATGAGGAAGAGGTAGTTGTCCCAGTTTTTGACCGCTCTCTAGAGTTATCAAGAGCATCGGCTGTAGTGATCTCTAAAAAAATTAGGGTGATAATTGTAGAAGGAAACTACCTTTTGCTTAGTTCTTATCCTTGGAGTCTTTTGAAAGATTACTTTAATTTAAGTATTATGATTAATTGCAATGAGAAAATTCTTGAAAAAAGATTAATTGAGCGATGGAAGGGATTTGGCTTCAGCGAGCAAGAAATAGATCAAAAAATATACAGCAACGACCTCCCAAATGCCCTCAATGTAGTCAAAAATAGTATAAAACCAGATTTTTTATTAGATAATTAAAGAAAAGTAATACCCTATATAATAAGACATAAGACTTCCTAATTTAAAGCATTTAAATATTCACAGTTTATCTGTGAAAAAAAACATAAACTAAGTTATTTTGTAAATTTTTTATAACAAATATTCAAATTTGCATAATTTGCATATGATAAATTCATATATTTTTTGTATATGTAACTTTTTTTTAGTATGTTCATATGGTTATTAACAAGGAGGAATTTATGAAAAAAATAATTCTTACAATATTGGTATCATTCCTATCTTTATCAGCATTTGCTGAAAGATATGTAATGGTAACTCACGGTGAGGGTAAAGACCCTTTCTGGCCTGTTGTGCAAAAAGGTGGTGAAGATGCCGCTAGACACGTAGGTGCAGATTTTGAATATATCTTCAACCCATCAGGTGATATGGGTGATATGGCTAAGTCAATTGCTGCTGCTGCAGCTACTCAGCCTGACGGAATGGTAGTTTCACTTCCAGATCCTGAAGCGCTAGGTCAAGCGATTAAAGATGCGGTTGCTGCTGGTATTCCAGTGATAACAATGAACTCAGGTCTTGAGTCATCAGCTTCTTTAGGTGCTCTTATGCACGTTGGTCAGCCTGAATTCTTAGCTGGTCAGTCAGCTGGTGCTAGAGCTAAAGCAGAAGGTGCTACTAAAGCTCTATGTATGATTCAAGAAGCTTACAACACTGCTCTAACTGATAGATGTGGTGGTTATGCTGAAGCTATCCCAACTACTTTAGTTGATAGCTCAAATGACCCAGCAACTATCCCAACAAGAGCGGCAGCTGGTTTACAAGCTAACCCAGATGTTGACGCTGTATTATCTGTTGGACCACACGTTTGTGTTGGTGTTCAACAAGCTATTGACGAGTTAGGTATGTCTGTACACCACTCTTGCTTTGACTTAAGCCCACCCGTGATGGACTTAATCAACGAGGGTAAAGTTGCTTTCACAATTGATCAGCAACAGCGTTTACAAGGTTATATGCCTATCATCGTGATGCACTTATACAACAATGGCGCAGGTCTATTACCAGGTGCTAACATTCCTTCAGGTCCAGGATTTGTTGATAAGTCAAATGCGTCTTCAGTGGCTGCTCTAGCAGGTATTGATAGATAGTATTAACCTATAAATCTTTAAAAGTGGGTAGTTAATCTACCCACTTTTTATTAAAAAAAATAAAGCTGCTTTTATTTAAAATTTATTAAAAAATTATGTCCGTAACTTCCACACCTCAAAGACAAGAGTCAGATAGGCATCAAAAAAAAACCTGGCTTACATTATTATTATCTAGGCCCGAAGTTGGTCCCATCGGCGTTATGCTTCTGCTTTTTGGTATGCTTGGTTACTTCTCTATCCCCGCAGGAGAAATGTCTTGGAATCCGTTCACTGGTGAAGGGTTTAATGCCCTTGGTATTAGAAACTTTCTTCGAGTTATCTCTCAATTAGGAATAATCGCCATTGGTGCTGGAATGCTAATTATCGCTGGAGAGTTTGATCTATCCATTGGCTCGATGATTGGCTTTGCTGGTGCCTGTATGGCAATGATTTTAAGATGGGGTTTTTCTTTTATTATTCCCTATTTTTCTTTTGAAGGCGGTTTTCATATTGAATTTTACACTTTATTTCACATATCTGACGTTTCTCCCATCCTTGCGATTTTCATTACTTTAATTTTCACTCTTTTCTTTGGATGGATTCAAGGAACTATTGTTGTTAAATCAGGACTGCCTTCTTTTATCGTTACTTTAGGAGGATTATTCTTCCTTCGAGGGTTGACTGAGGTATCTCTTCGTTCTTTTAATCATCGACCAGATCAGGCAAAAGGAGCAACAACAGTTACTGAAATACCTGATATTAAAAATATCGTTAATGTTCCTGGTCATGGTGAGATGGTCAGAGAAAAAGCAAAAGCTCTTCCTGAGGCAGACCTGATATCGATGGCACAGTCTTTGCCCGCTGATACAGTCGCAAAGATTACAGAAAGATTAGAATATACTTATCAAAGAGTGGCAGAAGCTAAAACTCAGACATTGATTGACAAAGGAACTAAGCCTTTACAAGAGGCTTTGGCAAATGCTCAATCAACTGGAAATGATTATATGGTGGGGATGATCCAAGAAAAAATTGCAAATTTCCAAATTGATAAAGTCATTCCTCAAACTGTTACTGATATTGATATTGCAAAAGTTTACATTGACTCTTTATATTCATCTCAACCAGTAGCTAACTTCTTCGGGGGAGATATTCTGGAACCTCTTTTTGACTGGCTTTATTTTCCTGTTTATTGGAACACTAACAATTTTGGAAATCAATTTGCCCCAGGACTTTATTCTTGTGTAATGATTTGGCTTATTATTGCGATCGTTTGTTATATCGTTCTAAGTCGTACTCAGGCAGGAAACTGGATTTACTCAACCGGTGGAAATTTAAGCGCCGCCAAAGCAAACGGTGTCCCGACCGACAAAGTTAAAGTGGCTTTATTTATGTTCTCAGCTTTTTGTGCCACGGTTTTTGCTACTTGCCAAGTATTTGAGGTCAACACAGCAGATGCCGCAAAGGGAAATCTAAAAGAATTAGAAGCGATCGCTGCTGCCGTTATCGGAGGTGTCGTGCTGACAGGTGGTTTTGGAACCATACTAGGCATATGTGTAGGTGCGTTTATATTTGGAATAGCCAAAGAAGCATTCTTTTATATCCCTGGCATTGACGGTTCTTTTTATCGTGTATTCCTAGGATTGGTGATTATTGCTTCAGCCTTAACAAATGAGAATATTCGAAAAAGGATAATTGGAAGCATATAGTTATGCAAGATAACAAAACACCTTTTATTGAAATCAAAGATTTAGTAAAAAAATTTGGAACCTTTACAGCCTTAAATGGAGTCTCGCTAAATGTGATGCCGGGAGAAGTTCATGCTCTACTTGGCGATAATGGAGCAGGAAAATCTACTCTCATTAAAGTTCTATCTGGAGTGCATCAGCCCACAGCTGGAACAATAAAAGTTGCTGGTAACGAGGTTAAGTTTGGATCTCCTAGAGAGGCTACAGCCGCGGGCATAGGAACTGTTTATCAAGACTTAGCTCTTAATGCATTAACTTCAGTTACAAGAAATTTCTTTTTAGGAAATGAACTAAAAAAAGGTCCAGGACCTTTAGGTATTTTAGATTTCAAAGCGATGGATAAGATCACCATTGAAGAGATGGGAAAAATTGGAATTAATATATCAGATCCAACACAGTTGGTTGGAACAATGTCTGGCGGTCAAAGACAAACTTTAGCGATTGCAAGAGCTATTTATTTTGGCGCCAAGGTACTTATTCTTGATGAACCAACTTCTGCGCTTGGTCAAAAACAGCAGATGGAAGTTTTAAAAACTATTAAAAAAGTCCAACAATTAGGAAACATTGCTATTATTCTAATTACTCATAATGAAATCCATGCAAGATTAATAGCTGATCGATTTACCTTTTTAAGTCTTGGAGAAGTTATAGGAGCGGGCAAGTCTGCTGAATTAGGCGGAGAAGATATTAAACGATTAATGGCGGGCGGTGCCGAAATTGGCGATCTAGCTAAAGAACTCGAAGCTGTTTAAATTTTAATAAGAACTAGGATTTGTGTCTTTGGAAGACTCGTCATGTTCTTGATTTGTTAATTCTTTAAACTTTTTGACATGCGCTCCTGCCGCTCCAGCAAGAAGTCTGACATCATTTGTGATTGTAACTAAATCAAATCCCCATTTGCTAGCTTGAGCTGCATATTCAGGAGTGCCACAATGCAGGCAAGCAATTTTTCCATGACTATGGGCTATTCTCAGTATCTTTTTTTTAGCTTCTATCATCTCTGGTTCTTTTCGATCAAAACCTGGAGTTAATTTTCCTTGATTTAAACCAATGGTTAAGTCGGCTGTTCCAATATATAAACCATCAAGTCCTGGAGTGGCGGCAATCTCATCTAAATTATCAAACGCCTCTTGTGTCTCTATCATAGCTAAACAAAAAGTATTTTCATTTGCTTCATAGAAATAATTTGAACTTACTGAAAAATTAGCCCGCGTCGGACCAAAACTTCTAATTCCTATGGGCGGGTATTTACAATCTTGAACTAATTGTTCCGCTTGTTTTCGATTATTGATCATCGGGCAAATAATACCCAAGGCTCCAGCATCCATAACTTTAGAAATTACTGCATGATCAAGCCCAGAGACTCTACAAATAGGAGTTACACCACTATGGCGTATTCCTTGGATCATCGTTAGCAAATCATTGAAGCCTATCATGCCATGTTGGTAGTCTATTGTTAACGCGTCATACCCTTGTTCTGACATAATTTCAGCGGTAAAAGAATTAGGTATAGATAAAAAGGCATTCAGAACTATTTGTTTTTTTTCCCATTTGGATTTGACTAAATT
>VTPN01000019.1 GCA_008638215.1 Pelagibacteraceae bacterium
AAAATAACCAGAAAACTTCATTTTAATAATTACATTTAATTCATATTCAAGTCTGTCTCGATAAATCTTCGATTTTTGATTAAATTCTTCAATTGATAGATTTTTAAATATTTTGTTTAATCTGAGATCAAGTCCACTTCTTGATTGTTTTATAACCTCAGTGTCTTCATCAGAGGATAGACCTTTTGAAAAGTTAGGAAGGGAAATTGGTTTTTCTTTAATTAAAAAATTAATTTTTTGAGCTATCAGCTGACTATTAATAATTAGAGAGTTTTCAAAGTTATCTAAAGATCTATCTAAAGAATATTGATTATTAATATTAAATGATGAATTTTGTAAATACTCGCCATTTTTAACACAGTGAAGAATTTGCATTGCATCAAAATCATTTTTAGATTTATAAAAACTAAAAAAAGATTGAAATAGTGGAATTTCTAACTTCAGAGAAACTTCTTTTAGAAGTGTGTTATTCAAATGTGAGTCATATTCAAAATATAAGTCTTTTTTAAATATTTCTTTTAGATTTTTTATTTCATCTAGTGCTTTATTTAGGTTTTTTTCATTAACTGAAATATTATGAAAATAACTATAAAGACCCCCTAAAATCAAAATATTACCTTTGGCAAAATCTTTAATATTATTGATATCAAATAAAAAATTATTATTAGTATTAATTTCAGTTGATAATAAATTTACATTTTTAAAACCCTCTTCACTTTTACTTAAGAGAGTAACTCTAGTTAAATGATCTAAAGATGATTTATAATCAACATCAATTCCTATAATAGGTTGAATACCTGCTTTTTGACATTTGATGGAAAATTCAAGAGATCCGGATAAGAGTTTATAATCAGTTAGTCCAATGGCATTAAATTTATTCTTAGTTGCATAATCAACTAAGTCTTCAATCTTTATATTTGACTCACATATGGAATAATTAGAGTAATTTCTTAAAGATATTAACATTTCACTAAATTTTTATTTTTGATTGTATACGCAATATCAAAATTTTTTTTAAAAGAAATATCGTGACTGGCTACTATTGAAGATATTTTGTATTTTTTGGATGACTTAATAATTAAATCTATAACTAAATCTGCATTTTCCCTATCTAAATAACTGGTTGGTTCATCTGCAACTAATAGCTTTGGTTTGTTTACTAGTGCTCTTGCCACACAAACTCTTTGTTTTTGGCCATTTGATAATTGATTAGGGTATTTATTTTTTAGATCATTTAATCCAAAATATTCAAAAATTTCATTTATCGCATTTATATTATTTGATTTTAATTGAATATTTTCAAATATATTTAATTCAGAAATTAAATAATGATCTTGAAAAATAATCCCAATATCATTTTTTAAAAAATTGGAATGATTGTTGGTTAATTTATGATTTTGAAAAAAAATCTCTCCTTGGTCTGGACTATCTAGTCCAGAGATAATATTTAACAAAGAGGATTTACCGCAACCTGAAGGTCCAAATAAAAAAATATTTTCATTATCTTTAATCTCAAAATTAATTTTTTTAAATACTTCAAACTTACCAACGTTTGAGCTGTAGATTTTAGAAATATTTTTCAATAATAATGTCATCGTAAAACTAAATTAGGCTTAATTTTTAAAATTCTTAAAATTGGAATATATGATGCTATCAATGCCGAGATAATAGAAATAGAAATAATAAATATTATGTCATTCAATTGAATGCTATAAGGCATTGAGGCTAGATATCTTATTTCGTTATTCCATAATTCATAACTTAATAAAAATGATAAAAAATTTTCTATTGAATCGATATTTATTGATAGTAATAAGCCAAGACTCGTACCTAAAATTATTGAAAAAATTGATACTAAAAAAGAATTAAAAAAAAATAGAACACATATTTGTAATTGACTAATGCCTAATGATTTTAACAAAACTATATCTTTATATTTTTCTTTAATAAAAAAAATTTGATTAGAAATAATAGTAAAAGAAGAGATTAAAATTATAAAAAATAAGATAATAAACATGACATTTTTTTCAGTTGCCAGCGCTTGGGATAATGATTGATTTTGATCACCCCAAGTATCGTAAATCATATTATTGAGATCTATAGTATCAATTTTATTCTTACCTTCATAAATTTCAAAAATGGGATCGTTAGAGATATCTTTAAAATAACTTTCGTTACTATAAATAAAATATTTATCATAATCATAAATACCCGTATTAAATATTCCCTTAATTTGAAGTAAATGAGAGTTAAGAACAGGACCTAAAATAGTCATTGATGAACCGGGAATGCTTATTTGAAGAGTATCACCGACTTTGACATCAAAAGACCTCGCTAATTCTGTTCCAATAAAAACCCAATTTTCTGAGACATTATCAATTTCAAAAAAATTTTCATTTAAACGGGGAATTTTATAAAAATCTTCAATGGTCATAGATTTCATCAAAAGTCCTTCAATTCCTTCTTCATTGGTACTTATGACTCGCTGCTGGTAATTTTTAACTATTTTGGCATCAGGATATTTGCTTTCTAAATTGGATATTTCCTGATCAGATGACTCGTATATAACCAAATCTCCATTAATACCACTTAATGATTTAATAAGCTCTTCTCTAAACCCATTCATGACTGACATAACGGTTATCAGTATTGAGATACCTAATATTAAAGCTAAAGAAGAAAGAATGGTAGATATAGAAAAGGCTTTATCTTTTTTAAAATTAAAAATATAGGATACAGAAAGCTTAAGGAGTATATTGTTCAAAAGGAAAGTTCTCTATTTCATTATCACTTAAAAAAAGTTTCTCACCAGAAGATCTATTAATTATTTCAAACTGTTTATTTTGTTCATAGTTTTTTCCAATAATTATTGTCCATGGTACTCCAATTAACTCTGAGTCTTTAATTTTTTTACCAAGACTCAAATCTCTGTCATCTAATGAAATATTTTCATATTTATTTTTTAATTTAAGATATAAATCTTGATCGATAATTGAATTTTCATTTTTTAAGGCTGAAATTATATTTAATTTGAATGGAGAAATTTGAAAAGGCCATTTAATTCCATTTTCATCATGGTATGCCTCAATTATTGCAGCGGTCAATCTTGAAACCCCTATTCCATAGGAACCCATATGTAAATTAACTCTTTTACCTTCATTGTTTAATACATAGCACTCCAGAGGTTCTGAGTATTTAATTCCAAAATTAAAAATATGTCCTACTTCAATTCCCCTTCCAATTACTACATCTGATTTATTTCTATCAATCATTTCATCTGATGCGGAATACATCGATGTGATTTCTTCATAGCTTTTGTTAATTAAATCATCAGATACTAATTTAGAGTCATAAGCTAATTCACTCTCTCCTGTTTTTGCCAAAATTTGAAATTCATGAGACAGATCGCCTCCAATGGCGCCAGTTGCGGCTTTGACTGGAATGGGTTGTAAACCAAGATCCAAAAATGTCTGTAAATAACATTTAAAAAAAATCTTATATGTATCAACAGCACTTTTATGATCTAAATCAAAGCTATAAGCATCTTTCATCAAAAATTCTCTTCCCCTCATCACACCAAATCGAGGTCTAATTTCATCACGAAATTTCCACTGTATGTGATAGAGGTATTTAGGAAGACCTTTATAGGAATTTACATAGTCTTTAAACAAATCTGTAATTACTTCTTCGTTGGTCGGACCATAAAGTAACTCATTATCATGACGATCGTGAATTCTTAACATTTCCTTTCCATAATCCGGATAACGTCCACTTTTTTTCCATAAATCCGATGATTGAATAGTAGACATTAACATCTCATTACAACCAATTTTATCCTGATTATAACGAACTATATTTTCAATATTTTTTAAAACCCTAAAGCCTAATGGCAGCCAAGTATAAATACCCGACGTATGTTGTCTTATCATTGAAGCTCTTAACATTAATTGATGGGAAATAATTTGAGCTTCTTTGGGAGACTCTTTTAACGTATTGAAGAATAAATTAGAAAGTTTCATTTAAAATATTCAAATATATTATTTTCATATTTTATTAAAAAAAAGGAAATTATTATTGAAATCGCTAAGGATATAAAAAATTTAATTCCCAAATATGATTTTTTTGGCATTCCCTCTTCAAATTGAGATCTTTTGATTGGAAGGATAGTCATAAAAATTACCCACCATATAATAAAGAGGAAAAATAAAAATTTCATATAACTGATAGATGAATAAGTAGCTCAGGTTTTAGTGAAAAATTTTTAGAGAATGTTTTTTTAACAATATCATCCAAAATATCTCTGAGTGTGTTTTCATTCAGTTCATTTTTCATGAAAAGTATTTTATTCAATAAAGACTCTTTGATTTGGTCCTGTATAAATTCTTTATCAAAATCAAAAGGGAAACCTTTAGTATGTAATTCAGATTTCAAAATATTTAATTGTTTATTTAGAATTAAATTAACACTAACGATACCATTATTAAGCATTTTGCCTCTCTCCGTAAGAAAGTTCATATCCTCAACAATTGAACTCTGGATAACAGGAAGTTTTTTAATAATGAATTGATCAATTAGTTTATGATTTTTTTGATTAAGGTCTAACTCGCACAAATCTCCACTGAGAAGTAATAATGTCTTATTTATCTTTAAATCATGTGCAATTTTTATATGTTTTTTTAGATGTAAATATTCACCATGCATTGGTATCAGCGATAAAGGTTTAACATATTGATAAAATTCTTTAATTTCATTGATACCAGGGTGTCCAGAAACATGAACAAAATCATCTTCCTCAGAAATAATATTTAGACCCAAATAGGAGAAAGAGTTTTTTAAATAAGAAATAGCTTTTTCATTACCTGGGATTTCTTTTGATGAAAAAATAATATTATCTTTAGAACTCAGCTTGATATGATTATGAGTATTGTTTGCAATTTTAGATAAAGCAGAGTTTTTTTCACCCTGGCTTCCTGTGGCAATTAAAATAACATTATCTCTATTATATTCCGCAAAGAGTTTTTCATTTAAAACTTCAAAATTATCAATGAGGTTTTCCTCAATTGCAGTTGTGATAGCTCTTTTGATACTTCTACCTACTACAAATATCTTTTTTTTATGTTTAATAGCATTTGAAATTACAGTTTTTAATCTTGCGATATTTGATGAAAAGCAAGTAACTATTATTCTTCCAGTTAAGCTTTCAAATAATCGATCAAAAGAAGGATCTAATTCTGATTCTGATCTAGAGATCTCTTTTACTCCAGCATTAGTAGAGTCGCCAATTAATAAATCAATTGTTTCATCTTTTAGTATTTTAAAATTATCATAATCAAAAGGATCCCCTGTGACGGGATTTTTATCAATTTTCCAGTCACCTGTATGATAAATATTGCCATCAGTGGTTTTAAAAAAAATACCAGCAGGATCAGGAATTGAGTGAGTTGTAGGTATTAACTGAAATGAAAAGTTTTTGAATGAAATTTCTTGGTAACTTTTAATAATTTGGAACTTTTTTTCAAAATCGGGAATTCTTTTAAATTTGTGTTTAATATAGGCATAAGTAAATTGATTACAATAAATCGGAAAATCGATTTTATCAAAATAGTATTCAAGCCCTCCAACATGATCTTCATGGGCGTGCGTTAAGATCATAGCCTTCGGTTTAATTGAGGGGTTTAAAAAAATGTAAGGATCCGGGATAGTTATATCTACACCCGGCAAACTATCGTCAGCAAAAGAAATTCCAGCGTCTACAATTATTTGTTCACCCTTAAAAGAATATAAGTAATTATTGCCACCTATTTCTCCTATACCGCCAATAGGTAAGAAGAAAGATTTTTTTTTAGAATTTAATATATCTAGGTTGCTCATTGTTTAAACATTTGGTGATAAAGAGAAATGCCTAAGAGAGTTAAGTCTTCTTTATACAAATATTGATTTTTGTTATTAAACACATTGCTAGCATATCCACCTGTAAAAATCACTTTAAAATTTGAGTTAAATTTATCTTTAATTATTTTGATATAACCTTCGATCATCGTCTGATAACCTGTATTAAAACCACATAAAAGAGCATCTTTCGTGTTTTTACCAAAAACTTTATTAGAATTTTCTAATTTTATTTTTTTAATCCCTGAAGCAAGATTAACTAAATTAGAATAAGAAGTTGTTAAACCAGGAAGAATAACACCACCAAAATATTTATTTTTTTTTACGATATCTAATGTTGTAGCTGTTCCCAAATCAATAATTATAAAATCTTCTTTTTTAGGAAAAAGATGATTAACTGAAAGGACATTAATTAATCGGTCCATACCTAATTGTTGTAAATTTACAGAATGATGAACAAAAGATTTTAAAGGTTTTTTTTGAATAAAATAAAAATTTTTTTTATTAGCAAATGTTTTTTTTAAATAAATATTGACCTCTGGAACAACTGAACATATCGAAATATTACTAAATTTTTGTAAATCTTTTGAAAAAAAAAATTTAATTTCATTTAATTTACTTTTTGAATATTTAATCTTTTGGGCAGAACTCATAGAGTAATCCAAAAATTTTGCCTTTTTAATTGAGGTGTTACCTATATCTATAGCCAAGTTCATATTAATTCACCAAAGAAAATATTTTCATAATGTTCATTTACTCTTATACGTAATGAAAGATCATTTAGAACCTTAATAATTTCAGTTTTATTTGGGTCAAAAGAGGGATGATTGACCTTAAATTCTCTGAGTAGGTAGCGATTTAAATAATTGACTAAATAAGTAGTAGAAATATGGACATCTATTTTGCGATCCAAATATTTAATTAATTTTGAAGAGGTTTCAAGAATTGAAAAATTTTTATTTAAAATTTTAGATAGAGATATTGATGTTTTTAAAGGGTGTTTATTGAGATTAAAACCTACACCTGTTTGAGTATAACTTTTATTACCAATTATCTTCGAGGTAGAAACTACACCACAAATTTTTTTTTTCTTAAAATATAAGTCATTGGGCCATTTATATTGAAATTTAATACCAAAATTTATTGAAAAAAAATTATGTATCAAATAACAAATGTAAAAACTATTTTTTAAAATTTCATGGGTATTTTTATTTTGGTTAATAGTAAAATAAATATTTCCTCTAGGGCTATTCCATTTTTTTACTCCTCTTCCAACTCCTGATGTCTGTTCATAAGATTGAATAATAATATTGTGATTTTTATTTAAGGATAATTTACTTTGATCATTTGAGATCTTATCAAATGTTGTATTGGTTGAGTCAAATAAAACTTTATACAAATTTAATAAAATAGTGAGTCAACAAGATTAATTAAAGGATCTGGATAAAAGAAAAAGAGAGTTAAAACTAATGCTGAAAAGATAAAAATAAATGAACTTAATTTACTATTATCTAATAACAGTTCATTTTCTGACTCATTGAAAAACATATTCTTAATAACTGATAAATAATAAAAAGCTGCAATGACGGAGCTAATAACAGCAATAACAGAAAGAAGATAAAGGCCTTCATTAATAGAAGCTGATAAAATAAAAAATTTTGCAAAAAAACCTGCAAAAGGAGGTATTCCAGCTAAAGAAAATAAAAACACTAACATCGATATTGCTTTAGATCTTGATGAAGCTTTTAGACCATTCAAACCAGTCAATAGAGTAATTTCACCTTCTGAGGTTCGTAAGTTTAAGATTACAGAAAATACTCCAAATATTGTGACAAGATAAATAATTAAATAAAAGAAAATAGTTCCCTCAGACATATATTGATAACTCATTATTGCTAAAAGTATAAAACCAATGTGGTTGATTGAACTAAAAGCCAAAAGCCTTTTGATAACTTTCTGTGTAATTGCCCCGTATACTCCTACTAATAGTGAGATAGCGCACACTAGTTGAAAGATATAATTGAGGGAATCTATTTTGGAAATATTTAACTCATGATAAATTCTGAATAAGAATATTAACGATGCAAATTTAGGCAAAGAAGCAAAAAATAAAGCTGATATTGTTGGTGACCCTTCATACACATCTGGCGTCCAAATGTGAAAAGGAGCCGCTGATACTTTAAAAAAAAGAGCGATCAAAACTAGAGCCAAGCCTACTTCGCTGATGGTTGAAAAATTAGCTAAATTTTGAAATGTAAATGATGCGGTATCAAAATAAATCATCGAGATACCAAATAGTAAAAACCCAGAAGACAAAGCCCCTAATGAAAAATATTTAATACCTGCCTCGTTTGAATTTAAGTTTTTTGTATTAAAGGCAGCCATTAAGTAAAGCGAAAGAGATTGGAGTTCGAGACCAATAAAAGCAGTTAGAAAATTATCGCTTGAAATAAGTACAAATGAACCAAGGATAGCAAAAAGAATGAAAAGTATATATTCGTATCTAAATAAATTTTCATTTTTCAACGACCTTCTGGAAAGTAAGATGAAAACAATAGAGCCAATTGATAGGATAATTTTTGATAATAAAATTAAATTAATAGTATTTAGAGAGAATAAAGAGTTTTGATATAAGCTGTGACCTTTAAATATTAAAAAAATAATTAAAAGACTAAATCCAGTCGTATTAATCGTAATAGTAGCATCTTTGTTCAAAACGCCTAAAGTTATGGAAATTAGAATTAAAGTTAAAAGAAAAATCTCAGGTGCAAATGAGTAAAAATCAATCATTATAGTATTCCTATAGAGATACTGGCATCAATCATATCAAAAAGAAGTTTTGGATAAATGCCCAGTAAGATTGTTAAAAAAGCTAAACATGTAAAATAAAAAATTTCAATGGTCGTTAAATCTGTGAGTTTTTTAATATCCGATTTCACATCGCCAAAATTTACGTTTTTGTAAAGTAGTAACATGTAAGAAGCACCTAGAATGACACCTACAGCAGTAAAAATGGTTAAATAAACGTTAACACTGATAGTAGACATTATCACAAGAAATTCTCCTACAAATCCACTTGTTCCTGGTAACCCAACCGAGGAAAGCATGAACACCATAAAGAAGAAAGAATACTTTGGCATAATATTTGTAACTCCACTGTAATCAGAAATCATTCGGGTATGATGTCTCTCATAAACGACGCCCACTATTAAAAACAAAGCAGCTGAAACAATTCCATGGCTAATCATTTGAAAGTATGCACCATTCATTCCATCTTGAGTAAGGGTAAATATCCCAATCGTAACAAAACCCATGTGAGCAACAGAGGAGTATGCAATCATTTTTTTCATATCCGTTTGTCGAAGTGCAACGATAGATGTGTAAACAATAGCTATACAGCTCAGACTGAAAATCAAAGGTTGGAAATAATAAGATGCAAATTCAAAAAATGGTATTGAAAGTCTCATAAAACCATATGCTCCTAATTTTAATAAAACCCCTGCTAGTATGACGGATCCACTTGTAGGAGCTTGCACGTGCGCATCAGGAAGCCAGGTATGAAATGGAAACATTGGAACTTTTACCGCAAAGGAAGCAAAAAAACATAAGAATAGAATTAATTGAATATTTTCATCAAATATAAATTTAGAAATAATTTCTATATTTCCGGTATTAGTAATAGAAATAATGTAAATGATTGCCAGAAGCATCAAAACTGAGCCTGCTAGTGTATATAAAAAGAACTTAAAAGTAGCATAGAGTCGATTTTCACCCCCCCAAATACCAATTATTAAAAACATTGGTATCAAAACAGCTTCAAAGAAGACATAGAAAATAACAAGGTCTATACTAACAAAAACACCAATAATAAAGCTTTCTAATAAAAGAAAATAAATGACAAATTCTTTGACTCGATTTTGAATTGAATTCCATGAGCAAAGCAGACAAATCGGAACCAAGAAAGTAGTCAAAAGAATTAAAGGTATGGAAACCCCATCCACACCCAAATAATAGTTAATATCAAATTTATCAAACCAAGTATGAAATTCAGTGAATTGGTAACCATTTTCAGCTTTGTCATAAAATATAGGAAGCAATAAACTCAAGATAAATTCACCCGTCGCAATCCAAAGTCCTGATGCAAATATAGTTTTGTTTTTTAGTTGAGCACTATTTGATAGGGAAAGTGTAAGAGCACCAATTAAAGGAGTTAAAATAAGTAGAGATAAGATGGGAAAACTCATTTTATGAAACTGATATATAAAAAATAATTGTAATAAATAAAGTAAACCCTGTGATGATTATAAAGGTGTAATCAAAAATAAAACCTGATTGAAACCTTTTACACGCTTTAGCAATACTAGAAACCACGGCGGCGCTACCATTTGGTAAAAAACGATCAATAAATCCTTGATCTATTTTATTCCATAAGAATTTACCTAAATCATAGATGGGGTTAACAAAAATTTTATTATAAAGCTCATCAAAATACCATTTATTGAGTACAAATTGATAAATTGATTTAAATTGAGATTTAAGCATTTCTAACTTTTGCAAATTAAAGCCATAATAGTAAACAGCTAAAGCAACACCTATTGCCACAAGAGACTTTGATAAGATGGTAAACATTGATGAGTATGAGTGTTTTTCATTAGCTAAATAAATTATTCCATTCCAAAATTCTTTTGAATTGTAACCCGCAAGAAGATTGTTGAAAAAGTATCCAGCAAATATAGCCCCAATAGATAATAGAATGAGTGGGGTTAACATCAAAATACCAGACTCATGGACTTTGTTATAATCATAATCACCTTTGTACTCTCCATGGAAAACTTTAAATATTAATCTAAAAGAATAAAAAGCCGTCATGGCCGAAACAATAGCCAGAATAATATAAACCAGAGAACCTAATTGCTCTAAATTAAAGGAAGAACTCAAAATCAAATCTTTTGAAAAATAACCAGAAGAATAAGGGAAACCAATTATTGCTAAGGTTCCAATCCACATCATAATGGCAGTAATTTTCATCTTAGAGAATAATTTTCCCATCTTGTCCATGTCTTGTTCATCATGAACTCCATGAATAACAGAACCTGAAGAAAGAAATAATAAAGCCTTAAAATATCCATGAGTAATTAAATGGAAAATTGCTATGTTAAAGGCACCTAAGCCACAGGCTACGAACATAAAACCAAGTTGGCTACAAGTAGAATAGGCAATAACTTTTTTTATATCTTTTTGAAAGAAACCTACTGAGGCGGCAAAGAAAGCTGTGAGCAATCCGATAATTAGAATAAATGTCATAACAAAATCTGACATCACCATTAACTCAGAAAATCTCACAGTAAGAAACACACCTGCTGTTACCATAGTAGCAGCATGAATTAAGGCTGAAACGGGAGTTGGGCCCTCCATAGCATCTGGAAGCCATGTATGAAAACCAAACTGAGCAGACTTACCCATTGCTCCAATAAATAAAAAGAAGCAAGCAAAAGTAAGGGCATCTATACTAAAGCCAAAGAAGTTAATTTGGAATAAAGGTAGATATTCTCGATTTTGAACTATTTCATTAATAGATAAAGTATCTAAGAAAATGTAAAGGGTGGCTATACCGATTAAAAAACCAAAATCTGCAACTCTATTGACCAAAAATGCTTTCATTGCAGCCAGGTTTGCTGATTTTTTATGATGCCAAAAACCTATTAATAAGTAAGAGGCCAAACCCACACCTTCCCAACCAAAGAAAAGCTGAATAAGATTGTCACTAACAACTAAAGCAACCATACAAAATGTAAAAAGACTCAAATAAGTCATAAAACGAGTTTTGGATTTATCATGAGCCATGTACTCAATAGAATAAATGTGAACAAGAGCCGAAACCGTTAAAACCAAAGTCAGCATAATCAAAGTTAATGAATTAACAGCTATCCCCCACTTAAAAAATTGACCTGAAATTAATAACCAATCTAAAACTGGAATAATAACCTCAGAAGAACCAGAGACATAAAAATTAATAAAAAAATACCAGCTTAAAAGTGCAGATACAGAAATCAGTCCCGATGAAACAACTTGAGCAAATCTTTCTCCAAAAAAAATTCCAGAAGGATATGTAACTATAGTTGAAAACAAGGGAAGAAAAAAAAGAAGTTTATAACTAAGCATCAGTCTCTTAATTGATTGATTTTCGTGACATCAATCTCTCCCTTATTTCTAAAATAAACAACCAATATTGCTAAACCAATTGCCGCTTCTGCAGCCGCAATTGTTAAAATAAAAATAGAGAATATTTGTCCGTTGATATCATTGAGGAAGACAGAGGCAGAGACAAAATTAATGTTGGCGGCTAATAAAATTATTTCAATGCACATTAAAATTAAGATCATATTTCTTCGATTAAGAAATAGTCCGAAACATCCAATAATAAAAACGATCAACGACAGAATAAAAAAATGATTATAAGTTAGACTACTCATTATAATTGAGGCCCTCACCTGACTTTGGATCAACTAATTTAATTCTATCTTTTGAATAAGTAGTGTTTTGTTTATCAATATTTTGTCTTTTTATTGAAGGTCGATAAACATGGGTTAAAACAATAGCTCCGATCATGGCCAATAGCAGAACAACACCACTTAATTGAAAATCAATAAAGTACTTGGTGTATAAAACATTACCTATTTCTTCCGTATTATTAGAAGATCGAACAATTTCACTTAAGTTTGATTTTGAACTTTTGAAGACAGTCAGATAAATGATCTCGGCCAAAATAACCCCCGCAAATAATAAAGCTAAGGGAATATATCTTTTAATATTGAACATTAAGGTAGTAATTTGAATATCCAACATCATCACCACAAATAAAAAAAGAATTGCGACGGCCCCAATGTAGACAATTGCTAAAATAATACCGACAAATTCAGCGCCAATTAAAATAAATAAAAAAGTAGAATTTAAAAAAGCTAAGACTAAAAATAAAACAGAGTTAACTGGATTTTTTGAAAAAATTACAGAAATACATGTAAAAATTAAAAAGGACGCAAAAAAATAAAAAGTACCTAAGAGAAACATTATCTAAACTTACTGTCCCTTCGAATGTTTTCACTTATTTGATTTTCCCATATATCACCATTACGTAATAATTTTTCTTTATCGTATAAAAGCTCTTCTCTTGTCTCTGTTGCATATTCAAAGTTAGGTCCTTCTACAATCGCATCAACCGGACATGCTTCCTGACAAAGACCACAGTAAATACACTTTGTCATATCGATGTCATATCGGGTTGTTCTTCTACTGCCATCAGGTTTGGGTTCGGCTTCGATTGTTATTGCTTGTGCGGGGCAAACTGCTTCACAAAGCTTACAAGCAATACATCTCTCTTCTCCATTTGGATATCTTCGAAGAGCGTGTTCACCTCTAAACCTTGGACTCAAAGGCCCTTTTTGATTGGGGTAATTAATGGTCACTTTAGGTTTGAAAAAATATCTTAAAGTTAAAGCCATTCCTTTCATTAGCTCAAATAAAGTAAATGATTTAATATATTTAGTTAAAAAAGACATTAGTTAGGCAATAATCCAAAATAAAATAAAAATGAAGATGTAATTACAACCCATACCAAAGTTAGTGGTAAAAAAATCTTCCAACCTAGACGCATTAGTTGATCGTATCGATAGCGCGGAAATGTTGCCCTAACCCATAAAAATACAAACAAAATCAAGAATACTTTTAAGGCAAACCAAAAAATTCCAGGAATTACATTTAGGGGAAAGATATCTAAAGGTGGATACCAACCTCCTAAAAATAAAATGACTGTGAGAGAGCTCATCAAAATCATGTTGGCATACTCCGCTAAGAAAAAGAGACCAAAAGAAATCGAGGAATACTCAGTAAAAAAACCTGCAACAAGGGTTGCCTCATCCTCTGGTAGATCAAAAGGAAGTCTATTTGTTTCTGCTAGAGCAGAAATAATAAAAACCACAAACATTGGAAATAATGGGATAGCAAACCAAAGATTTTTTTGGCTTTCGACAATATCGATAAGATTTAGAGAGCCTACACAAATAAGAACTGTGATGATAACAAAGCCTATTGAAACTTCATAAGAAATCATTTGAGCAGCCGATCGAAGGGCTCCTAAGAAAGGATATTTAGAGTTACTCGCCCATCCGGCAATAATCACGCCATAAACACCAAAAGAGGAAACAGCAAAAAGATATAAAATTCCTATATTAATGTTAGCTATGACATAAGTAGAACTTACTGGAATAACGGCCCAAGCAATTAAGCTTAAAATCAAAGTCAACATAGGGGCAAATATAAATAAAAATTTATTGGAACTTGATGGCAGAAGGTTTTCTTTCGTAATTAATTTAATAACATCAGCAAAACTTTGAAGGATTCCAAAGGGACCTACAACGTTAGGACCTTTTCTTAGCTGAACTGCACCTAGTACTTTTCTTTCCAAATATACAAGCAAAGCAACAGAAACAAGAACCGGAACTACGAAACTAAAAATTTTTAAAACTCCAATAAAAATTTCCATTGTTATGGTGTCCATGATTATGCAGATTTCTCCAATAAAGGTTTTGAGAGAATTTCTTCGACACACTTAGCCATAGTGATTGAATTTTTTGAGATTACATCCGCCATATAGAAATTACTAATAGGGTAAATAGGTTTACAATTTTCAATTTGGTAATTATTCGATGATATTTCAGATTTTTGAATAGAAATAATATTATTCCATAATAAGAGTTCTGGATAATTTTTAGATAAATTTTCTCTTAAATCTTCAAAACTCTCTATTTCAAAAGGTAAAGACAATTGGTTAGATAATTCTTTTAAGATAGCCCATTCCTCTTTTGCTTGACCAATTGGATTATGACATTTTTTAGCCTCTTGCGGTCGGCCTTCAATATTAACAAAAGTTCCATATTTTTCAGTATAAAGAGGGGTTGGTAATATGATATCCGCTTTTAGAGCGCCTTCATCACCATGATGACCAAAATAAACTTTAAATAGATTTTCAAAATCAGAGTTTGCAATAACCTCTGAACCAAATGATAGGATGATATCAAAATCTTTTTTGTTAATTGAACTAAGAGGCTGACAATCGATATTTGTTGTGTTCCCTAAAAGAAGATTGCCTATTCTTGATGCATGAGGCGTTAAGAAGTTTAAATTATTTTTTTCCTCAGTAATAATTTTATACTTATAAGAGAATTCAAATAATGCTTTTAATGTTTTAACATCTTGGATATTCGAAAGGAAACCGGAACCTATAATCATTAAGGGATTTTTTGATTTTTTTAATGCTTTTTGTAAATCTTCTGAATTTAAGTTAGATAAATCATTACCTATTTGATGAGTTGGATAGTTTAAGTCAAGATTTTCACCTATATTAAATATTTCAGCAAAATTATTATATGCCTTAAAAATTTTATGATTAATGATGGGGGCTTCTATTCTTGGGTTCGTTCCCCCTAATATGATTAGATCAGCATTTTCTATTTCTGTTAAAGGGGTATTAAAACGAATACTTTCAATATTATTATGAATAATTGCCTGATTGTCTGTTCTACATTCAACATTATTTTCGCCAAAATTTTTCATAAATTTTTTAACAGCGTATCCTGTTTCGATATCCACTTGATCGCCGATAACTGAGAGGGGTTTTGATTGTTTCAGTTTTTGTTTTAGGGATTTAATAGCATCTGGCCATGATACTGGTTCTAGTTTTCCATTCTTTCTAATGTAAGGTTGATCTATTCTTTGTTGATAGTACCCATCATAATTAAATCGAACCTTGTCTGTAATCCATTCTTCATTGATTAAATCATTAGCTCGAGGAGTGACACGCAAGATTTCTTGAGCACGGCTATCAATTCTAATATTGGAGCCAATGGCATCAAAAATATCAATGGAGTCAGTTCTTTTTAACTCCCAAGGACGGGCTTTGAATTGATAGGGTTTACTAGTTAGAGCGCCTACTGGGCATAAATCAATAACGTTTCCAGATAACTCGGATGTAATAGATTGCTCTAAATAAGTTGTAATTTCAGCATTCTCGCCCCTTCCTAACATTCCAATTTCCGGGACTCCCGCAACTTCTGTAGCAAAACGTACACAACGGGTACAGTGAATACATCTTGTCATTATAGTATTCACAAGAGGTCCCATATTTTTGTTATCAACCGCTCTTTTATTTTCATGATAACGAGATTTATCAAAACCGTAGTACATTGCTTGATCTTGAAGATCACATTCGCCCCCTTGATCACAAATAGGACAATCGAGAGGATGGTTAATTAATAAAAATTCCATGACTCCTTTTCGCCCTGCTTTGACCTTTTCAGAGTTTGTAATAATGGACATGCCATCCATTAAAGGCATCGTACAAGAGGAAACAAGCTTGGGTGCTTTTTCAATTTCCACCAAACACATTCGACAATTTCCAGCAATTGATAATTTATCGTGATAACAAAATCTTGGAATTTCTTCACCGGCTATTTCACAAGCTTGCATCACCGTTAAGTTCTTATCTACTTGAATTTCTTTACTATTAATTTTGATATTAATTAATGAATCTTCGCTCATGATGCTTTTCTTTTTTCATTATATTTTTTTAATAATTCTGGTTTAAAATTTTTAATTAACCCTTGAATTGGCCAAGCAGCTGCATCGCCTAATGCGCAAATAGTGTGCCCTTCAATTTGCTTAGTTACATTTTCTAGTAACTCCAGTTGTTCGGGTGAAATTTCTCCTCTTACAAGTTTTTGCATCATTCGAAACATCCACCCAGTCCCTTCGCGACATGGGGTGCACTGACCACAACTTTCATGTTTATAAAAGTGCGCAAATCTCTCTATGACTTGAGTAATATCGTGATTTTTATTTACCACAATGACACCGGCAGTACCTAATCCAGAACCATTAGCCCTAAGATCATCAAAATTCATTAAAACTGTTTCGCAAACATCTTTTGAGAGCATAGGAGTACTGGACCCACCAGGAATTATTGCTTTTAAGTTATTCCATCCTCCATCAACGCCTCCGGCATGCTTTTCTATTAACTCTTTAAGAGGGATGCCCATTTCTTCTTCAACAGTGCAAGGATTATTCACATTTCCTGAAATACAAAAAACTTTTGTACCCGTATTATTTTCTGCGCCTATCGATTTAAACCAATCGGGCCCTCTTCTTAAAATAGTAGGAACTACAGCAATTGACTCTACATTATTAATAGTCGTTGGCATCCCGTAAAGTCCCGCGCCCGCAGGAAAGGGTGGCTTCAATCTAGGCTGACCTTTTTTTCCTTCTAAGCTTTCTAATAATGCAGTTTCTTCTCCACAAATATACGCACCTGCACCACGATGAACGTAAAGATCAAAATTGTATCCACTGCCACAAGCATTTTTGCCGATAAGATTGTTATCGTAAGCTTCAGCTATTGCTTTTTCTAATTGGACATATTCATAATGATACTCACCTCTAATATAGATGTAACACTTAGTAGCTTGAATAGCATAAGAAGCTATTAAACAACCTTCAATCAACGTATGAGGATCGTTTCTGATAATTTCTCGATCTTTGCAAGTGCCTGGTTCAGACTCGTCTGCATTAACAACCAAATAGTGCTGTTTTCCAGTATCTTTGGGCATAAAAGACCATTTTAGTCCTGTAGAAAATCCCGCCCCACCTCTTCCTCGAAGCTGACTAGATTTCACCAACTCAATCACATCATTTTGACTTTTGGTCAAAATTTCTTTGGTATTAGACCACGAACCTCTTTTTTTAGCTCCCTCTAGAAAGGCATCATCAAAGCCATGGAGATTTTGAAAAATTTTATCTTGAGCGCTAAGCATTTTCTGAGCTCTTTCTTCCCTTTTGGGAACCGATTTTATTTGGGATATTATTTTTAATATTTTCTATAATTTTTTTTGTCGATTCTTGATCAAGGTCTTCATAAAAGTCATTATTAATTTGTATCATTGGGCCATTTGAACAGGCACCTAAACACTCGACTTCCACCACAGTGAACAAATTATCTTCACTAGTTTCATTAATTCCACATTTAGTTTCTTTGCAAATCGTATCGGTGATTTTATCTGAACCTCTCAACCAACAAGGCGAAGTTCGACATACTTGAATTAAATTTTTACCTACGGGCTGAGAATTATACATAGAATAAAAGGAAGCCACTTCAGTGACTCTAATTTTGGGCATTTGAAGTGTTTCGGCAATCGTCTCAATACATTCAATACTAACCCAATTTTTATTCTGCTCCTGGGCTAAATATAATAAAGGCATCACTGCGCTTTGCTTACGTTCTTTTGGGTATTTTGAAATTATTTTCTTAATTTCATTTAAATTTTCTTTGGACCATTCGAATTTCTCACCTGATCGAATAAAATTATTAGATAAACCTGGATGATTACCACTCATCGATCAATTTCTCCAAAAACAATATCTAGACTTCCCAAAATGGATGGCAAATCAGCTAATTGATGTCCTTGTGATAAAAAATGCAAAGCTTGTAGATGAGGAAAACCCGGAGCTCTGAGTTTACATCTGTAAGGTTTAGAACTTCCATCAGAAACAAGAACAACGCCAAATTCACCTTTAGGTGCTTCGACTGCGCGGTAAGTAATACCTTCAGGAACACGGTAACCCTCTGTAAAGAGTTTGAAATGATGAATGATAGCTTCCATTGAATTTTTCATTTCAGATCTTTTTGGGGGTGTGATCTTATTATTTTCAATCATGATGGCCCCATTAGGAATGAGATCTATACATTGAAGAATGATTTTGACAGATTCACGCATTTCCTCCATACGTACTAAGTAACGATCATATGTATCTCCTGTTTTTCCCACAGGTATGGAGAAATTTACTTTATCATAAACATCATAAGGTTGGGACTTTCTTAAATCCCAAGCAACACCACTCGCACGAAGAACAGGCCCACTGCAACTTAATCGCACAGCATCTTCTTTACTCAAAATTCCTATATCAACCGAGCGTTGTTTGAAAATTCTATTCTCTGTTAATAGCTCTTCGAGTGTATCAATGAACTTTGGAAAATTTTCAAAGTAAACTTTCATTTTTTCCAAAAGACCATCAGGTAAATCTTGATGTACGCCCCCTGGTCTAAAATAAGCCGCATGAAAACGGGCGCCAGATACGGCTTCATGAAACTCTAACATCTTTTCTCTTTCCTCAAATGCCCATAGCATAGGAGTCGCCGCTCCAATATCCATGGCGAAAGCAGGGATATTAAGTAAGTGATTTAGAATTCTTGTTACTTCAGCAAACATAACACGAATATATTGTGCTCTTTCAGGTGCCTGAATATTTAAAAGATCTTCTACAGCAATTGCGAAGGCATGCTCTTGACACATTGGCGATACATAATCGAGTCGATCAAAATATGGGATAGCTTGTGTATAGGTTTTGTGCTCAATAAGTTTTTCTGTGCCTCTATGTAATAATCCGATATGAGGTTCTGCTTTGTTAACGACTTCACCCTCTAACTGAACAAGGAGTCGGAGAACTCCATGAGCGGCTGGATGTTGTGGGCCAAAATTTAGAGTTACGGGTTTAAAATTTTCTGTCATTATTTCTTTAATTCTTCTTGAATAGTTTCTTTCATACCTTCCCAAGGGCTTTCATTGTCAAAATCTCTAAACTCTTGTTTCAAGCTGACAGGCTCATAGACAACTTTTTTTAAGTTTTCATCATAACGAACCTCTTCATAGCCAGTTAAAGGGAAATCTTTTCTTAAAGGGTGCCCTTGAAAATTATAATCATTCATTAACCTTTGAAGATTTGGGTGGTTTTTAAAATTAATTCCAAAAAGATCATAACATTCCCTTTCATACCAATTAGCGGACTCAAAAATTTGTGTAATAGAGTCGATATTTAAATCCTCCTCTGAAATATTAGTAAAAACAAACAACCTTTTATTAAATTTTAAACTCAAGAAAGTATAAATAATCGTATAACGTTCATTTGAATAGCCCGACTTAGAGAGAATATTATCAGTAGCGGTGATGTCGACTAATTGCTCATAAAGCAATTCATCATCTTCTTTTACTTTTTGAACTATTTCTAATATTGACTCTTTATTCACTAAAATATTGTCGACGCCAGGTCGAACGGGGAAATGAAAACTACCTACGGAATATTTCTGAAGGAGATTGGGAGACAATGAACTACCTATAGATCTTTCTTTTCTTTTTAATCTTGTCCTGTAATTGCATAATGCCGTAAAGTAACGCTTCTGCCGTAGGGGGACAACCAGGAACATAAATATCAACTGGTACAATACGATCACAACCACGGACGACGGAATAAGAATAATGGTAGTAACCTCCACCATTGGCACATGAGCCCATCGATATAACCCATCGGGGTTCTGGCATTTGGTCGTAAACTTTTCGAAGCGCTGATGCCATTTTATTCGTTAAGGTTCCAGCAACAATCATTACATCTGATTGTCTCGGTGAACCTCTTGGGATGACACCCAATCGATCTAAATCATAGCGACTCATATAAGAATGCATCATCTCTACACCACAACAAGCCAGACCAAAAGTCATTGGCCATAATGATCCGGAACGAGCCCAGTTGATTAAATTTTCAAATGAAGCTGTGACAAAACCTTTTTTTTCAAAAACTTCATCAATATTTAAAGATGAATTATGTTCAATATTTACTCCCAATCTAATGCTCCATTCTTCCACTCATAAATAAATCCAATGGTTAAAATAAATAAAAAAAACATCATGGAATAAAAACCTAAAGCGCCAATATTTTTTAAACTAACAGCCCAAGGAAATAAAAATGCAATTTCTAAATCAAAAATAATAAAAAGAATTGATACAAGATAGAACTTCACATCAAACTTAGAGCGGGCATCATCGAAAGCTTCAAATCCACATTCGTAAGCTGAGAGTTTTTCTGAGTCAGGTGAACTTGGTGATAAAATTTTTGAGAGCAAATACATCGCTAAAGCCATTCCGGCTCCAATGAGAATAAAAATTAATATTAAGATGTAATCAATATTGTACATGAAGATAATAATTTAGTTAAAAATGTTACTTTAACTATTAATAAAATGACGCAACAGAATGTGAATTAATGCTATTAAAA
>VTPN01000005.1 GCA_008638215.1 Pelagibacteraceae bacterium
CAATCATTTCAGATCTAAAAAGATTTACTTCCCATCTTGAGACCGAAGGTGTTTTTGGAAGCAAATACCCCTCTATGCCCAAGGCAAAATTTATTAATCGATCTGAGCGAAAAAGACCTTACTACCTTCGAATGGCTGTTTTAAACAAGGTGGGAGTTTTAAAATCAATAGCCCAAATATTTTCTCAAAAATCTATTTCAATTAAATCTATAATACAATTGAACACCTCTAATGAAAAAACTGTTCCAATAGTAATCATTTCAGATCCAGTTGGTATCGATAAAATTAACTCAGTTATTCAAAATTTAAAAAAGACCTCTTTTATAAAAAAAGAAATTTCTGTCATTAGAATAGAGGAAAATATTGGATAGAAATCTTGCTATTGAATTAGTAAGAGTTTCTGAGTATGCAGCTTTAGCGGCTTCAAAATTTATAGGTCGGGGGGATGAGAAGGCAGCCGATCAAGCAGCTGTTGATGCTATGAGAAATTGTCTAAATTCACTTACCATATCTGGCAAGGTAGTAATTGGAGAAGGTGAAAGAGATGAGGCTCCAATGTTATACATTGGAGAAGAAGTTGGTCTTGGAGGTCCCAAAGTCGACATTGCTTTAGATCCTTTAGAGGGAACCACCATTACTGCAAAAGGTGGCGAAAATGCAATGGCAGTAATTGCCCTAGCTCAGGAGGGTGGTTTTTTAAATGCCCCAGATGTTTATATGGAAAAAATTTCAGCGAATGTTCAAAGCAATCAAGTAATTTCATTACAACAAAATTTAAAATCTAATATTCAAGAATTAGCTAAATATAAAAAAGTGAATATTGAAGATTTAGTTATTTGTATTTTAGATCGCGAACGACACCAAGACTCTCTAGAAATTATCAGATCCACCGGAGCTCGAGTAAAAATGATTGGCGATGGAGATGTAAGTGCAGTAATTTCTTCAGTGCTCAATTCGAGCAACATTGACATGTATTATGGTATAGGAGGTGCGCCAGAGGGTGTTTTAGCTGCCGCAGCATTACAATGCATTGGCGGAAGTATTGAGGGTAAGCTTTTATTTCAAAATGAAGATGAAATCCTTAGAGCTAAAAAAATTGGTATTACTGATTTAAATAAGATCTATGGATTAAAAGATCTTGCCAATGGCGATATCATGTTTTCTGCAACTGGAGTTACTGATGGAACAATGCTTAAGGGAATAAAGATAACAAAAGATTATGCCGAAACTCATTCAATTGTGATGAGATCAAAAACGGGAACTATCAGACATATTAACGGCGAACATAACTTTAATATAAAAAAACTTGAGTATTGATCCTAGTTTTCAAGGGGCTGAATGGCAAAGTGCTTATTCAAAACAAAACGAAGATGAAATTTTCCAATTAGCTCAAAAAAATAATATATCGACTCATCTTTCAAGGCTGTTGATCAATCGTAATATAAAGAGTATTTCAAAATTTATTAATTCTAAATTAAAAGAAAATTTATCAATTTCAAAAATAGTTAAACTTTCTAACCTAGATAACTCAATTTCTTTTTTTGAAAAAGTCAAATCTGAAAAAAAGATATCTATATTTTCTGATTATGATGTGGATGGAGCATGTGCAGCGGCTATATGTAAAAAATTTTTAAGCCAATTTGACATTGAGGTTAACGTATATATTCCTAATCGATTAAATGAAGGCTACGGGCTTAATCAAGTAGCGATTGATAAGATAATGACATTTAGTCAAAACATTCTTGTTCTTGACTGCGGGAGCAATAACATCCAAGAACAAGAGTACATTATCAATAAAGGTGGAAATATTATGATTATTGACCACCATGAGTGTGAAGTTTTTTTTGATCAGGCTATTGTTGTAAACCCGAAGACACCTAAGGACCTATCCGATTTAGATGATTTATGCGCTACTGCTTTAACTTTTTTGGTAATGGTTTACCTCAAGCATGAAAATGTTTTTCCTAATGTGGATGTTCTTCAGTATTTAGATTTAGTTGCTCTAGCTACTATTTGTGATTTAGTCCCTTTATCAGACATCAATAGAAGTTTTGTTAAACAGGGTTTGAAAGTTATAAATTCAGATAATGTTAATAAAGGAATACAAACTCTTATTAACCAATCTAAAATTAAACAAAAAATATCTGAATATCATTTAGGATATATATTAGGTCCTAGAATTAATGCGGGTGGCAGAATGGGAGAGTCTTTATTGGGATTCAATATTCTTTCATCAGATAATATTCATCAAGCACTCCAGCTAGCTCAAATCATAGAGTCCCATAATCAAAACCGCCAAAGTATTCAGGCTAAGATAGTAAAATCAATTAATCTACAAGAGTCAGAAGACAAAAGTATTAATTTCTTTTTTGATAAAAAATGGCACATCGGGATTGTGGGAATTATCGCCGGTAGATTAATGAGACTAAATAATAAACCTTCTTTTGTAATGACTAGTTCAAATGATTTCGTAGTTGGTTCTGGCAGATCTTTAGGGGAAAAAAATATTGGTCAATTAATGATGATTGCTGCTGAAAAGGGAATCATAATAAAAGGGGGAGGTCATGCGAAGGCTTGTGGTTTTACACTTCGAGAAGACCAAATACCTGAATTTAAAAATTATCTTTATGAAGAAACTAAAAACATATCTATTTCAAATAAAAAATATTATGAGTCGACAATTGATTTAAACGTAATTAATGAACAATTATTAAATGATTTAGATCTTTTAAGCCCATTTGGACAAAAAAATCCAGAACCCATATTTAGAGCAGAGAATGTCAAAATAGATATTCTCCAGATATTTAAAAATAAGCATGCAAAACTAAAGATATTTGATGATTTAAATTTTGAATGTGAGGGAGTGTTTTTTGATATTGTCTCTGAAGATCTTAAATTTTATATAGATAAAAAAACCAATTTTGATTGTTATTTTAAAGTAAAAAAAGACACCTATTCAAACAAGACAGTCATGCACATAGAAGATATTCATTGATTGATTTTTCATGAAATCTAGCTATTTTGTTTGTCTTAATTAACAGATGTCTCCTTCGTCTAGCGGTTAGGACATCACCCTTTCACGGTGAAGACACGGGTTCGATTCCCGTAGGAGATGCCAAATTTAAGTGTTTTATAAACATAATTTCACATTATGAAACACTGTAAGGATATTCAGATAAATTAAATTAATCTAAAATCTCTTATTTCTAATAGAAAGGATTATAAATAAATCATGCCAGGTAAAATTTCACTATTCGTTCCAGGTCCAACTAATATGCCAGACAGAGTCAGGCAGGCAATGGACATTTCCAATGAAGACCATCGAGCACCTGGAATGGAAAAATTTTGGCATCCTTTAATAGAAGATTTAAAAAAAGTTTTTGAAACCTCCTCTGGGCAGCCTTTTGTTTTCCCGGGAACAGGAAGTAGCGGTTGGGAAGCGGCACTAACCAACACCCTTAGCAAAGGAGATAAAGTATTATCTGCAAGATTTGGTCAATTTTCTCACCTATGGATTGAGATGTGTAAAAAGCTTCATATTGACGTTGAAGTTGTTGATGCTGAATGGGGATCGGGCACACCTCACGCTGAATTTGAGAAAATTTTATCTGAAGATAATAGTCATGAAATTAAAGCCGTATTAATAACTCATAATGAAACCTCTACAGGAGTTACTAATGACGTTAAGGCTACAAGAGATCTACTAGATAAATTAAACCACCCAGCTCTTCTTTTTGTTGATGGTGTCAGTTCAATTGGTTCAATTAAATTTGAAATGGATGTTTGGGGAGTTGATGTTGCGGTATCTGGTTCTCAAAAAGGTTTTATGCTTCCAGCGGGTTTAGCTATTAGCTGCGTCAGTCAAAAAGCTTTAGAAAGAGCAAAGACTTCTAACTTGCCTAGAGCATATTTTGATTATCACGACATGCTGAAAATAAATGAAACCGGATACTGGCCTTACACCAATCCAATGCCTTTACTTCGTGGATTACGTGAAGCTTTAACGATGATGCATGAAGAAGGACTTGTTAATATTTATGCAAGACACTTATTTTTAGCACAGGCAGTGCAAAAAGCATCGGAGGCTTGGGGTTTAAAATTGTGCGCTAAAGATCCTTCTCTATATTCAAATACAGTAACAGCTATTATGGTACCCGATGGTATTGACTCAACTGATGTAGTCAAAACAGCATACAATAAATATAATACTTCTTTTGGTGGTGGGTTAAGTAAAGTTGCGGGAAAATTATTTAGAATAGGTCACTTAGGTGACTTAAATAGCACCATGATATTAGGTGCCATATCAACAGCAGAATTAGCCATGTATGATGTTGGAATAAAATTTGAATTAGGTAGTGGTGTTGCTGCTGCGATCAAACATTTAAAGGTTTAAGATGAAAATTTGTATTTATGGGGCGGGAGCTATTGGCGGCTATTTAGGTGCCAAACTCACGGAAATTGGTGCAGATGTAACCCTTATTGCGCGAGGACCACATTACGAAGCTATTCGTCAAGACGGATTAAGACTTCGAAAAGACGGAAAAGAATTGGTTGTTTATCCTCGATGTGTGGATACGGCCGAAAAAGCAGGGAAGCAAGATTATATTTTCGTGACTCTAAAGGCACACTCTGTTCCAGGGTGTTTAGATGCTTTTGAAGTTTTAATGAAAGATGACACATCTTTTGTTTGGGGAGTGAATGGTATCCCTTGGTGGTATTTTCATAATCACGAAAATCCAGAATACAAAGATAAGAGAGTTACTTCTGTTGATCCAGACGGCAGTCAATGGGATCGCATAGGTCCTGAAAAAATTATTGGTTGTATTGTCAATCCCGCATCTGAGGTTATCAAGCCGGGTGTTATTCAACATTTAGAAGGGGACAAATTTCAGTTAGGCGAAATTAACGGAGAGGATACAGATAGAATAAAAAAATTATCGACCACTTTAGAGAAGGCTGGCTTCCAAGCTCCTATTCGCCCAAACATCAAAGGAGATATTTGGCTAAAGTTATTTGGAAACCTTTCTTTAAACCCTATCAGCTCTTTAACAACTTCTACCTTGGTTAAAATATGTAGTGATCAAGAAGTGAGAAATGTTGTTAAAAATATGATGATCGAAGCACATGAAATTTCAAAAAACTTAGGCATCGACAAACCTTTTGATGTTGAAAGAAGAATAGAAGCAGCTAAAGCTGTAGGAGAACATAAAACCTCCATGCTACAGGATCTAGAAAGAGACCGTCCTATGGAAATTGATGCTTTAGTTTCATCAGTGCAGGAACTTGGAAGAATTACCAAGGTTCCCACACCAACAATTGATACTGTTTTAGCTTTAGTAAAGTTGCGCGCTAAAGAAGCAAAGCTTTATAAATAAATTAACCTAAAGCTCTTTGGATCGTCTCACCTAACTTAGCGGGTGATTTTGAAATATGAACTCCTGCATCTTCAAGTGCATTAAACTTAGACTCAGCAGTTCCTTTTCCACCAGAGATAATCGCTCCAGCATGACCCATTCTTTTACCAGCAGGAGCACTCGCGCCCGCAATAAAAGAAGCCACTGGTTTTTTAATTGAAGAGTTTTTAATGAATTCTGCTGCTTCTTCTTCCGCAGTTCCTCCAATTTCACCAATCATAATTATACCTTCGGTCTCAGGATCTTTTAAAAACAAGTCTAAACAGTCGATAAAGTTAGTGCCATTGATAGGATCTCCACCGATACCAATACATGTTGATTGACCAAGGCCCACCGCAGAGGTCTGAGCCACTGCCTCATAAGTTAGAGTTCCAGAACGACTCACAACACCAATTTTTCCTTTTTGGTGAATATGTCCAGGCATAATGCCTATTTTACATTCGTCTGGTGTAATAATACCTGGGCAGTTAGGTCCAATAAGTCTTGAATTAGAATTTTCTAACTTTCTTTTTACTTGCATCATATCTAAAACTGGAACACCTTCGGTGATACAGACAATCAGTTCCATCTGGGCATCGATTGCTTCAATTATTGCTCCTGCTGCAAATGGAGGAGGGACGTAGATTACAGTGGCATTAGCTTCTGTATTCTCTTTTGCCTCTTTTACAGTGTTAAAGACAGGTAGGCCTAAATGTTCTTGGCCACCTTTTTTAGGTGTTACACCACCGACCATTTGAGTACCATATTTAATAGCCTGTTCAGAATGAAATGTACCTTGAGCGCCTGTGAAGCCTTGGCAAATTACTTTAGTTTCTTTATTTATTAATACTGACATAATTACTCCTTTAACTCAAAGCACCGACAGCTTTTTGAGCCGCGTCTTCTAAATTATCTGCTGAAATAATAGCTAGACCTGATTTATTGAGAATTTCTTTACCTAATTCAACATTTGTTCCTTCAAGTCTAACAACAAGAGGAACTTGAATTGATAATTCTTTGGCTGCAGCTACCACACCTTCAGCAATGATATCACATTTCATAATTCCACCGAAAATATTTACTAAAATTACTTTCACATTAGGATCTTGCAAAATGATTGAGAAGGCCTTTGCTACTCTTTCCTTTGTAGCTCCTCCACCAACATCTAGAAAGTTAGCAGGGCTTCCTCCATGAAGTTGGATAATATCCATAGTGCCCATCGCTAGACCTGCACCATTGACCATACATCCAATACTTCCATCTAACTTCACATAATTTAACTCATGTTTAGAGGCCTCGATTTCAGCAGGATCTTCTTCTGTTTCGTCTCGCATTTCTGCAATATCTTTGTGTTTATAAAGAGCATTATCATCAATCGATACTTTGGCATCTAAGGCGAGGAAGTTTCCCTCTCCAGTTAAAACAAAAGGATTGACTTCGACCAGTGAAGCGTCTGTTGATAAAAAACTGGTATAAATTTTTTGAATTTGATCACAAAAATCAGCAGACTGATCTGCAGTAATTTGCAAACCTTGAACTAGTCGATCTAAGCTTGGTTGATCTATGCTTTTATCACCAGGAACATTCACAGTAATAATTTTTTCAGGTTCTTTTTCTGCTACCTCTTCAATTTCCATTCCTCCTTCAGTAGAAGCAATAATGGAGATGGAGGAGGTGGATCGATCAACTAGCATGCTCAGATAGTATTCTTTTTTAATATCGCAGCCTTCTTCAATATAAAGGCGATTAACAACTTTACCGTCTGGTCCAGTTTGTTTTGTAACTAGTGTTTTGCCGAGCATTTTTTTTGCATTTTCTTTTGCTTCTTCTTTAGAAAAACAAACCCGAACTCCACCTTTATCATCGCCGCTATCTTTAAATTTTCCTGCCCCTCTACCTCCTGCATGGATTTGTGATTTCACCACCATGACAGGTGTTTGAATAGAGTCTACCGCAGAGTCTATTTCATTATCGTTTAGAACTGGGTTACCAGCCAAAACTCTTACATCATTATTTTTAAGCAACATTTTTGCTTGGTACTCATGTAAGTTCATTTTTGTCCTCCTTTAATATCTATTAAGATTTTTCCAATATGGCTGGATGATTCCATTAACTCATGAGCCAAATTTACATCTTCCATATTGAAAGATTGGAAAATTGTTGGTTTGTATTTTCCCTGTTCAATTAAAGGCCAAATATGTTCAACAACTTGATCGACAATTTTTCCTTTTTCTGCAGGGGATCTTGATCTTAGTGTAGATCCAGAAATCTTTAATTGCTTAGTCATTATATATAAAAGATTAGCTTCAGCTTTAATGTTCTCAAGAGCGGCTATATAAGTGAGTCTTCCTTTTTGATTTAGAATTTTTAAATTTTTTTTCAAATAGGAACCACCAACCATATCTAGAATAACATCAACTTTTATTTTTTGATCGACAAAGTATTGCTCAAAGTCTTCCTCTTTATAATTGATTGCAGTTTTTGCACCTAATTCTATGCAGCGTTCACATTTTTCTTTGGATCCTGCAGTAACATAAATTTGATCAGTAAAATTTTTTAAAATAGAAATTGCTGTTGTTCCTATTCCACTACTTCCGCCATGAATTAAAACAACTTCGTTTTTTTTAAATTCAGAAATATTAAAAATATTTTCATAAACAGTTAAAATAGTCTCAGGAAGTGAACCTGCCTCTAATAAGCTGATATTTGATGGAATGGGCATAACTTGTCTATCATCTACATTAACAAATTCTGCATAACCACCCCCGCCAAGTATGGCACAAACTTTATCTCCAATGTTAAATTTACTTGAATTTGGGCCAACTTTAGAAACGATACCCGCGCATTCTAGTCCAATAATTTCACTCTCTCCTTTAGGGGGAGGGTAATGGCCTTTTCTTTGAAGGACATCAGCTCGATTAACACTTGTTGAATGTATCTCTATTTGTATTTGATTCTCTAAAGGTTCTGGTAAGCTATCTTCATCAATAAATAGCTTATTATCTTTACAGTTTACAAACTTCATTTTTTAAATCGAATTATGTATACATTATACCAGAGACCTTCACAACAAGTTAAAAAAAATAGCTAAAAATAAAGATTTTTTTTAAAAAAATATCTTTTTTTTAATTTAACTTTCTAATTTTTTATAAATAGTTTAATCTTCATATGAATATTCATTCTATAGGAGGAATAAATAATGACTTTAATAAAAAAAATCAGTCTAGTTCTAGTTTCTCTCTCACTTGTAGCTGTTAGTTCAGTTTCTTCTGCGAAGCCTTTTGAGCCGAAGAAGCCAATTGAACTTATTATTCCAGCTGGACAAGGCGGAGGTGCTGACGAGATTGCACGTTTAGTTCAAGGTGTTATTGAAAAAAATGACTACGCTTCAAAGCCAGTGATTCCAATCAACAAACAAGGTGGTTCTGGTGGTGAGGCAATGACATATGTTAAGAAAAAAGCTGGTGATGAGCACACACTCATGATCACTCTTAACAACGTTCTTACAACTCCAACTAACCAACCCGAATTAGGAATTGATTTCTTTAATGATTTCACTCCTCTTGCAAGACTTATCACTGATACTTTCTTAGTATGGATTGCAACTGAAGGTAAAAATACTCAAGGTGTAGAAACTTTTGATGACTTTATTGCGCTAGCAAAACAAGGGAACCTTGTTGCTGGTGGAACAGGAAGTATGTCAGAAGATGAACTTCTACTTGGTATGATGAGAGGTCAATTTGGATTTGATGCAAAGTATGTTCCATATTCTGGTGGTGGTGCTGTTGCTAAAGGTCTAGTTGGCGGTGAGTCAGACTTCACTTTAAACAACCCTTCTGAGCAAATGGGTTTCTATCAATCAGGTGATTCAAAAGCTTTAGTTATGATGACCCCTGAAAGAAATTCTGCTTTCCCTGAGGTTCCATCTTCATATGAGCTTGGATATCCAGATCTTGAATACTACATGATGAGAGCATTCATGGCTCCTGCTGGTATTGATGCAGAAGTTGAAAAGTACTACACAGGACTTCTTCACACTGTTTATTCTGATAACGAGTTCCAAACTTTCAATATCGACGACGGAAAGTTAATGAGCTGGTTGGAAGGTTTTGGTCTTAAAGATTTCTTAGCTATCGAATACGAGAAGCACGCAGAAATTATTAAGAACTTTAATTAATTAATAATTAGGAGCAAGTTATGAGTTTAGTGTCTAAATTTACTGTAAAAAAAGCAGAAATCACTGTTGCAGTGATTTTAGCGCTGAGCTCGCTTGCTCTTATGATTAAGAGTATGGAGAACAGGATCACTTGGAACACAGAAGAGAATATGGGTGCAGGATTTTTGCCATTCTATCTTTCTCTTGGAATGTTGATTTGTTGCGTGTTAGTGATTATCAATTTCTTCTTAAAAAGAACTCCTCAATCAAAAGATGAAAGTCCTTTTATAGACCCTGAAGCCTTTAAATTTGTTTCGGTTACGTTGATATCGCTTATAGTTTTAGTTTTTGCGATAGGATATCTTGGTATCTATTTTTCTCTAATTTTCTTTTTAGCTTTTTATCTTCGATACTTTAGCGAAAAGAGTGTGTTATTTATAACTCTCTTTTCACTTATCACGCCAGTTTTAACTTTTTTATTTTTTGAGTGGTTATTGAAAATTCCTTTGCCACAAGGAATATCAGAGCCATTATTTTACCCAGTTTACGACTTTATGTATTAATAAATTTAGGAGAGGATTATATTAATTTAAATCATGGAAGTTACAGCATTATTACTACAAGGTATATTTACTGCATTTGAACCACTTAACTTAGGTTTATTAATTTTTGGATGCTTGGTAGGCTTATTTGTTGGAGCTATGCCGGGATTAGGTTCCGTTAATGGAGTTGCCATACTAATTCCAATTACATTTATTGTTCCACCTACAGCCGCAATTATTTTCTTAGCTGCTGTTTATTATGGAGCTATGTACGGCGGCGCGATCAGTTCAGTGATGCTTGGCATACCGGGCGCTTCTACGGCTGTTGCGACTGTATTCGATGGAAGACCTTTAGCTGTAAAAGGAGAAGCGATGACTGCCTTGACGGCTGCCGCTGTTGGATCTTTTGTTGGTGGTACTGTTTCAGTTATTTTATTTACACTTTTCGCACCACCTCTTGCTGAAGTAGCTTTAAGATTTAACGCACCTGAAACTTTTGCTCTAATGGTCATGGCGTTTGCCACATTTGTTGGATTGGGTGGAGACGATATTCCTAAAACTGTATTTTCAATTTTAATTGGATTAGCTTTATCAACTATTGGATTAGATCTCATTACTGGTAAACCCAGACTAATTTTCTTCGGCATGCCAGGATTTTTACATGGCATCAATTTCTTAGTTCTTGCCATCGGTATTTACGGTATTGGAGAGATGCTCTGGACCCTTGAAGAGACAAAAGGAAAAGTTCAGATGTCTAAACTTTCCGTAAATATGAAAGAAGTAGGCAAAGCATTAGGCGCTCTTAAGAAAACTTTTTTGGCCATGAACATTGGCTCATTCCTTGGTTTTTTCGTTGGTATTTTACCAGCTGCCGGCGCAACCCCTGCTTCTTTGATGTCTTATGGAATCACAAAGCAATTATCAAAAAATTCATCTGAATTTGGTCATGGTGCAGTAGCAGGAGTAGTTGCCCCAGAGACTGCGAACAACTCAGCTAGTACAGGAAGTATGTTGCCCATGTTAACGCTTGGTATCCCAGGTTCTCCAACTACTGCTATTTTGTTAGGTGGCATGATACTTTGGGGCCTAACTCCTGGACCTCTTTTGTTTACTCAAGAGCCTGAATTTGTTTGGGGTTTAATTGGAAGTTTATATATTGCTAATTTCTTTACTTTGGTACTTAACATTGCATTAATCCCAGCTTTCCTAATGGTTTTAAGGATTCCTTTTGCTATCTTAGCCCCTGTTATATTTGTTCTTTGTGTTACAGGAGGTTATGCACCTACGCAGAGTCTCCATGATGTATGGTTAATGCTATTATTTGGCTTTGGAGGATATGTTTTAAGAAAGCTAGATTATCCAGTCGCTCCTGCCGTATTATCTATTGTTTTAGGTCCTTTAGCTGAAAATGCATTAAGGCAATCATTAATTCTTTCAGATGGAAGTATGGGAATTTTCTTTGATTTTACTGCTAAGCCTATTGCTGCTGTGATTATGTACATTGCAATTGTTCTGGTATTGATGCCAGCCTTCGGACCCATCTACAGAAAGCTATTTAAAAAAGCTTAAGCACAATCCTATGATCCAAAAGATCGGACCTGTAAACTTAAAAAATAAAGTTTACGATGCGCTTAAAAAGTACATTTTATCTCTTAATATTTATTTAAGGGAGAGTGATTTTCATTTAGATGAAAGACAACTATCCGAAAAGTTGGGAGTTAGCAGAACTCCAATTCGAGAAGCTGTAGCAAGGTTAGAGCAAGAGGGAATAGTCAAAACTGTTCCGAGAAGGGGCGTCTTTGTTCATAGAAAGTCTAAGAAAGAATTAATAGATATTGTAACTGTTTGGGCTGGATTGGAGGGGTATGCTGCTCATTTAATTACTAAAAATTCCTCTAAAGAGGAAATTGAAATACTTAATTCCTTCTGTCAGTATTCAAAATCAAATGTTTTATCAGAATTAGATAATTACTCGAATGATAATATTAAATTTCATCAATACATCATGAAGCTTACCAAAGTTAAACTGATGGGTGAAATTCTAGAATCGCAATTAATTCATCTTCAATATCTTAGAAAAAAGTTCATCATCGAGTCAAATAGATCTATTCAATCCATTGATGAGCATAATGATATTGTTAAATCTCTTGTCGCAGGTCAACCCACAAAAGCTGAAAAACTCCTGAAAAACCACGCTTTAACCCTTGTCGATAAAATTGAGGAAAGTATCAAATCTTAACCAAAATTCTTTGCAACAGTAAATAATCTGGTATACATTATACCACCAGAGAGAGGTAAAAATGTCTACAGGAACTAATGAACAAATGATTACTGGCGGTGAGCTAGTAGCAAAAGCTCTCAAAGCTGAGGGCGTCGAAGTAATTTACACCCTATGTGGTGGTCATATTATTGATATTTATAATGGTTGTTTAAACGAAGGAATTAAGATTATTGATGTAAGACACGAAGAAGTGGCTTCACATGCTGCCGATGGCTATGCAAGAATGACTGGAAAACCAGGATGTGCAGTTGTAACTGCTGGACCAGGCACGACCCATGCTATAACGGGTGTAGCTAATGCTTTTAGAGCTGAGATCCCTATGTTGTTGATTGGTGGACAAAGTTCACTAACTCAGCATAAAATGGGCTCACTTCAAGATCTTCCTCACGTTGACATGATGCAACCAATTACAAAATTTGCAGCTACTGTGATGTCTACTGAAAGATGTGCTGATATGGTATCGATGGCGTTTAGAGAAACTAGAAATGGTTCTTTTGGACCATCTTTTCTTGAAATCCCAAGAGATATCTTAGATTCATCTATCCCTTTAAGTAAAGCGGTTATCCCACAAACAGGAAAATATAGTGCCTCCTCTAAAACTCTCGCTGATCCTGTGGATGTTCAAAAAGCTGCTGACATTATTTCTAAAGCTGAAAGACCATGTGTACTTCTTGGTCAGCAAGTTTGGACAAGTCAATCAACCCAAGATGCAGTAGATTTCGTAAGAAATATGGATATTCCTGCTTACCTTAATGGTTCAGCACGAGGTTCATTACCTCCTGGAGATCCTCACCATTTTCATAGAACTAGAAGAAATGCTTTTACTAAATCTGATTGTATAATAATTGTTGGTACTCCATTTGACTTTAGAATGGGATACGGAAAAAGACTGAATCCTAATGCAACTGTTATCCAAATTGATATGGATTATAGAACAGTTGGAAAAAATAGAGATATTTCTCTTGGTTTAGTTGGACATATCGGAACAACCCTAAAGGCTATTTCAGAAGCTGGTTCAAAAAAAGATAGATCTGATTGGTTTAAGGAATTAAGAGCGGGTGAAGAAGCAGCTCTTGAGAAGTTAATGCCAACATTTACTACTGATAAATCACCAATTAGTCCTTACAGAGTTGCTTGGGAATTAAACGAATTCTTAAATGATGATACTATCTATATCGGTGATGGTGGTGACGTTGTTACTATTAGTGCACAAGCGGTACAGCCGAGACAACCGGGTGCTTGGATGGACCCAGGACCTCTTGGTACATTAGGTGTAGGCGTACCTTATGCCCTTGCAGCTAAGATTGCCGCTCCTGAAAAAGAAGTATTACTCTATTGTGGTGATGGAGCATTCTCTATGACCGGTATGGACTTTGAGGCATTTGTTAGACATAAAGCCCCAGTTCTGACTGTCATCGGGAATAACTCAGCTCAAAACCAAATTCGTTTTGGTCAAATCATGAAGTACGGCGAAGATAAAGGTAACGTAGGAAACTTATTAGGTGATGTTAACTTCGATGAGTTTGCTAAAATTTTCGGTGGTCATGGTGAAGCTGTTAGAGAAGCCAAAGATATTCAACCAGCCCTTCAAAGAGCAAGAGAAGCGGTTAAGTCAGGCATTCCTGCAATCGTAAATATTTGGGTTGATAAAGAAGAATTTGCACCTGGTACTAAAAACCAGACTATGTACAAATAATTCGGAATAATGGAAGCTTTAAAAGGTGTAAAGGTACTGGACATGACTCATGTCCAGTCTGGCCCAACATGTACTCAACTATTAGCTTGGTTTGGTGCGGATGTAGTTAAGGTAGAACGTCCTGGAGTAGGTGATGCTACTCGTGGACAGCTTAGGGATATTCCTGAAGCTGATAGTCTTTACTTTACAATGCTAAACTCAAATAAAAGAAGCATTACACTTAACCCCAAAAAACCAGAGGGAGCTAAAATCTTTACACAATTAATTAAAGAATGTGATGTCATGGTTGAGAATTTTGCACCTGGGGCTTTAGACCGTATGGGTTTTACTTGGGAAAAAATTCAAGAAATTAATCCAAGAATGATTTATGCCTCTGTAAAAGGATTTGGGCCAGGTAAGTACGAAGAATGTAAAGTTTATGAAAACGTTGCTCAATGTGCTGGTGGCTCTGCATCAACTACAGGAATGTTAGGCGAATTACCTATGGTTACTGGTGCACAAATTGGCGATAGTGGAACAGGTCTCCACTTAGCTTTAGGAATTGTTACAGCTCTTTTTCATAGAGAAAAATCAGGTAAAGGCCAAAAAGTATCTGCGGCTATGCAAGATGGAGTTCTAAATCTTTGTAGAGTAAAACTCCGTGATCAACAAAGACTTGAACGAGGCCCTCTAAAAGAATACTCCCAGTTCGGTGAAGGTATTCCTTTTGGTGAATCTACCCCAAGAGCCGGCAATGACTCAGGTGGAGGACAGCCTGGTAGAATTTTAAAATGTAAAGGTTGGGAAACCGATCCTAACGCATATACTTATTTTATTACCCAAGCAGCTGTATGGGAGAAGGTCTGTGATGTTATCGGAAAACCTGAATGGAAAGAGGATGAAGAATTTTCAACTCCTGAAAAAAGATTACCGAAATTAAATGAAATATTTAATACGATTGAAGCATGGACAATGACGAAAACTAAATTTGAAGTTATGGAAATATGCAATCCCTTAGATATTCCAGTTGGCCCAATTTTATCAATGAAAGAAATTGCAGAAGATCCGGGTCTTAGGGCAACTGAAACAATTGTAGAAGTAGATCACCCAGTGAGAGGTAAATATTTAACTGTTGGCAATCCGATTAAACTTTCCGATTCACCAGCTGTAGTGAAAAGATCTCCACTTTTGGGAGAGCATACTGACGAAATTCTTAAAGAATTTTGTAAAATGAGCGATGATGAAATTAAAGCCGTAAGAGAAGTTGGAGCGGTATAAAAAACACAAAGGGAGAAATTAAAAATGAAAATTATACTTATGGGACAACAGGCATTTGGTAAAAGTGCTTTAGAAAAATTTCACACAGGAACTGATCATGAGGTTGTTGCTGTTTACTGCGCACCCGACAAAGAAGGCAAACCAATTGACCCTGTCAAAGAATATGCTCAAAGTGTAGGTCTTCCAGTTTATCAGCCATCAAATTTTAAAGATCAAGAAGTATTAGATCAAATCAAATCTCATGATGCCGATCTATGCGTCATGGCTTATGTTATTATTTTTGTACCCGAGGCTGCTAGAGATATTCCTAAACACGGATCAATTTGCTTTCACCCATCTCTTCTTCCTTTACATAGAGGCCCAAGCTCTATTAATTGGCCCATTATTTGGGGTTCAGAGAAGACTGGCTTGACCATTTTTTATCCTAATGATGGTTTAGATGAGGGTGAAATTTTACTTCAAAAGGAAGTTGAAATTAGCCCAGATGATACCTTGGGAGATGTTTATTTTTCAAAGATTTTTCCTTTAGGAGTAGATGCTTGTGTTGAGGCTGCAGATTTAATTGCTGCAGGAAACGCTCCAAGAATTGCCCAAGATGATACTAAGGCTACTTATGAATCTTGGTGTAAAAAAGCTGACGCTCGAATTGATTGGAAAAAACCTGGAAGAGAAATTTATAACTTAATTAGAGGCTGTAATCCGCAACCGGGAGCTTGGGCAGAATTCATGGGAGATGAATTTACTTTCCTTGACACTAAGTTTATTGACGAACAAAGTGCAGAACATTTTCCAGGACAAATTATTTCCATCAATGCCGAAAATGTTCGAATAGCTGTTAAAGGCGGTTTCATTGAAGTTTCAAGATTTAAGTCAGATCAAGGTAAACTTTTTGTAAAAGATATGAATACAGCAGTGTTTACAGAGGGCGATTTATTCTCATAATAGCTTTTAGTGGCTACCAAACAAAAACACTCAGCTAAATTTTTAAGCTTTATAGTCTATTTTGTAGTTCTATTTCTATTATGGTACATACTATCAGGATACTTAAAGCCTCTTTTATTATTCTTTGGTTTAATTAGCGTTCTATTTGTCAGTTGGATGTCTTATAGAGCGAGAGCTATAGACAGCGATACTTTTCCCTTAAAACTTTTATTACGATTACCTTTTTATTGGTTATGGCTGACGAAAGAGATAGTAAAGTCTGGCCTAAGCACAACAAAAATAATTTGGAGTAACAATTATTCACCTGAACTCATTAAAATTAAAGCATCACAAAAAAATTCAACGGGTATCGCTAATTATGCGAATGCAATTACATTAACACCTGGTACGGTCACTATCGAAGTTGAAAAAAATGATTTACTTGTTCATGCTTTGAGTAAGGAATTATCTAAAGATTTACAGTCTGGCGAAATGGATCGATTCATTACAGGACTGGACAAATGATTTTTTTTGCTGCACTAAGCGTTCTGGCAATTGCAATTATTCTTTGCATTATTAGAGCGGTAAAAGGTCCAACGCCTTTTGATAGAATTTTATCGATCTCCAGCATTGGAACAATCATAGCTCTTGGAATTGCAATCCATGGATTTGCCTTTCAAAGACCCGAATTTGTCGATATTTCGCTGATGTATGTTTTGTTAAATTTCCTTGGAACTATTGCAATCCTTCGGTTTTATAAAATTAAAGGAAAAAAAATTAATGGATAATTTTGTAAATATTCTTTCTATGATTTCTTTGGTTTTGGGTTCTTTTTTTATCTTTTCTGGAAGTTTGGGTTTGTTAAAATTACCAGATTTGTTCGGCAGAATTCATGCTGCGGGATTAATTGATACATTAGGTTCGGGTTTTATAGTTTTATCATTAATTCTTTACTCTGGATTTTCTCTAGTAAGTTTTAAGCTTTTATTGATCCCATTGTTTTTATTATTTACAAGTCCTGTATCTGGTCATGCTATTGCTTTGTTTGCATATGAGTCTGGATTAAAACCTAAAACAAAAGTTAACAAAAAATGAATTTTCTTCTTATAAACTTTTTTCTAATTTCAATTCTGTTAATCACAACTTTTTTTATATTTAAAAGCACTTCTTTAATAGGAATAGTTGCATTAACGGGCGCTTTTACTCTTGTTTGTGCTGCTATTTATGTAAATTTAGATGCCGTAGATGTTGCTTTTACTGAGGCGGCTGTCGGCTCAGGAATATCGACTATCTTGATGGTAATGGCTGTAGCAAAATTACCTGAGGGCAAAATAAAACCTTTAGTTAATTTGTTCCCAAGTCTTATCATTTCAGTTTGTATTGTCATCATTTTAATGGTTATAATTTCAAATCTTCCATTGTTGGGTGACCCTAATGCACCTATTCATTTACATGTTACACCAGAGTATATAAAAGAGAGTGAATCATTTTTTCATATTCCAAATGTAGTTACCAATATTTTAGCTAGCTACCGGGGTTTTGATACTTTAGGAGAAACTATTGTTATTTTTACAGCAGGTTTGGGAGTAATTGCTCTTTTAACAGGCAATACTCTTAATCGAAAAACAAAATTTACCAAGAAGTTAAAAAAATAATGCAAGAGAAAATATCAACTAGTCCTATTTTTAATATTGTAAGTAGAATTTTATTCGCTCCCATTATTATTTTTGGTTTATATGTTCAATTTCATGGTGACTACGGTCCTGGAGGAGGCTTTCAGGCTGGGGTCATTATTGCCGCTGCATTTATTTTATACTCTATGATTTTTGGATTGAAAAATGGGGAGACTTTAGTTCCTGTTAAAATTAATAGATATTTAATGTGCGTTGGAGTTCTTTTATATGCTGGAGTGGGCTTGGTTTCTTTATTTTTAAATGGAAAATACTTAGACTATAACGTGTTATCTTCAGATCCATCTGGCGGTCAACATTTAGGAATTATACTCGTAGAACTGGGAGTGGGGATTACTGTTGCAACAGTAATGATCGCTCTTTATCACTCATTTGCTTCATTTGGGGATAGCAATGACTGATTTTCTCTATTTTTGGAACCACTTTGCTTTTATTTTACTGATGGTAGGGGGGTTATTTATAATTATCACTAGCCAAAATTATATAAAAAAAATTGTTGGTTTAGCCATATTTCAAACTTCTGTGTTCGTGTTTTTTGTATCTCTTGCAAAAATCATCGATGGAACAGCTCCAATTTTGATGAAAGTTGAAGCAATTTATTCAAACCCACTTCCGCATGTTTTAATTCTTACTGCTATTGTAGTTGGAGTCGCTACTTCTGCTTTAGGTCTAGCGCTCGTATTACAAATTTACAAAAATTATAACACTATTGAAGAAAAAGAAATTGAGGCAGAGGAGCTCAAGTCCGAAAGATAGAGATGAATTTTTTAATTGATGATGCTCCTGCTTTAGTTGTAATTCTCCCTTTAATTGTATCTGCAATTATTGCTTTTATACCTTCTTCTCGATGGCCATGGATTATTTCAATGATAACCCTAATTGGTCATCTTTTTATTTCTTTTGAACTCCTTTCTATGGTTAAAAAAACAGGAGTAATATTATATGAGTTTGGAAATTGGCAGCCACCCTGGGGCATTGCATTTAAAATTGATGGCGTAAATATTGGATTACAAATAATTTTCTCGATTTTTGTTTTAATAACAACTTTTTATTCAAGGAAAATTTTTCTTTCTGAAATTCATCCTGACGATACAGGAAAAACTTATTCTCTTTGGCTTTTAGCTATAGGAAGTTTAAATGGAATAATTTTAACTAATGATATTTTTAATCTTTTTGTATTTTTAGAAATATCTGCTCTGTCATCTATATCTTTAATTGCATTGGGAGCAGGCATGAATAGAAGAGCTCTTTTGGCCGCTTTCAACTATCTGATTATAGGAGCAATAGGAGCAACTTTTTATGTAATTGGGGTAGGATTTGCCTATTCAATGACTGGAACGTTGAATATGTCTGATTTAGTTGTTCAATTATCACAGTACTCTTCAGGCCAATTAGCAATATTTGCCGGAATGTCCTTTATGTTAATCGGACTGATGGTTAAATCAGCAGTTTTCCCGCTACATTTATGGCTTCCAGCTGCCTATAGTTATGCGCCTTCAGCAGTTTCCACTCTTTTTGCAGCCTTAGCGACTAAAGCTATTTTATATTTTTTTGTTCGCCTAATTTATGAAGTTTTCAGAATATATGACCATTATTTAGTTATATTTTTAGATTATGTTTTAATGCCTCTTTCCGTCACTGCAATTTTTGTAGGTACTGTAATAGCTATCTATCAAGAAGATATAAAAAAACTCCTGGCATTCTCCTCTATTGCTCAAATTGGCTATATAACTCTTGCGTTTAGCTTGAATGAGCAAAGCGGTATTACCGCAGGCTTTATCCATATTTTTAATCACGCATTAATCAAAGGAGGTCTATTTATGGCAATAGGATATTTTGCAATAGTTTCTCAAGATAGAGTAACTTTGTCTTCTATTAGTGGATACGGTCAAAAATATCCAATTACTTCTTTTGCATTATTAATTTGTGGTGTTTCTTTAATTGGAATTCCGCTTACAAATGGATTTGTTTCAAAGTTATATTTATTTCAAGCGCTTTATTTCAACCAAATGTTTATAACGATTGCGCTTGTTGCAATCAGCTCGGCACTTGCTGTTATTTATTTTTGGAAAATTATAGAAAGATTGTGGTTTTCAACAACTACCGTAAAAGTTGCGCCCGAGGATCCAGCAATATATATCCCATTATGGATAATTGCTATATCGATTATCGTATTTGGAATTTTCTCTGCTCCAATTATTGAATTAGCTACAATGGCATCAAGTGACTTATTTGGAGCAATTTCAAATTGAGTAACTCTTCCTTGATTATACTTGGACTATTAGTTCCATTGATCGCAGCTTTAGGCTCATTTGTTTTTCAAAAAAATATCAATTTACGTGACTCATTTGGTGTTATTGGAGGCATAATTACTTTTATTATCAGTTTAATTATATTTGATGGTATTAAAAATTTTCAAGAATTTTCAATATCCTTATTCCCTCTTATTCAAGGTGTAGAGTTCACATTTAGAATTACCCCTTTGGGTTCAATTTTTAGTCTTGTTGCTTCCTCATTGTGGATACTTGCTTCTATCTACACTATTGGATATATGCGTGGTGCCGGAGAAGTTAATCAAACTCGTTTTGTAATTTTTTATTCAATTGCAATTCATGCAGCCTTAGCAATTGCTTGGTCAGGTAATTTATTAGTGCTATTTATTTTTTATGAAATTTTAACTTTTTCTACTTTTCCTTTAGTAGGGCACAAACAAAACGCTGAGTCTCAAGCTGCGGGAAGAGTTTATCTCTCAATTCTTGTAGGAACCTCTTTAATGTTGTTTTTACCTGCAATTTTTTGGATTTGGTTTCAAACTGGTACGCTAGATTTCAAGTCAGGTGGCATACTTGAAGGTAAATTTCCAACAGAGTATTTATCATTTCTTGTGGCCCTTTTGGTATTTGGCATAGGAAAAGCTGCTATAATGCCAATTCATCGTTGGTTACCAGCTGCAATGGTTGCTCCCACTCCCGTTTCAGCTTTGCTTCATGCGGTAGCTGTTGTGAAAGCAGGAGTTTTTAGCTTCCTAGTTGTAGTTGTTTATATTATTGGTCCAGAATATCTTTTTGAAAGCAAGGCCTCAAATTGGTTAATTTGGTTAGCTTCATTTACAATTTTAGCTTCAAGTATTATTGCCATAAGTAAAGATGATTTAAAAGCTAGATTGGCTTATTCAACTATAAGCCAACTTTCATATATTATTTTAGGCGCCGCCCTTGCAACTAGCTTTGCAATTAAAGGTGCTTCATTTCATATTATAACCCATGCGATTGGAAAAATTACATTATTCTTTTGTGCAGGAGCTATCTATGTCACTGCCCATGTTAAAAAAATAAGTGAACTGAATGGTCTTGGATATAGAACTCCTTTGATTTTCTTTGCTTATACTTTAGGAGCATTGTCAATAATTGGCGTTCCTCCATTTGTTGGATCATGGAGTAAATTTTATCTAATCTTAGGTTCTCTAGAAGCTGATTATTTATATGTCGCAATAATTTTGGGAATCTCTTCACTATTGAATATTTATTATTTATTAGAACCTGTCTTTATTGGTTTTAGGAAAAAATTGACAAAAGATATTCACCTTACTCATGCCCCATTAGCTGTCTGGCCCCCTGTTATAACCGGATTAGGCTGTTTTGCATTATTCTTTTTTGCTAATTACTTTATAGAAATTATTAATGGAGTTTTATTTATATGAGTAAAAATAATTTAAAAACTTTCGCAAAATATTTTATTAAAATAATCATATTGATTTCAATTTTGCTAGTTGGGATTGATTTTACTTTTCATCGTCATGCATATTTTGCCCTAGAAGAGATATATGGATTCCCAGCTTTTTTTGGATTTGTTAGCTTTATTTTTATCGTTCTGGTCGGAAAGTGGCTGCGGAAGATATTGATGAGAAAAGAGGATTACTATGACTAATATGATCCCAGGTCTATGGATGATTATTACGTCCATATTTTTACCCTTAATTCCTCAATATTTGAGACAACCAGTCATGTTACTTTCTGTTGCTGCTTCAGCCTCATCTCTGTTAAATGGATTTGGGGTGTTTGTTGAATGGGAAATTTTAGGAAACACTCTTATACTTTATCAAGCCGATAACCTAACTCTACCTTTTGCTCTAATTTTTCATTTAGCCTCTGTCCTTATTATCATTTATGCATGGCATAATAAAAATTTGATGGAAAACATGGCCACTTTGGCTTATGCGGGAGCTGCGATTGGCGCCTTACACGCAGGAGATTTTTTTAGTTTATTTATTTGGATGGAATCCACTGCACTTACTTCAGCGTTTATTGTATTTGCTGGAAATACCCCATCTGCAAGATCATCTGCAATGCGTTATCTAATTATTCAAGTTTGTTCTGGAGTATTATTGCTTATTGGGGCTAGTTTGATGACATTACAAACTGGCAATTATTTATTAACAAAATTAGATCTATCAAATAATTTTGGAATATTTATATTTTTAGCATTTGGCATTAAAGCTGCTTTCCCATTACTTAATGGCTGGCTTCAAGACTCTTATCCGGAGTCCTCTCCAACTGGAACTGTTGCTCTTTCAGCCTTTACTACTAAACTTGCAATTTATGCTTTAGCCCGAACTTTTCCAGGAGTTGATACATTAATTTGGATAGGTGCCATCATGACTGTATTTCCAGTTTTCTTCGCTGTCATCGAAAATGACTTAAGAAGAGTTCTATCATTTAGTTTGAATAATCAATTAGGTTTTATGGTTGTAGGAATTGGTATTGGTACAGAACTTTCTTTAAATGGAACTGTCGCCCATGCCTTTGTGCATATTATTTATAAAGCTTTGTTATTTATGAGTATGGGTGCTGTTTTACATCGAGTTGGAACGACAAAAGCTTCAGAACTCGGAGGTCTCTATAAGTATATGCCCTTTACTACTATATTTTGCATTATTGGTGCAATGTCAATTTCAGCATTCCCTTTATTTAGTGGTTTTGTAGCAAAATCTTTAATTATGTCAGCCTTGGGAGGGCAAGGGTTAATATTAATTTATTTTGTCCTTTTTTTTGCTTCTGCAGGTGTGCTGGAACATTCAGGTATAAAAATTCCTTACTTTGCATTTTTCGCACATGAAAGGAAAATGAAAGTTCAAGAGGCTCCATTTAATATGCTATTGGCAATGGGTATCGCTGCATTTTTATGTATTGGTATAGGTATTTTCCCTAAATTCCTCTACTCAATCTTACCTTATTCTGTTGAGTATCAACCATACACTCTCGATCATATTGTAAGTCAATTACAACTTTTAGTTTTTGCCATATTGGCTTTTTTATTTTTGGTTAAGTTTAGACTTTACCCATCTGAAATTAAATCTACCGTATTAAATACTGACTGGTTTTATCGAAAAATGTTACTAGGAATTGGTAAGCCATTTTTTCAATCATTACATTTTATAACTCAAAAAATATATTTCATCCTCAATCTACTTTTCGAATTCTTTATAGGAAAATCAAAAAAATTCGCTAACTTATCATACTTTAAAGTCACTACTCCTAGCTTTGCAGCAACAGTTTTAATTACGATATTATTCGTTATGTTGATTTTGGCAGTAATTTAGCTTTTTTTAACTTTGGCATATTCAAGCTTAATAGCTTCTTGAATAAATATTTGCCAAATTCTGGTAATGATATCTGGGTCTATCTTATTTTTTTTTGCTTTTATTTGAACAGTTTTCAAAATATGAGTGATGCGTTCATGGTCTATGATTTGATCGTGACTATCTTTTAGTTTAGTTACTTTGTGAATTTCTTTAAATCGATCGGCAATCAATTTAATGATTTTACTATCAATTTCATCAATCTTTAACCTTACTTTTTTTAATTCAGTATTATTGTTGTTTTTATTCATCTTTTAATAATTAATATAGTAGACATTAATAAATGAAAATAAAAAATACTAAACATAAAGTAGCAATCTTTTGTGGATCAATGTTTGGATCTAATGAAGGGTATAAGGATATTGCGATAAAGGTGACCGAATACCTATGTAAAAATGAATATGATATTGTTTATGGGGGTGGAGACAATGGACTTATGGGAGTTGTCGCAAATACTGCTTTAAAAAATAAAGCCCACGTTACAGGTATTATTCCTCAATTTTTAGATCACCGAGAAACAATTCATCGTCAAATAAACGAACTTCATATTACTAAAACTATGGAAGAAAGAAAAAAAAAGTTTTTATCATTATCTGATAGTTTTATAGCTCTTCCGGGAGGAGGGGGTACGATTGAAGAAATTGGCCTAGTCTTAAGCGCTTTACAATTAGGTATTATTAAGAATAAAAAATTTATTATTTTTAATTATAAAAACTATTGGATCGATATAATTAATCAGTATCAAAAAATAATTACAAAAGGATTTGCGTATAAAAACTTTAGTGATTTCATAATTGTCTGCAAAAACATATCGGAGCTAAAAAAAATATTTTAACTTTGTCTTATCCACTTTAGCCAGTTGGCTAATTCTAGAGTTCTTAGCTTAAAATCATAAATAGATTTACTATAACTCTCTGATTTAGGTTTTTTAAAATCTTTAATTAATCCTTCAATTTGATTTTTTGAAAATAGATTTTCTTCTAGAAGAATCTTTTTTCGAGCATTCATGATTTGACCGGTGTATTTAAAATTAAATTCTGGATGGTATTGTGTGCCCCAAAATTTTGCACTAGATAATGCCTGAATAGAATAATGATTTTCAGATAAGACTTTTGAATTCGATGGCATTGTTGTTATATGATCAACATGAGAGGCGAAAGCATCGAAAATTTTTGGTTTTTTTGAATAAAGTGGGTGAGAGCTTCCATGTTGATTGATTGTGATATTGTAAGCAATACCTATTTCCCGACCTTTTATATTTTTAGTTACTTGCCCGCCATTGCAAACTGTAAACATTTGCATCCCCCAACAACTTCCAAACATTTTGATCGGTAATTTAGATAATTTTTTCATTAAGTTGATTTGATTTTTAATTTCTTTCGTATTGTCATAAATATTTAAACTCGAACCTGTCCAAACAACCCCATCAAATGACAAAAAATAACTATCATCATATTCCTTTTTTAAATCTATAGATGGATAAATAAAACTAGTTTTCAATTTTGGATTGATGAGCTTTAATTGGTCCCTGTAAAATTCGCAGATTGGTTGTAGTTTGTGTTTAGCTAGCTTGTCCCAGCCCTTTTTATCATAGCCATTAACTATTAGTAAATTCATGCATATTTAATATAGTTACTTTGCTTAAATGTCAGCTTTTATCTATAAGTCTTTGTCAGTTTTATTTTTCGTTCTCATGAGTGTTTGCATCAAAGCCACAGGAGATCATATTCCATTATTTCAAGTTGTATTTTTTAGAAATTTTTTTGCTTTGATTCCACTTTTTTTTGTCATTTATTTTTTAAAACTTAAAGTCACTTCTATTAATAGATATCCTTTGCATTTTGGTCGAGCCATCATTGGGATTACAGCAATGAGCTTATTTTTTATTTCAATTAGATATGTACCTTTGGTTGAAATGCAGACAATTAGTTTTTCTTCAGTTTTTTTTATTTCAATTTTATCCGTTTTTTTTCTTGGAGAAAAAATAGGCTATAGAAGAATTATTGCTGTAATTTTTGGTTTCATTGGAGTTGTTATTATTTTGAATCCAGGGTCGGCAATATTTTCTAATTATTCTTTTTTACCCCTCATAGCTAGTTTTTTTTTATCCATTGCTGTTATTTTTCTAAAAAAAATACTTCTGACTAATAATAATATTTTATCTGTTTGGGTTTTTACGGCTTTATGCACTGTGATTAGTTTATTTTTTTATAATGATAGTTGGATATGGCCAGAAAACATCGATCTAATCTTTATGGTGGCGTCAGGTATTTTAGGTTTTGTTGCCCAAATCTGCCTTACTAAATCATTTCAAATGGCCGATGCCTCATTATTAGCTCCTCTTGATTTCTCATCGGTTATATGGTCATTCATAATTGGATACATATTTTTTCAAGAATTTATATCACTCAACGTATTATTTGGAGGAATGATTATAATGATGAGCGTTTCATATATTTTCTATCGAGAAAGGGTATTAAAAAAGCAAATTGTACTTGGTACAAATAAACAATTTTAAGTTAGAAATTTTGAAATAACTCTTTCTAAAAATATTCCTGCAAAAATAACTAGCCCTCCACCTAAATATACCTGCCAGAAACTGGTCATTAGTTTGCTTTTCATATATTTCCATTTGATGACTGTTATCAAGGCAAGTTCAAAGATTGTGATTATAATTGCCAAATCTTTCGCTAAGGAAATATCATTGATTAAGAATGGAAGAGTATGCAACATGCCACCAATAAAGGTAGCCACACCGGTTATGACTCCTCTAATTACGGGTGAACCCCTTCCTGTTAATTTACCATCGTCACTAATAGCTTCAGCTTGACCCATGCTTATGCCGGCACCTACAGAAACTAATGTTCCTGCCATAAAGGCAGTTTTAGCATCGCCTGATACCGCAAAACCAAATACGGGCGCCAAAGTTGAAATAGATCCATCCATAAAACCCAACAGTGAGGGCTGAACAATTTTAAGAAGGAACTGTTCATCTTTGTTCATTTTGGAATGTCTTGTCATAATTATAATTTATATTTAAATATTCTTATTAATAGATGCAATTAGACATTCTTTTGATTTTTTGATAATTAGATCGTATGGAATTTTTACATACTATGATTAGAGTTAGTGATATCGACACCTCACTAGACTTTTATTGCAACAAATTAGGTTTAATTGAATTTTCAAGAAAAGATTATGAAAAGGGGAGATTTACGCTAATTTTTTTGTGTGCCCCTGAAGATAAAAATCTTGCTGATGAAAATAGAAAACCTTTAATTGAACTAACTTACAATTGGGATAAAGAGGAATATGCAGGAGGTAGAAACTTTGGCCATCTTGCATTTAGAGTAGACAATATTTATAAAATTTGTGAAAAACTTCAAGACAATGGGGTGGTTATCAATCGTCCACCTAGAGATGGCCATATGGCTTTTGTAAAATCTCCCGACGGAATATCAATCGAACTACTCCAAAAAGGGGACAATCTCGAACCAAAAGAACCTTGGTTAAGTATGGAAAATACAGGAACTTGGTAGTTAACTATTTATATTTCAGATAATTTTTTTAAAAGGTCTTCTCTTGATAATGAGCCATTATGTTGAGAGATCACATCAAGGGATTTTCTTATGATGTCCTCGTCGCCTGGTTCTTCAAGATCAGAAAGTACTATTTCTTTTAATAGTTCTTGGTTGCCCTGCTGACCAATATGGTCGAGAATAAACTCAGCAAATACTTTATTTCTTGAGTTTCTTTTATCAAACTCTGATTGCTCTTTCTGGCTTTGCTCAGCTTCAAAAGCTCTTTCTCTATCTTTAAATTTATCCATATGAATATTATTTCATAGTTGGCATGTTAAGAGAAGCCCCTGCGACATCTTCCGGCCATCTTGAGGTAATTGTTTTTCTTTTTGTGTAAAAACTAATTCCCTCTTCACCATGCATGCCATGCCCTCCAAAAATAGACCCTTTCCAACCACCGAAGCTATAAAAAGCCATTGGAACAGGGATGGGAACATTAATTCCAACCATACCAATTTGAACATCTTTCATAAAATTGCGAGCAAAAGTTCCGTTCGAAGTATAAATGGAAGTGCCGTTCCCAAATTCATGATTATTAATAATTTTTAAAGCATCATCAAAATGATTTAAATTAATAACTGATAAGACGGGTCCAAAAATTTCTTCTTTGTATATAGTCATATCTGTTGAAACATTGTTAAAAATAGTTGGACCAACAAAGTTGCCATTTTCAAAACCTTGAAGATTTAGATTTCTTCCATCCATTTCTAATGTAGCTCCCTCTAATACTCCCTTTTCAATATAGCTTAAAACTTTTTGTTTATGTTCTTTGGTAATCAAAGGACCCATCTCGCTTTGCGGATCAAGAGATTCTCCAACTTTTATTTCAGATGCCTTTTCTTTGAGAAGTTCCATAAAAGGTTTTTGAATTCTTCCGATAGGAAGAGCAACGGATGTGGCCATACATCTTTCTCCAGCTGAACCAAAAGCGGCTCCAATCAAACCATTAACAGCATCCTCTAAATTTGCATCTTCCATAATTAACATATGATTTTTTGCACCACCTAAAGCTTGGACACGTTTGTTATACTTAGCACATTCTGTATAAATATATTTTGCTACTGGGGTTGATCCGACAAAACTAACTGAAGAAATATCAGGAGATTGGAGGATTTGATCTACAACACTCTTATCTCCATTAACAATAGTAAAAACGTTTTCAGGTAATCCGGCTTCACTTAATAATTCTCCTAACTTTAATGAACATTGAGGAACTTTTTCAGAAGGTTTTAACATAAAGGCATTACCGCATGCTATAGAGATAGGAAACATCCACATTGGAACCATTGCGGGAAAGTTAAAAGGAGTTATGCCAGCACAAATTCCTAAGGGCTGCTTGATGTCAAAAGAGTCAACATTTGTACCTACATTTACAGAGTGATTACCTTTGAGAAGGTGGGGAATGCCGCATGCGAAATCCACTACCTCTAATCCTCTTTGCAGAGAGCCTTTCGCATCAGAGAATACTTTGCCATGTTCTTCAGAGATAATACGAGCAATATCATCAAAGTTTTTTTCAATTAAACTTTTAAATTTAAATAAAATAGAGCTTCGTTTTGTGATTGGAGTATTTGCCCAAGATACTTGAGCTATCTTCATTTTACCTAAGATTGTTTGAAATTCTTTTTCTGTTGTAATTGGGATTTGAGCATATTCTTCACCGGTAGTAGGCTTATAAAGAGAGAGAGTATTTGAGGATTCACTATTGATTAATTTTCCATCGTAAAAATTACTAATTATTTTCATGGTTTCTCAAATTAACAATATTTTCTAATAAGTAAATATGTCTTTAAATAGATACATCTTCCTGTTATGTTCTATTTAACAGGGGTGCTTATTTAAAAGCTGAGAAAGGATTTCCTTAACCCTAGAACCTGAACCGGATAATGCCGGCGTAGGAAGTTGATTTCCTTACCACTGCGCAATCTTGGTTCTTTGTTAATGAAAGGATTAACGATGAACTTAAAATTATTGTCAATTATACTTTTTCTCCCCATCCAAGTTTTAGCAAAAGAGGAATTAAAAGTTCTTACTTATGGATCATTCGTCTCCGATTGGGGGCCAGGGCCCAACATAGAAAAAGAATTCGAGTCTATTTGCAATTGTAACTTAATTTGGAATACGGCAGAGTCTTCCGGGGCTCTTTTATCAAGAATTAAACTTACAAAAAACAATGAAGGTTATGATATTCTTTTAGGATTAGATGACTCTTTAATAAAAGAAGCTGAAGAAAATGATTTATTTTTAGAGCATAAAATTAAAGAATTTAACCTAGATATAGATTGGGATAATAAATTTTTTACACCATTTGATTATGGTTATTTTAGTTTTATCTATGATCAAACAAAGCTTTCCTCACCACCTCAATCTTTTGATGAATTAGCATCTAGAAATGACATTTCCTTAATAATAATGGATCCCAGATATTCAACTCCTGGTTTGGGATTAGCTAAATGGATTAATCAAATATACCAAGAAGACACTGTTGAATATTGGAAAAGTTTACAAGATCAAATTGTTATTACTTCTAAAAGTTGGTCTGATGGATATGGATTATTTTTAGAGGGAGAGAGTGATGTTGTTTTGAGTTATACTACTTCACCAGCATATCATTCATTAATTGAAGATAATTCAAATTATCAAGCATTAAACATGATTGAGGGTCATGCTATTCAAATTGAAGTAATGGGTATTTTAAAAAATGCAAATAACATTGAATTAGCAAGAAATTTTTTGGAATTTTCACTATCAGAAAATTTCCAACAATATATTCCGCAAGGTAATTGGATGTATCCAGTTATTGATCTTCAAAATTCTCAAAGTGATTTCTATAGCGCAGCACCAAAACCTAAGTCCTTAGAACAAATATTTCCTTCTTTTTCTGAAAAAGAAAGCTGGATTTTAAATTGGGCAGCTTCGTTGAATGAATAAATTTATTAGATATATGGAAGCCTACTCAATTAGGCTTCCCTATATCTTATATATAGGTACTTTTTTTTTTATTTTTATAAGTGGAATTTTTTTTTTCATTCAAGCACCAGATAATTTTAATTTTATTATTTTAAATTATTCAAATGCAATTTTTTTTACTTTTTTACAGGCTATCGTAGCTACATTTTTTTCTTCACTTTTAGGCTTTATTTTTAGTTTGATTTTATATCTTTCTGGGAAGAGTCAGAGATTAATCTCTGCTTTTTTAAATTTTTGTTTTATATTGCCTGTAATTTTTGTCTCTTTTGGAGTTATTTTTTTTTATAGTTCTAATGGTGTTTTAAGCAGGCTTTTTAGTCTTCTTTCCTTAGATTATGAATTAAAAATTTTTTCATTTATTGGAATTATTTATGTAACTTCATATTTTAATATAGCTTTTAACGCTAATTTCTTTTTTCGAAAGTTGGTTAACTTACCTGAGAATTATATAAAACTGTTAAAATCAAATGATATTCCTTTTTTAACGGCTGTGAGGTTACAAATTAGAAAGTACCTATTTCAAGGTTATCGGTCTATATTAATTCTCACAATAATTTTTTGTGCAAGTAATTTTACTATACTTTATTTACTATCAGGTTCGCCCCACCTAGTGACTATTGAACTTTCAATCTATCAATCAATTATTTTTAACGCTGACTTATATTCAGGAATAACACTAGGTATAATTCAATTAATTTTAATGTTAGTTTTAGCGAGTTTGATTATGTTTAATCAAAATTATGATCAATCTTTAAATTTCAGCAAATCCTGTATGAGGATTTTTTCCAAAAGTAGTTTTATCTCAATTGGATTTTATTTGATTCTTTTCTATTTTCTAATCCCTTTTCTTATTTTAATAAAAGGCTTATTTAACTTTAATTTACAATTAGTCTTATCACCAAGTTTTATTAATAGTATTTTTAATAGTTTTATGATTTCTTTTGTATCAGTCTCTTTTGCAGTCTCAATTTCACTTTCTACGTTATTTATTTATAGGTCTTTCCTGGAACGAAATAGTAGATTGCATAAATTAATTTTTATTTCTATAACAATACTTCTTTTTATTCCTTCCCTTAGTCTTTCTTCAATTATTTTTTATTTGAATTTTAATTTAAATTTCATTTTATCAAATTTTTTTATTGTTTCTTTAATCAATAGCTTTTTTATTACTCCTATCGTTTTTGTATTTTTATCTAGCAAGTTTATTCATAATTATTTTTATGAATATAAGCATTGTGTTTTATTAAATATTTCACCAATGATAAGAATATTTAAAATTGATATTCCAAAAATTAAAAATGAATTAATTTTAATAATCTCAGCTATCTTTGTTTTGAGTTTGGGCGACTTAACTTCTGTAACTATATTTAATGATAGTTCTTTTCGAACTATCCCTCTATTTATCTCCCAGCTATATAATAATTATAAATATGATGATGCCTTTTTTATATTATCATTATTTATAATTTTTCTTTTTTTTGTCATGTACATGCCCAGTAGGTTATTAAAAATAAATGCTTAAACTTAATAATCTTTCTTGTTCATTCGACTCTTTTAATACTAATTTTAATATAGAAATTGCCCATACCGGTATAATAGGAGTAGTAGGTAGAAGTGGATCGGGAAAATCTACTTTATTAAACTTGATCGCTGGATTTATTAAACCTCAATCAGGAGAAATATTTTACCAAAACTCATTTTTAAATGATTTAGAACCCTCACAAAGAGATCTATCCATTTTATTTCAAAATTATAATAATTTTGATCATTTAAATGTTTTTGAGAATGTTATTTTAGGTATTGATCCTCAAATGAAAAAAACACCTAGTAACTATAAAATAACTAGGGATATTTTAAAAAAACTCTCACTTGATATTGATATAGACACTCCAGTAAATTTACTTTCTGGCGGTGAACAACAACGAGTTTCTATCGCAAGATGTTTGATCAGAAATAAATCAATGCTATTGCTAGATGAACCTTTTAATTCACTAGATCCCGGTCTTAGAAGAGGTCTTTACGAAGATGTCTTAATGATGACAAAAAAAACACCTAATTTACTTACATTAATAAGTAGTCACTTAATTGATGAGCTAAGAAAAATAACGAATGCATTTATTTTTTTACATCAAGGAAAAATAATAGGTAATAAGATTTTATCTTTTAAGGAGTTATCCACTAATAAATTTTTTAATGAATATTTGAAATAAATTTATCAACTTCTAATTCTAGCTTTTTCACTTTTTTATCATTTCTTCCGGACACTATTGTGAGATATAAATAATCTAAAAGATGACATATTGGTAAATAATGAAATATTTCTTTGACAGATATTTTTGAATAAATCGAAAGTTTGTGTACTTGTTTTTCATTTAATTTTTCTAAATAAGCAAACATTGCAAGATCATAACCTCGAGAAGATAATACACAATAGTCCCAATCTAAAAAAAAAATCTTATTTTTTTTTAAATATATATTTTTTAAATGTAAGTCTCCATGACAAACAAAATCTTGAGGATAAGTTTTTAGATATTTTTTTAATTGGTGAATTTTTTGATTAATTTTATAATACTTAGGATTATGGTAGATGTAAGAATAGATTTCATTTAATAAACTTTCTTTTACAATTCTTTTATCTATAGAATTAATTTTTCTAGTTTGAGCAAGAAAAATCTTTAACAATTTTTCATCATTAAATAATTTTTTTATAGTTAATTGATGATCGGAATTTAATTCATCAATTTCAATAATATTTTTTGAAATAACTTTATGCCTAGGGCTTAAATTTAGTTTATATGTCTGATCATAAATTTTTCTAAAGTCTGATAATTTTCTTCTATGATAACTGGCAAAAGATAATTGATTATAAATCTTATAAACTTTTTGATTAGTCAAAATTTTATATACTGAAGAAAACCCTTCATTTTGACCTTTAAGTGTTATCATTTGATTGAATTACCTAGCTAATTTGTGATTGTTTTTCATAAAAATACATATATTACTCTATCTGTACTATTTAAGGCTAATTATATTTGAATTAATAAATTTTGTTTCCCAAAAAAACTTAGTTTGACGATTTGAAGTTGATTAACCTTATTATTTAAGAAAGGTAATACGAATGACTACTGGAACAGTGAAATGGTTTAACCCAAAAAAAGGTTTTGGGTTTATTGCCCCTGATGGCGGAGATAAAGATATCTTTGTTCACATTACAGCTGTTCAACAAGCAGGTTTAGACCGCCTTGATGAAGGTGACAAAGTCGAATTTGAAATTGTTGAAGACAAAGGCAAATCCAAAGCTGATCAACTAAAAAAAATCTAGTTGATCTTATGCAAACTTTTTATTTTATCGTAGGCTTGATTTATCTCGGATAGTCTGTCTTCAGATTTAATGATCAATTCTTGAGGTACACCCTGAGATCTTAATTGATCGGGGTGTAACTCTTTACTTAATTGTATCCACTTCTTTCGAATTTCTTCATTACTAGCTTCTTTATTAATTCCAAGAATTTTATATGGATTAGTTTGTTTATCCAGCCACAAAGATTGTATGCTTTCATACTGATTTCTTTGTAATCCAAAATATTTAGCACAACCCTCAATAAACTGAATTTCTGATCTACTGATCTCTCCATCCGCTTCTGCGATATAAAATAAAAGATTAATAATTTGTTCTAAAACCTGAGTTTGGTTTCTAAAAATCATTCCTAGTTGTTGAGCATATTGATGATAGTCGTCAGATGATTTTTTTGCCTCATTAAATATTTTTCCCACATCGCTTTGAAAATTAGGTGGAATCTGAAATTTTTCTTTAAATGCTAAAACTTCATCTGAAGTAACTTGACCATCTGCTTTCGCTAGTTTTGCAGCAAGAATAATAACGCCAACTGTAATGACTTCTTGTGTTGACTGAGCTGTTCCTTGAAAACTACTCGATTGACCTCTGATTTTGTCAACACTATGACCAGCAATAACTCCCAAAAGCGCACCGATAGGTCCACCTAGAGCAAATCCAAAGGTTCCCGCTAGTAATTTCCCCCAAATGCTCATGATAAAAGTTTATTGGCAATCCATGTTCTTATCTCAAAACCATATCGTTTATACTCTTTATAAAGATTTTTATGCATTTGAAGATTTTCTTCATAAATCCTAATTTCATTTGGTTTTATAACCTCTTTATTAAAGTGAATTTCAAACTCTTTTAACATAGAAAAAAAAGCAGGTGCATTGCAGTCTGCAAGACTAACTTCATTGGAAGCTAAATATTTTTCCTCTTTTCTAATATTATTGATTAATAGAAGATGGTTTTCAATTTCTTTAAAAATGTTTTCAATCATCAGCCCATCAGAAGGATGAGAAGTAATTTTAACAAGACCAAAAAGTTTTCGAATACTACCAACTAGCTTCTCATCAACCAAGGTAGCAAGAAACCGTATTTTCGAATTGACATTTGGATGATCAGAAAGCAGCGATGGTTCTGGGTATTTTTCTTCTAAAAATTCTAAAATCGCCCCAGAGTCTGAAATCATTAATCCGTCAATTGACAAACACGGAACCGTAGCAGTAGGAGAAAAAGATCCATAGTTATTGATCGCTTCAATTTTATCTATTTCAATAGATTTAAAATCGAGAATAAATTCAACTTTTGAGCAAGAAACGCTATGAGAGTTGGTATAAAGTTTTAAATTCAAAAAATTTTATTTAAGCCATTCATCAGCTTTATTATTCTGTTTGAGTGTACCTTCATTTCCATGAGCAAAGTGTTTGGTCATATCAGGGTAATACTTATAAGCTATAGGCTTTCTGCCCATCGCCACTGCCATTTCTCTTACATGATGAGGGTCTGCGCCACAGCAAATACCAATAAAATTGACATTTAAATTAATGCATTGTTTTGTAAATTCAGCCATTTCAAATCGGTTACATGTTAGACCATCTAATGCTATATGGGAAACGTTCCCAGTAAGACATCCGCAGTTAGGATCTTCTATATACATATGAGTTGGGAATTTTTCATTTGTTCGGTAGGGCACAGGAAGTGCCGCAACATGACAAGAAACCTTTTCTCTAATGCTCGGTAATAATTTCATTGTCATATCAGGACCACGATAGCAGTTCAATCCAACAACATCTGCTCCATGATCTTCAAGTATTTTGCATGCCTCAGCGGCTGTATGACCTTCTCTCGTTTTATCTCCTTTAGGAATTGCTAAATTTACAACAGCAATTAGTCCAGCATCTTTTATTTCTTTTAAAGCAAGTTTTGCTTCTTCAGTCCAGTTGATAGTTTCAGCGATAACAAAATCAACTCCTGCTTCTTTGGCCCATCCTATTTGTTCAGCAAACATCTTTTGGCAATCAATATGAGATTGTTTATCAGTTGGGCTATATATATTTGTATTAGCAACATTCCCGGCGATCATCAAATCTAATTCAGGAAATTCATCAGCAGCGTCTTTGGCAATCTTCAGAGCATTTCTTTGGAGAGGTTCTAGTAATTCTTCTTTTCCAATTAATCGAAGTTTTTCACGATGACCATAATAGGTGAAGGCTTGTACAACATCACTTCCTGCTCGAATGAACTCTCGGTGAAGTTGAGTAACAACTTCGGGATGTTCTAGTACAACTTCAGGAACATAAGCTCCTGCTTGTAAATAGCCTCTACGCTCCATAGCAAAAAGATAACCCTCGGCACATAAGACTGGACCGGCATTTAATCTATCAATTAAATTCATCAAACCTCCAATTTTTAAAAATACTAATATTTTGAGAAAACAATTTCTATTTAAAATTTACATTAATCTTTCACTCTATTGATAATTAAATATATTAATAAGTGATGTCACATTTCTCCAATCCAGATTATATCGTAATTGGCTCGGGTTCGGCCGGTTCAACCATTGCATATAGGCTTGGAGAAAGCGGAACTAATCAAGTTCTAGTTTTGGAATTTGGTGGAACTGATATCGGACCATTTATCCAAATGCCTGCAGCTCTGTCTTATCCTATGAATATGTCTCGCTATGATTGGGGGTATAAAGCTGAACCTGAGTCCAGTTTGAATAATCGATCTATTGTATGTCCTAGGGGTAAAGTAATTGGAGGGTCGTCTTCAATTAATGGAATGATTTATGTTAGAGGTAATCCCGGTGATTTTCATTACTGGGCGCAAGACGGAGCTACCGAATGGGATTATAAAAATGTACTCCCTTACTTTCAAAGAATGGAAACAAGTCATGGTTTTCAGTCAGAATTTCGAGGAAGCAATGGCCCATTACAAGTTTCTCGGGGCAAAAGGGATAACCCATTGCACTCGGCATTTGTTAAAGCCTCTGTAGAAGCAGGATATCAAAAAACAGAGGATTATAATGGTTATCGACAAGAGGGATTTGGTCCAGCGGATATGACCGTTTGGAAGGGTTCTAGGTTTTCTGCTGCTAAAGCTTATTTAAGACCTGCTTTAAAAAAGAAAAATGTGCAATTACTTACAGGAGCCTTAGTCGAAAAAATTATTTTTGAAAATAAAAAAGCAGTAGGAGTTCAATTTTCTCATCAAGGTCAAAGTAAAATTATTAAAGTTAAAAAAGATATTGTTTTATCAGCGGGATCCATTAACAGTCCTGCAATTTTACAAAGATCCGGTATAGGGAATGCAGAACAATTAAAAGAATTAGGAATTCCTGTTGTATGTCATAGCCCCGGAGTAGGAGAAAATTTACAAGATCATTTAGAGGTTTATTTTCAGGTTCAATGTTTACAGCCCATTACACTTTATAAATATTTAAATCCTATTTCTAAATTATTAATAGGAATGCAATGGACGTTTTTTAAAAGTGGGCTTGGTGCATCTAATCAGTTTGAGACACTTGGATTTATTCGTTCTGATAAAAATATTCCATACCCTGATATTCAATTTCATTTCCTTCCAGTCGCTATTCGCTATGATGGAAAAGCTCCAAGCGAAGGTCATGGTTTCCAATTGCATGTTGGGCCCATGCGCTCTGAGTCCAGAGGCTATGTGCGAATACAATCCTCTGACCCTAAAATAGCACCTAAGATTAAATTCAATTATATGAGCCATGAAAATGACTTCCCTACATTTCGAAAAGCACTAAAATTAAGCAGAGAGATTTTATGCCAAGATGCATTAAAGCCTTTTAAAGGGCCAGAAATTCAACCTGGAGATGAAGTCACCTCAGACAAAGGTTTGGATGAATTTATTAAAAATCATTGTGAGTCTGCTTACCATCCTTGTGGTACATGTAAAATTGGTCAAAAAGATGATCCTACTGCTGTTGTAGAAAATAATTGTAGTGTAAAAGGTGTATCAAATTTATTTTTAGCTGACTCCTCTATTTTTCCTCGTATTACTAATGGCAACTTGAACGCTCCAACAATTATGACAGGGGAAAAAGCATCTGATTACATTTTAGGAAGAGACCAATTATCACCTTCAAATTTAGAGCCTTTTTATCATTCCAATTGGAAAAACTCCCAAAAATAGCTCTTCCAATATAAAAAATAGAATTAGGTTTTTTAAAAATTCAAATTTATAATTAATTTTTTAAATTTAGGACAGGAGGATTAAAAATATGTTTAAGTTTAAGGCATTGATTAGCGTAGTAACTCTATCATTATTTTTTTCATACTCATCTAAAGCAGTTGAGTCTCAGGATCCAATTAAGTTAACTTTGCATGATTGGTCTGGGCAACTAATCACAACAAATATTATGGCTGAGGTTTTAAAAGAGGCTGGTTATAATATTGAATTAGTTCAAGCTGATTACATTGCACAATTTGCAGGTCTTCAAACTGGAGATTTACATTTAGCGATGGAGATGTGGGAAACAACAGGAAGAGATGCGATAGATGAATATACACCGGATGGAAGAGTTATTAATGTAGGTTCCACTGGTATGGATGCCATTGAAGAATGGTGGTACCCATCTTACATGAAAGATGAATGTCCCGGATTACCTAATTGGGAAGCTTTAAATGAATGTGCTGAGGCTTTCTCTACTATGGAAACAGCTCCTAAGGGTCGATATCTAGGAGGTCCTGTAACTTGGGGCGGATTTGATGATGAAAGAGTTGAGGCTCTTGATTTAGATTGGGAAGTTATACATGCAGGTACTGATGCAGCTTTATTTGCTGAGCTAGAGTCAGCTTATCAAAGAAAGGCTCCTATCATGCTTTGGATTTATGCTCCTCATTGGGCTCCATCAAAATTTGAAGGAGAATTTGTTGAATTCCCAGCTTATACTTCAGAGTGTTATAATGATCCCTCATGGGGGATTAATCCAAATTCCGCATATGATTGTGGTAAACCACGTGGTCCGATTTGGAAAGTAGCTTCTAGTCAGTTAAAAGATAAATGGCCAGGTGCATACGATGCTGTTGAGGCATTTACAATCTCTAATGATGAAATGGGACAAATGGTTGCCGCAGTAGATCTTGACGGTAATTCGGTTGAAGCAGTAGTTGCAGACTGGATGAATAATAATAAATCAAGATGGCAATCTTGGATTAAATAATAAATCTTCATTGTGGGGGCTTTGCCCCCACATCTACAAACGATTAGTCTGGTGCTTTTATCAAAAAAAAAATTTACTTTTATATTTTTATTTTTTGTTACTTTATTAGTTTCTTTATTTTCTAGCGATTTTTTAAAATCCAATGATTTAGGATGGGCTCTAAAATTTCCAAATTCTCTAATATTCCCTTTTAAACTATATATTTCCTGGTCAATTAAATGGTTGATTGAAAGTGCTACATTCGGACTTTTTACATTTAATGATTTTACCAGGTCAATATCTTGGATAATTGAACAGCCCTACGAAATTATTTTGTCTTTTTTTGCTGAGGGTTTCTACAAAGGCCAAGGTAGCCAAGCAATATTAATTTTAAGTCCTTTAAGCTGGATAGCTATGATTGGTATAATGACTATTGTAGCTATTAAAATAAAAGACCTTTCACTAGCTTTATTAACTTTTTTTGCTTTTCTTTATTTAGTCATTTTTGATCAATGGCATAGTTCTATGGTTACACTAGCCTCTATATTTATTGCGGTTCCATTTGGTGTATCAATAGGAATGTTTTTTGGAATCCTAAGTTACAAAAGTTTAAATACCTATAGAATTGTAAATCCAATATTAAATTTGATGCAGACTATGCCGGTTTTTGCTTATTTGGTTCCTGTCTTGGTACTATTTGGGTTTGGACCTGTGTCAGCCTTAATAGCCACAATAATTTATGCTTTACCTCCTATGGTTCATACAACTTATTTGGGTCTTAAGGGAATCAATCCTTCTATCGTTGAAGCAGGAAAAATGTGTGGTTGTAATGACCATCAATTACTGTGGAAAGTAGAAATACCCTCAGCACTGAGTTCAATTAAATTAGGTATTAACCAAGTAATAATGTTGTCATTTAATATGGTCATAATTGCTTCTATGATTGGAGCGGGCGGATTGGGTTATGATGTTTTAACATCTTTAAGGAAATTAGATATTGGAGGAGGAGTGGAGGCTGGCCTTGCAATCGTGATCCTGGCTATAGTTTTAGATAGAATGAGTTTTGCATTCATAGGCAAACATAAAAAATTTAAAAATGAAAATTTAAATTTTTATAAAAAGTATTTTCATTTACTAATAATTATTTTTTTAATTTTGATAACTTATATTTTTGGATTTTTCATAGATTTATTTAAATCATATCCTGAAAATATTACCTTAAGCACTTCAGCATTTTGGGAAAAATCAATTAAATTCATAAATGTAAATTATTATGATCAGTTAGAGATATTTAAGTTTTATATTTTAAAATATTTTATGCTTCCCATTAAAAGCTTTTTCTTATCAATACCCTGGCCTTGGTTTATATTTATTTTAGTTTTATTAGGGTGGTATTATGGAAAATCTAAGTTAGCCCTTTTAAATTTAATTTTATTATTATTTATTGTTGTTAATGGGTTGTGGCTCAAAGCTATGGTTACAATTTATTTATGTGGTGCCAGTGTTATACTAGCATGTATCATAGGAGTTCCCTTGGGTATTTGGGGCGGATTAAACGACAGAGCTAATAAGATTCTATCAAGTATTATGGATACACTTCAAACCTTACCAAGTTTTGTGTATCTCATCCCTGTCGTCATGTTATTTAGAGTTGGAGATTTTACGGCGATGTTAGCGGTAATTTTATACTCTTTGGCACCAGCCGTTAAATACACAATTCATGGTATAAGAGGTATTAATCCAGAAATCATTGATGCTGGCGTTGCTAACGGTTGCAATAAAAAGCAATTACTTTTCAACATCCGATTACCTTTAGCTTTGCCAGAAATCTTGCTTGGGATAAACCAAACAATCATGTTGGCTTTATCGATGTTGGTTATTACAGCCTTGGTTGGAACGCGTGAGTTGGGTCAAGAAGTTTATATAGCACTAACAAAAGCTGATATAGGAAGAGGTTTGGTTGCAGGTCTTTGTGTAGCTTTTATTGCTATTATTTCAGATAATCTAATCAAATCGGCTAGTAAAACATTAAAAGTGAAGTATGGTTTTCTATAGATGAATACAATAGAAAAAATAAAATCCTTATCTATTTGGAGTCATGAATTAAAAATTAATCCCTTAGAGGGTGGTATAACAAACTTAAATTTTTTAGTTAATCATGGAAATGATAAATTGGTAGTTCGATTAGGACAAGATATACCGGAGCATTTAGTGTTCCGTTCTAATGAAATAAATGTAAGTAAAGCTGCATATGAAATTGGTGTATCTCCTAAGTTAATTCATAGTGAACTAGGAGTTCTAGTTTTAGAATATATTGAAAGTGAAACTTTAAATCCCACAGGAGTTCAAAAAAACTTAGACAGGATCATGCCAGTGATAAAAAAAATTCATAATGAAATTCCTAACTTTTTATCTGGACAACCAGCTATGTTCTGGGTCTTCTATGTAATTAAGTATTATGCTAATTTTTTAAGATCAAATCATAGCAGTCATCAAGATAAGATTGATGATCTACTGTATAAAGCATCCAAATTAGAAAAATTATCTTCACCTAGAGAAATAGTTTTTGGTCATAATGATTTTTTGGCTGCTAATTTTTTGGATGATGGATCTAAGATATGGGTGGTTGATTGGGAATACGGAGGCTTTAATGACCCCTTGTTTGATATTGGTGGATTAGCTTCAAATAATGATTTTAATCAAGATTTAGAGAAAGAGGCTTTAGAGATGTATTATGAAAAAACTTTAACAAATGACGTTTTATTAAAATATAATTCAATGAAAACAGCTAGTTTGCTTAGAGAGACTATGTGGAGCATGGTTTCAGAAATTACTTCCAAATTAGAATTTGATTACGGTCTATACACCCAAGAAAATTTGAGTAAATTTAATGAGGCATTTGAGAGTTTATAAATGATTACAAATTCTAAAATTATTATTGTTGGAGGAGGTATTGTTGGATGTTCTACAGCTTATCATTTGGCTCACCTTGGATTAGAAGTTTGTTTAATTGAGAGCGGAAAACTCACCTCAGGCAGTACCTGGCATGCTGCTGGATTAGTAGGACAACTTAGAACTAATGCAAATATTACACAACTATTAGGATATTCTGTTGATTTATATACTCGCTTAGAGAAAGAAACGGGACTTAGTACAGGATGGAAGATGAATGGTGGTTTACGTCTTGCTTGTAACAAAGAACGCTGGCAGGAAGTACTAAGGCAAACGACAACAGCTCATTCTTTTGGATTACAGATGGAACTATTAACTCCAAAAGAGGCACAAGATCTCTGGCCGATAATGGATATTGAAGATGTTCATGGAGCAGCTTTTTTGCCCACAGATGGTCAAGCTAATCCTACCGATATTTCACAAGCTCTAGCTAGAGGCGCAAAAAATAAAGGAGCTCAAATCTTAGAGGAGACAAGAGTTACAAAAATAATTTTAGATGATGGCATTATTACAGGTGTCGAAACTGACAAAGGGATTATTAATTGTGAAAAATTAGTTTGTTGTTGTGGACAATGGTCTAGACAATTTGCTGAAACAGTGGGAGTGAATATTCCTTTGGTTTCATTTCAACATCAATACATGGTTACAGAGCCAATTGAGGGAGTTGTATCTAATCTACCAACTTTAAGAGATCCTGACCGTTTAATTTATTTTAAAGAAGAAGTAGGTGGTCTTGTCATGGGGGGGTATGAGCCCAATCCTATCTCGTGGGCAGAAAAATCTGTTCCTGAGGATTTTCATTTTTCTTTGCTTGACTCTGATTATGACCACTTTGAACTTATTATGAATAATGCTTTAGGTCGAGTTCCAAAATTAGAAACAGCTGGAATAAAAGAGCTAATTAATGGTCCAGAAAGTTTTACTCCAGATGGAAATTTTATTTTAGGGGAGAGCCCAGAATTAAAGAATTTCTATGTTGGTGCAGGTTTTAACGCTTATGGAATAGCTGCCGGTGGTGGCGCCGGTATGGCATTAGCTGAATGGATAGCTAATGGCGCACCCCCTTATGATTTATGGCCTGTAGATATTAGACGATTTGGTAAACCGCACCAAGACTTGGAATGGGTGAGAAAAAGAACTTATGAAGCATACGCAAAACATTACACCATGGCTTGGCCGTTCGAAGAGCATTCTTCCGGAAGGCCTTTTCAACAGTCGCCAATTTATGAGAATTTAAAAAATGCAAATGCTTGTTTTGGTGAAAAACTAGGGTGGGAGAGACCAAATTGGTTTGCCCCTAAATCAATGAAACCAGTCGATCATTATACTTATGATCGTCAAAATTGGTTTGAAGTAGTTGGGGAAGAGGTAAAAGCAACTAGGGAAAAAGCCGTATTAATTGATCAAACTTCATTTGCTAAGTTTGAAATATCAGGATCTCAAGCCTTAGATGCTTTGGAGTATCTTTGCGCAAATAATGTCAATAAAGAAATTGGCTCAACTATTTATACTCAAATGTTAAATAACCATGGGGGCATTGAGTGCGATGTCACTATTACTCGAATTGAAGATGATCGTTTCTATTTAGTAACAGGAACTGGCTTTATGACCCACGATTTTGATTGGATAAAAAGTAATCTCAAAGAATTTCCTGATGTAAAAATTGAAAATGTGACTTATCAAAAATCTGTTTTTTCACTTATGGGACCTAATTCACGATCTATCTTAGAAAAAGTTTCATCAAATGATTTTTCAAATGAGAAATTTCCTTTTGCCACTGCTCAATCAGTTAATATTGGCGATAAAATAGTTAGAGCTATTCGGATAACCTATATGGGTGAATTAGGATGGGAACTTCATTTTCCAATAGAAGATGCGAATTATGTTTATAATAAATTATTTGAAGTAGGTGAAGAATTAGGTCTAGTTAACGCAGGTTATAGATGCATTGAGGCTTGCCGATTAGAAAAAGGTTATAGAGCATGGGGTTCAGATATTGGCCCTGACCATACCCCGTTGGAGGCAGGATTAGGATGGGCAGTTAAATTAAAAAGCAATAAAGATTTTATCGGTAAATCGGCATTACTTGATCAAAAGAAAAATGGTGTAAAGAAGATTTTCGCTGCCTTTACAGTCGAAGATCCAAAACATATTCTTCTTGGAAGAGAAACTATTTATCGAAATGGAAAGCAAGTTGGATGGCTTTCGAGCGGAGGATATGGCTACACTATTAAACAGTCAATCGGCTATGGTTATATTAGAAGCTCAGAGTTTATAGATAACCAATTTGTTTTAGATGGCCAATATGAATTAGAAATAGCAACTAAAATGGTGCCATGCACGGTACAATTAAAAGCTCTTTACGATCCTGAAATGAAAAAAATTAAAGTTTAAGTTCTCTAATTTTTAATAAAGCAAATTTAGTAACTATATTTTGAGTTTTCTTACTATCAATAAGCTTAAGAATATCATTTTTTTTAAGGGGCAAAATATCAATATACTCTCCTTCTTCGGTATTAATAATTTTAAATTTTTTAATTACAGGAACCTCAGCCAAATAAATATCAGTAATTTCCTCTAAGCAATCTGGGGCAATGATAAGTGAGTCTATCTTTTTGACAGATAATGCTTGAACACCCAATTCTTCATGAATTTCTCTTAGAACCGCCTGTCTGCTGGTCTCTTTTTTTTTAATCCCACCTGCCACAATTTCTAAGGGGTATGTTTTAGTATTATTGAAAAAATAATTAGGCCTAAATTGTCTTATAAAATAAAATACTTTAATTTTTCTATTAAAACAGATTGCCGAGACACTTCTTCCATTAAAAATGAAGTTTTCCTTAATATTTTTCGACTTATCTTTTTGATCAAAATTTATCTCTAGCTCATAAATATTTCTATAAATTTTATTTTTTTTAATTTTATTCATTTTTGTTTGGATCTTGTATCTTATTTTACATAGTTTATTTTATTCAATTCCAAATGAAAGTTTTAGTTGCCGTAAAAAGAGTAGTTGATTACAAAGTTCAAATTCGAGTTAAAAGTGATAATTCTGGTGTTGAAACACAGAATGTAAAAATGTCTGTTAATCCTCCGGACGAAAATGCTATTGAGGAAGCGGTTAAACTAAAAGAACAAGGATTAGTTAATGAAACTGTTGCAGTTACTATAGGTGATGACAAATCTCAAGACGTACTCAGAACATCAATGGCTATGGGTATCGATCGCTCTATTTTAGTTAAGACTTCAATCTCTTTAGAACCTCTGGCTGTAGCTAAAACTCTAGCTAAAATAATTGAAAAAGAAAATCCTGATCTAGTTTTATTAGGTAAGCAGGCTATTGATGATGACTCAAACCAAACTGGTCAAATTTTATCTGCTTTATTGAATTGGCCGCAAGGATGTTTTATTTCTGAACTAAAAATAGAAGATAAAAAATTATTTATCTCAAGAGAGATAGATGAGGGGATTGAAAAACTTGAAACTAGTATACCGGCTGTTTTGACATGCGATTTAAGACTTAATACACCTCGATTTGCATCCCTACCAAACATTATGAAGGCTAAAAAAAAACCTTTGGATGTTATTGAAATAGATACACTAGGAATTGATATTGAATCAAAAATCAAAGTTTTAAATGTAGTCGAACCTCCTAAGCGCGAGGCTGGTATTATGGTCAACGATGTTAAAGAGTTGGTTCAAAAATTAAAATATGAGGCAAAAGTTATTTAAATGACAGTTTTAGTTATAGCAGAACATGATAACCAGAATTTAAAAAGTTCAACATTAAATACTATTACTGCTGCTACAAAATTTAATGATGAAATACATCTTATAATTTTAGGTAATAATATTGATAATTTGATTACGAATTCTCAATCTCTTCACAAAGTATCAAAAATTTTAAAATGTGATCATGAAAAATTAGAAAACTTCATACCTGAAATTTTAGCACCCGTAATCTCAAATATTTCAAATAACTATACTCATATTTTAGCTCCAGCTTCAACATTTGGAAAAAACCTTCTTCCCAGATTATCTGCTTTATTAGATGCTACTCAAATAAGTGATGTAATTGAAATTCAAAGTAAAAATACTTTTGTTAGACCAATTTATGCTGGTAATGCCATTTCGACTGTAGAAACAAATCAACAAATAAATTTACTGACCATACGCCCAACTGCCTTTGATAAATGCGAAGAAAGTGGGGGTAATGCTTCTATTGAAGATATCCAATTTTTAGACACCCAAACAAATACTAAATTTATTAGTAGGGAGGTTTCCAAAAGTGACAGACCGGATTTAACCAATGCAAGAGTTGTTGTTTCAGGTGGGAGAGGTATGGAAAACTCTGAAAATTTCAAATTACTTTATGAATTAGCTGATAAATTAAATGCTGCAGTAGGGGCCTCAAGAGCCGCAGTAGACTCAGGTTATATTGGAAATGAATACCAAATAGGACAAACGGGAAAAATGGTTGCACCAGAATTATATATAGCGGTGGGTATTTCAGGGGCAATTCAACATTTAGCAGGCATGAAAGATAGTAAAGTTATAGTTGCTATTAACAAAGATGCGGAAGCCCCTATTTTTGGAATAGCGGATTATGGACTTTCAACCGATTTATTTCAAGCAATTCCCGAAATCATAAAAGAGTTGGATTTACTAAACAAGATAGAATCTTAACTTTTAGTATATAATAAAATTTATGAGCGATATCCAAAGAGAGGAAATGTCTTATGATGTTGTGATAGTTGGAGCTGGGCCCGCTGGACTTTCTGCAGCTATTAAACTCAAACAATTAAATAATCAATTATCTGTTTGTCTGTTAGAAAAATCAGCTGAAGTAGGTGCGCATATTTTAAGTGGTAATGTATTTGAAACAAAAGCTCTTGATGAACTGATCCCTAATTGGAAAGAGCTTAATGCACCAATTAATACAAAAGTAAATTCTGAGGAATTTTTATTTTTAACTAAAAAAAAAAGTTTTAAGGTTCCTAACTTTTTTCTTCCTCAGTCACTACAAAATCATAATAACTATATTATTAGTCTGTCTAATTTATGTAAGTGGCTAGGAGAGTTTGCTGAAAATTTAGGTGTAGAAATTTTTCCTGGATTTGCTGCAAGTAAATTGATTTTTAATGAAAAAGGAGAAGTTTCAGGAGTTCAAACTGGAGATATGGGCCTTGATAAGAATGGAAATCCAAAAGATAACTTTGAACCTGGCATAAATATCAAAGGAAAAGTGACAGTATTATCCGAGGGTTGCAGGGGCCATTTAGGAAAAGAAGTCATTAAGAAATTTAATTTAGAAGCAAACAATAAATCACCTCAACAATATGGGATTGGATTTAAAGAAATATGGGAGATTAATTCAGAAAATCATAAATTGGGTAAAGTTATGCATAGTGTTGGTTGGCCTTTAGAAAATGATACATATGGAGGAAGTTTTTGTTATCACGCAGAAAATAATCAAATCTTTTTAGGCTATGTTATTGGACTAGATTACAAAAATCCTTATTTATCTCCTTATGATGAATTCCAACAATTTAAAACTCATCCAGAAATAAAAAAAATATTAACTGGTGGAAAAAGAATTTCATATGGAGCAAGAGCTCTTATTGAGGGCGGAATCCAAAGTCTTCCTCAAATGCATATGCCGGGGGCATTGCTAATTGGTTGTGATGCAGGAACGTTAAACATGCCCAAAATTAAAGGCTCTCATACTGCTATGAAAAGTGGAATCATAGCTGCTCAAGTAATTGATAAACACATTAGTGATGGTGAAAATTTATCAATTTATGAAAAAGAATTTAAAAATTCCTGGCTTTATAAAGAGTTGCATCTAGCTCGCAACGTCAAGCCGAGTTTTAAATGGGGCTTAATACCAGGGATGATAATCACTGGAATTGATCAGAAAATATTTGCAGGAAAGCTTCCATTTACTTTGCAGCATGATCATGCAGATCATGAAAGTTTAGAATTAGCAAAAAATTCTAAAAAAATTGAATACCCTAAATACGATAATCAATTTACCTTTGACAAACCTAGCTCTGTTTATCTATCTGGAACCAATCATGCAGAAGATCAACCTTGTCATTTATTGCTAAAAGACTCTGAACTTACAACTACATATACTCTAGAGGAGTATGACGAGCCTGCGCAAAGATATTGTCCGGCGGGCGTTTACGAAGTGGAATTAAATCCTGAGACAAATAAACAATTCCTTAAAATTAATTCGCAAAATTGCATTCATTGTAAAACTTGTGATATTAAAGAACCTTCACAAAATATTGATTGGGTTGCTCCTGAGGGTGGGGGCGGACCTATGTATTCTGGAACTTAGCTAAAGCCAGTTTTTTTTCATAGCAAGAACATCTTCATCGCCTTGTAAGATAATAGAAGAGAGGCTTTCAATCTTGGGTAACACGCTTGAAAAATAAATCATGGAGCTGGAGATTTTGGCATTTAAAAACTCCTCGTCCATTTCATTTTTATTTTTTAAATCAACTGATTTAGAAGCTGTTTTAATCATCATCCATCCACCAAAAATATAACCAAGCATCATTAAATAATTAACTCCAGATACTGCTGATCTCTTTTTATTGTTAGAGATTGAAATAATATGATTAATAACTTTCTTAGTTATATCAATTGATGCACTCATTCTTTGGCAGATATTTTGTAAATTTTTATTATCAGATTTTGAGATTTCAATTACTTCGCTTTTAATTTCAGAGATTAAATCAGTTATGGCCTTACCATTGTCTCTTAAGGTTTTTCTAAAAACCAAGTCATTTGCCTGGATTGCTGTTGTTCCTTCATAAATAGGTAAAATTCTAGCATCTCTATAGTGCTGCGCGATCCCAGTTTCTTCAATAAAGCCCATACCGCCATGAATTTGGATAGCGTTTGAAGTAATCTCAAGAGATCTTTCTGTTAACCATCCTTTAATAATAGGGATCATCAAAGAAGACTTTGATTCCCAGTAATCACTTTGTGAGGATTTCGTCATATCCAAAGCAAAACCACCATAAATGGCTAGAGCCCTCATCGCTTCAACTTCAGCTTTCATTGTAGAAGCTAGTCTCAAAACATCTGGGTGATCAATGATTGGATCTCCTTTTTTTCCATCAATGGGTATTCCTTGAACTCGATCAAAGGCATACATCTTCGATTGTTGAAAAGCTCTTTCTGAAACTGCCAGACCTTGAACGCCCACCGAAAATCTTGCATGGTTCATCATTTCAAACATTATGTTTAAACCTTGGTTTTCCTCGCCGACTAAATATCCTAAGGCACCTCCATTATCTCCAAATTGAAGAACTGCAGTTGGCGATCCTTTGACCCCAAGTTTTTTTTCAAGTGAAAGACAGGTAACATCATTTTTTTTACCAATACTACCATCTTCATTCGGAATGAACTTTGGAACAATAAAAACTGATATACCTTTGTTTCCCTCTGGGGCATCTGGTGTTTTTGCTAGAACTAAATGAATGATATTTTCTGAGAGATCATGCTCCCCATATGTAATATATATTTTTTGCCCAGAAATTTTGTAGTGACCATTTTCCTTGACTGCTTTTGTTTTTATTGAAGACAAATCAGTACCTGCTTGCGGTTCTGTTAAGTTCATGGTACCTGTCCATTCACCAGAAGCTAATTTGGGGATATAAAAATTTTTTTGATCTTCTGAAGCTGATTTCTGTAAAGCATAAATTAATCCTTGGGTAAGCAAATGACATAGCGCTAAGGACATATTAGAACTGTGCCAAATTTCATTGACAGCTGCAGATAAAGTTACAGGAATTTGTTGCCCACCAAATTGTTCTTTAGCCTCTAGGCCAAACCAACCACCATCTCTTAAATTTTCATATGCTTCTTTATAACCTTGTGGAGTTTTTACCTCTCCTGAGTCCAATCTTTTTGAACCCTCATGATCACCCGATAGATTACATGGATCGAGAACCTCTGAGCCTATTTTCCCTGCCTCTTCTAATATCGCATCAACCAAGTCATCAGAAAAATGTTGATAATCAGGAATTTTAGTAAGATCTTGTAAGTTGATCAGATGTTTTATGACAAAGTTCAGATCTCTTATAGGAGCTTCATACATTTTTATTAAATATATACTTTTTTAGAATTCTTACCTAAAGAAATCAAAATTTCATGTTCGTTGGTGCCCAATTCGTGAGCTAAGTCTTCGCATGACTGATTGTCTCCTAAAATTTCTACAGGCTTACCAAGATATAAATTTTTTTCATCTACATTTGATACATCAATAGTAATTAGGTCCATAGATACTCTGCCGAGCACATTACAAGCCACTCCATCAATAAAAGTTTTTGCATTATTGCTCCCTGATCTTAAATAACCATCGGAATAACCAAAATCAATTGTAGCTACCTTAATATTTTTTTTAGCTTTAAATGTTTTACTGTATCCAACAGTTTGGTTTTTTTGTATTGACTCAATTTGTAAAATTGGTGCATAAATGCTCATAACACCTTTTAGTCCAAAAGATTTTTTTAAAAATGGATTTATACCGTAAAGACTTTTTCCTGGTCTGACATAATTTAAGTGAAAAGATTTTCCAATAAAAATTCCTGATGAGTTTGCAATACTCAAGGGTTTGTTAAATAGTTTATTTATTTTTTTTAATTGGTTTAATTGAAATTGACATGCCTTTATATTTTGTTCATCCGCTGAAGATAAGTGAGTCATTAAAAATTGAACTTTTTTTAAATGTGCCAGTTCTATTGTTCGATTAATTTCTTCGATTTTAAAGCCTAAACGATTCATTCCTGTATCAAAATGTAAAACAAAATTGGTATGAGGAATAAATTTATTAAAGATCTCCAATTGTCTGAAATTGTTAATAATCGGGGTAATTTCGTATCGCTTTATATAGTTACAAATTTCTTTAGATGTAGTCCCAGATAGCAAATATATATTTATCTTTTTTTTATGTTTTATTCTTAAATTAATCGCATCATCTAAACGGGCCACATAAAAATCATTACAACCATTTTTTTGGAGCAAATGTGAACATTGTTGCATACCGTGCCCGTAGGCGTCCCCTTTAATTACAGACATGATAGTAGAACTGCCGATTCTTTTTTTTAAAATATGGTAGTTATTTATTAAATTTTGGGTGCTGATATAAATTTGCTTATTATCAATTTTTTTCATTTTTAACAGTATATTTTGTTTCACTATATGAATTTTTTTACTTCTTCGAACCGTATAATTATCATAATATAAATGAATAAATAGGAAATGGAGGAATAAATGAAAAAACTACTTTCATTATTTTATAGTCTAGTTTTATTAGCCGGCTTATCTACTGTAGCTAAAGCGGCTGATCCAATTAGAGTCCCAGTTTTAAACTGGTCAAGCCAAATCGTTATGGCGAACGTACTTGATCAAGTATGGAGAGAGATGGGCTACGAAGTTGAATTAATCCCAGCCGAGTCAGTAACCAGATATGAGGCTTTAAGAGTTGGTGAATTACATGTTGCTCACGAAACATGGCAAGGAACAATGGCCTTACCATTCTATGAAGCTATGGATCGTGGTGGTGTAATTGATACCGGAAATCATCCAGCAGCTACTCATGAAGAAATGGGCGTACCTAACTGGGTTATCGAGGAAAACCTTTGCCCTGGTCTTCCTAACTGGGAAGCGATGTTATCAGATGAATGTGCAAAGAATTTCGTAACTGCAGACTCTGACGGCAAAGGAAGATGGCTAGAAGGACCTATTGAATGGCACGGTAATGTAATACCTGAAAGATTAGAAGCTTTAGGTTTAAGTGATAAATGGATGGTTAAATTTGCTGGAAGCGCAGATGCTCTTTGGGC
>VTPN01000020.1 GCA_008638215.1 Pelagibacteraceae bacterium
AAGGATTTCAAATTGCTGATTTTATTAGTATCCACTTACCTTTAAATCAGGAAACCAAAAACTTAATAAATCTAAAAAGTTTTCAAGCAATGAAAAATAGTTGTGTTATCGTTAATACAGCAAGGGGAGGAATTATTAACGAAAAAGATCTCTATGATTCTTTAATGAAAAGCAAAATTCGAGCTGCGGGTCTGGATGTATTCGAGCAAGAACCGCCCCCAATAGATCACCCCTTATTCGCATTACCCAATATTCTCGTCACTCCTCATAATGCTGCATTATCCCTTGAATGCCGAAAACGAATGGCGATCGAGGTCTGCGAAACTGTCTCTTTTTATTTAAAAGACAAAGAGAAATTAAACGTTCAAAACATTATCAATAGAACAGAATTAGGAATTTAACTTTCTAGAAATTGTTGTAACCCAGTACGCCTGCGGGCACTCGCTTAAAATTGATTTTTTCATCGATTCTATTTTGTCATTATGAGATAAAATTACTGCACACCCCCCAAAACCAGCCCCCGTCAATCTAGCTCCCAAGGCATCATTTTTTTGAGCAGACTCCACGATTTGATTTAATTCATCACTGGATATTTCATAGTCATCTCTCATTGAATGATGGCTTAGAAACATTAATTCACCAAAACTTTTTGCATCATTGTTTTCTAAATACGAAGATGCTTTGATCACCCGATCATTCTCAGAAATAATATGTTTAGCTCTTTTTTGAATTATTGGGTCTTGGATTTGACTCAAATGGTTAATAGAGGCATGACGAAGAGAAGGGACATTTAAGATATGGGAAGCAGTTATAGATTCATTTTTTCGTTCATTATATTTACTTTGAGACAGTTTTCTTTTACTACCACAATGTATAACAACAAAACTATGATTGAGAAAAATTGGAATAGATTTAGATTGAAGATTTTCGCAATCTAAAAAAAAAGCCTCCCCTAACTGACCATTAGCAGAAACCATTTGATCCATAATTCCGCATTGAGTTCCTGCAAACTGATGTTCTATTTGTTGACCTATTTTTGCCATTTCATAAGAACTAATAGAAAGCCCCTGTAGCCGTGCAAGAGTTCTTAATAGTGCGATTTCTAAAGCGGCGGAAGAGGATAGTCCTGAATCATTTGGCATAGTTGAGCTTACTGCAATATCTATCCCTCTCATCGAAGGAGAAAGCTGTTGGATAAAATAGATCGCTCCTCTTACAAAATCTAACCAAGTTCCATTATTAGAGGAGAAAGTTTTAGAACGTAATGCTCCAAATTTATCTGAAATTCCAACTATGTCATCATCTTCTCTAACTCCAATACTAACTTCAATGGACTGTGGGATAAGAGAAGGAAGAACAAAACCATTATTATAATCAGTGTGTTCTCCAATAAGATTTAACCTTCCATGCGCAGAAGATGTCATTGTAGGATCTTTATGAAAATAAGATTGAAAAATTTTTGAGCTGCTCATCTCAATTTTACCTTCCTCCCATTTAATTATAAATTAAGGCTTTAAAATATAAAGGCTGCTATCAAATTCATCAGCAATTAGTAATATTTCACCTAGACTATTTATTTCAACATCTCGAATTCTGCCAATCTCATCTTTAAAAATTAATTCCTCTTTTGTGAATTGCCCGTTTTCACGATGCAAGATGGATAAATATTGATATTTCAAAGATCCCACAAGTAAAGAATTTTGCCATTCAGGAAAAGCACCTCCTTGATAAAACTTGATACCCCCAACGCCAATGGAAGGAACCCAAATAAATTCAGGTTTTAAAAACCCTGGCTCCCAAGCATTTCCGTCACCAACTTTAGTGCCCGAATAGTTCGTGCCGCCCCATCCAATTTGTTTCCATCCGTAATTTGTCCCCGATTTAACTGGTCCAACAAAATCACCCCCTTTGGGGCCGTGATTAGAAATATAAACCTCTTGGGATACCGGATCTAAACTCATTCCCTGGGGGTTTCTCACCCCAATTTGAAATATTTCCGGTAACCAATCTGGGTTATTAACATAGGGATTATCAACAGGAATATCGCCATTTTTGTGAATTCTAATAATGGTTCCAATAGCGTTTGATGGATCTTGAGCAATCATCCCCTCGCCTCGCTCTCCAATGCTCGCATAAAGATAATCTCCCTTGATCTCTAATCGCGAACCGAAATGGTAGGGACTTTCAATATAAGGAAGAGCCTCATAAATTAATTGTTCATTTATCAAATTGTTTCCTGAAAGCTCGGCTCGATAAATGGCGGTTGTGTGTTTGCCGTTTTTTTCAATAGAGCAAGTCACCCAAACAAATTTGTCTTCTGCAATGATATCTAACAAACCTCCTTGCCCATACTGGACAGCTGGAATGGAATGACTAATTTCTTTTTGAGAATAGTTATTTGTATCAACCAGATAAATTTCTCCAGATTTTTGAGTGATTAATATTTGACTATCATCAATCCAAGCCATCCCCCAAGGAGCATCGAGCGCAACGGGGGTTTTTTGAAGTATCAATCCGAATGCAGCAGCATTAGTAAATAAAATACTTACAAATATTAAGAATATTTTTTTAAATGAGTTTATTATTTGCATAAATACAGCAATGCTCTGCTGGAAACTTTAAAAATACTTTATCGGTAGGAACTACTTGCTCTCTTTTTACTTTTGCTTTAATGCGAAGAGAGTCTTGTTGAGCAGTAATAAGTTTATAATTTCCAAAGTCCTCAACCTCAATCACATCTGCATGAATTGTATTTGGACCTGAGGACTGTTCGACAGTGATATATTCTGAGCGAATGCCTAATTTTAAATTTGAAGTATTCTTTTGATCTAAATTTGTTTGGACTGAAATAGTATTCATGCCTAATGATACTTGATTTGTATTATCGGCTTGGCATTCATAAAGGTTCATGGCGGGTGAACCAATAAAGTAGCCCACAAAAGTAGTTTGGGGTCTTTCAAATAAATCTTTAGGAGATCCAGCTTGAACGACTTCCCCTTCGTCCATTACAATAATATTGTCTGCAAAAGTCATCGCTTCATTTTGATCGTGGGTTACATAAATCAAGGTAGTTTTGTATTTAGCATTAATCTCTTTGAGCTTTCGGCGAAGACGAAACTTCAAATCAGGATCGATTACGGTGAGGGGCTCATCCATTAAGATGGCCGCCACATCTTCACGAACCAAACCTCTTCCAAGAGAGATTAATTGTTTTTGATCTGCGGTTAAACCTTTAGCTCTATTCTTTAGAAAGTCCTGTAAATTCAATATTTCTGCAACTTCTTTAACTTTTTTATCAATTTGATCATCGGCAAAATGGCGGCATTTAAGAGGAAAAGCTAGATTTTCATATACTGACATCGTTCCGTAAATTACAGGAAATTGAAATACTTGGGCAATATTTCTTTCTTCGGTGATGGTATGTGTTACATCTTTTTGATCAAACATCACTCGACCATGAGACGGAGTTACTAGGCCACTCATAATATTTAGCATGGTTGTCTTCCCGCAACCAGATGGACCTAATAAAGCATACCGCCCTCCATCAGCCCATGATAAAGACATTTCTTTAAGCGCGAAAAGTGGGTTAGCGTCATGAGGATTATAACTATGAGCTATATTATTTAATTCTATTTTTGCCATTAATTTTGATACGGAGAGTAATGCAATTCTCCTGACTCCTTGAATAAGTATATTTTTGATAAATCAAAATTAATTTTGACATGTTCATCTACCTCATAAGATTTAACTCCCTCAATAGTAGCAACACATTTGATGTCTTGATGATGTAAATGAAGAAAGGTTTCTGAACCAGATATTTCTGATATATCGACTTGGAAATCAAAACCCTGGTCGTCTAAGTATAAGTCAGTAGCACGAATGCCTACTAGGTAATCCCCAGATGGCATAGATTGTAAATTGCTGGGAAGATTAAATTGAATTTCATTATTCAAAATTAATTTATTATTATCAATTTTGCCTTTGTTTAAATTCATTGCGGGATCATTTGTAATTTCGGCCACTTTAGCATTTGCAGGATTTTCAAATACATCTTTAGCAGATCCTGTTTGAAGGATCTTACCTTCGTCTATAACAATAATATCTCCATTTAGCTGCATCGCCTCTAAAGGATCTGTACTAGCATAAACAAAAATGGACTGAGAAGCCTCAGATCCTATAAATAATTTTTTAAATTCTTCACGCAAGCCTTCGCGAAGCTTATAGTCCAGGTTTACAAGCGGCTCATCTAATAAAAGAATTTTAGCTTTTTTGGCCAATGATCTTGCTAAAGCGACCCGCTGTTGCTGTCCGCCAGATAATTCTTGAATTTTTCTTTCCTCAAATCCTTTCAAGCCCACTTTTTGAATGGCATCACTTACTTCTTTTTCAATTAAATTAGGGTCCATTTTCCTTTGTTTTAAGGGAAATTCGATATTTTGTTTAACGTTGAGGTGGGGGTAATTAATGAATTGCTGATAAACCATGGCCACATTTCTCTGCCAAACAGGAATGGCTAAAAAGTCTTTTCCCTCAAACTGGATATAACCTGAGTCAGGACTTAGAAGTCCTGCGATTGTTTTAAGAAGTGTGGTTTTCCCCGAGAGCGTCCTTCCTAAAATAGTGTACATTTTCCCTGGCTCAAAATTGAGAGTGATATCATTGAGATGATATTGTTCCGTTGGTTTAAAAATAATATTTCCTAAATTCAAAGACATTTATTTTAAAGCTCCAGATAAATTACCTTTAGATAAAAAGCGCTCGACGACAAAAGCCACAACAATAAGCGGCGCAACCGAAACAAGTGCGGCAGCTGATAAGCTCCACCATGGGGTGATCGATGAGTTAAGAGCAACTATTTTTACAGGGAGAAGCTGTACGTTTGTGAACGTTAAAATAAAAGCAAAGAAAAAATCAATCCATCCAAAAATAATACAAAAGAGACCGGCAACGATCATCCCTGGAATGGAATTTGGAAGAACTACTTTGAAAAATGCTTGAAAAGGATTACACCCATCAATCAAGGCTGTTTCATCAATTTCTTTGGGGACGCGGTTGAAAAAATCGACCATAATCCAGACGGCTATGGGCATTAGTAGAACGATGTAAACAAGTATTAAACCGGCCAAGCTATCAAGTAAACCCAAAGTACTAAGGAAAAGAAAAAATGGAATGGCAAGAACTACAGGAGGCATAATTCTCTGAGATATAAAAAAGAAAGTGATGTCATTATTTTGAACAAAGCCAGCTTTAAATGTGTAACGAGACAAAGCATAAGCTGACAGGGTTCCTAAGGCGATGCTAATGAAACTTGCAGTAAAGGTCACAAAAATACTATTAAAGTAAGGACCAATAATGTTAATTCCACCTTGTGAACCGGGTTTAAACAAAACGCTCCAGCCATCGAGTGTCGGTTCAAACTGTAACCAGGGAATATAAGTTGCACCTCCTGTTACCGAATTAAAATCTTTAAAAGAAGTGGAAATAGCCCATAAGAAGGGAGCGATCACAAAACAAGACCAAAGAATAACACAAAAATATTTTATAAAGGTATATAACTTGGGCATTTTTACTCCTTCATCAACACTTTCGTTAAAACTTTAGCAATAATCGTCAAACTAATAATCATGATAATCAGATAGGTAAAAGACATGGTCGCGGCATAGCCCATTTGAAACTCTCTTAGTCCTTTAATAAAAATATAAAAGCTTGATGTCTCCGTAGCCGTTCCCGGTCCTCCGCTAGTTAAAACAAAGACGGTATCCATAATTTTGGAGGCTTCAATTAATCGAATAATGATCGCTCCAATAGATATAGGGGCCATTAGAGGAAAAGTAACATACATAAACTTCTTAAACGGACTCGCTCCATCAATCGCGGCCGCAAGAAAAGGTTCTTTGGGTAGACTTAAAAGACCAGCCAACATTAATAAAAACATAAAGGAGGTCCACTGCCAAACCTCAACAATGATAATAGAAATTTTTGCCAATCCGGGACTAGATAACCATTGGGGTTGGACGCCAAAGATACTGAGAAAATCATTCAATGGTCCCAGCGACTCATGAAAAAATGTTCTCCAGATTACCGTCATGATCACAGGGGTGGTCATCATTGGTATTAAAAAGAGAACCCGAAAAAATCTTTTGAATTTAATATCCTTCCAGACCATGTGGGCAAGAGCAAAGCCAATAATATATTGTAGAAAAACTGTAGTGACCGCTAAAAAGCTTAAGCGGAAAAAAGATTCCCAAAACCTTGGGTCATCCGTAAAAAGTCTGATGTAATTTTTAATTCCAACAAAATCTAATTCGGGATTAAAACTATTCCAACCTGATAAACTTAAACGGACTGTAAAAATGATTGGAAAAATTAAGATTCCAATCAGCACAATGAGTCCAGGAAGTAGAAAAACGAATTTGTGTTTAAAGTTCATCTAATAAATATAAATAAGTCCTAAATAAAAAAGTGATCGCCCAAGAGATTGAGCGATCACAAAGATTATAAATATTAGAGTTCGTTATCTTCCATGGCTACACCGATAGCGTAAGCATCTCTTACGTTATCTGCGCCAACTCTTTCCAGAATTGCTTCCCATTCAGCTGCAACTTCATCAAGAGCTTCTTGTGGAGATAGCTGACCTGCGAGCGCTTTGGCTGTTCCTGTAGCAAGTGCACTATTGAACTGGAATGTGCCAGGTACTCTCAGTGGAAATACTCTGTTTGTGCTTTTTTCCATATCAGCAAGTGTATCAACATACTCTTGAGCAACTTGTGCGTCCCAACCAATGTCAGTCCAAACTTCTGCTTCAAAATCAGCTTCCATGAATGGATTTACACCAAATCGACCAATACCGATATCAGCTTGGTGATTAGCACCGTTCGCAAAGAAGCATAGGTAGTCAAAAGCAACATCTTGGTTCTTTGACTTGTCCGCTACACCAACTGCCCATCCCCAAACGAAGAAAGGAGCTTGATTAAAGCCTTCATCCCAAGAATTAGTTTCTCTATTCCATACTTTTGTAGCGCCAGGTAATTGAGCAGCACCTACTTGGTTTTTAATTGGGCTATCATCTTGCATCGCTGCAACGAAAGCATCATCCCAAGAGAAGCTAAACAGTGTTTGACCGCCACCAAATGAATTGATCTCATCTCCAAGACCAAAGTTAATTCCACCTGGAGGAACATAGCTGACAGCCTCAACCCAATCAGTCAACGCTTCAACAAAACCAGGATTGTTGATTAACGGCTTCATGGTTTCTAAATCAAAAAAGAAACCACCTGGAGTGCTAGGATTTTTTGAGTAAGCAGCAGAACGTGAATAGAAAGCAGCATACATTAGGTCATCTTTTTTCATAACCTCAGCTGAACCGTATTCAAGCTCTCCGTCACCATCCCAGTCCCAACCGTTAAAGTAAGCAGCCATTTCTGCATACTCTTTCCAAGTTTGTGGAACACGTAAATCGTTTCCTGTATCCGCTTTATACTTCGCTTTCATTTCAGGATTATCGATTACGTCTTTTCGATACTTCAGATAGTGTCGATCACCATCAACTGGATACTGATACATTGTATCGCCCCAAGATGCGATTGCGATGTGTGATGCAGTTACATCCGTCATTTGATCAACATACTTTTGTGGAACGGGAGCTAAGTACCTCTTCCATTCGTTAATGAAGTTTGAAAAACCAAAGACGATATCGTAAGGTGCCTGACCCGCTTGAAAAGGAACCATTGCCTTTGAGTAAAGGTCACCAGCAGGAGTATGTGTTACTTCTACTTTTGCACCAGTTAATTTTTCGAACTGCTCTGCGTGAAGGGCAGTCGGCTCACCCATAACTGGGATCGCGTGTGTATTAATCGTAAGTGTTCTTCCGCTGTAGTCTTTTTTAGACATTTCTTCATAAGAACACATTCCAGGAATATCTCCTGTTGCTGCGATATGTGGAAACTGATCTCCCCACTTATCTGCGTAAGCTGCCTGACTGCCGATCAATAGAACAGAAGCCAAAGTGCTAACTAAAGTTTTAAGTTTCATTTATCCCTCCTTAATACTTTATCCTTGTTTTTTGCTCAGAAATTAATCTGAAAACAAACTGTTTACGGTACTAAAACGGCTCTCCCTTTGACTTGACCTGTGTTCAAATCATGAAGTGCTTTGTTAGCTTCGCTCAACTTATATTCCTGCATGGAAAGTTTCACGAGACCTTTGTCGGCTAACTCCATTAATTCATAGAGTTCGGCCCATGTACCCACTAAATTACCAATGATGCTCTTCTCGGAGATAATTGCATCCACAGCAAGAATTTCAATTTTCTCACCGTAACCTACAATGTAATAGGAACCCGCATTAGCAGTCATATCTAGACCCATTTTAGTTGAGCCGTGCTCACCTACAAAGTCAATCACTGCCTCTGCACCATTGCCTTTAGTTAATTCTTTTACTCGCTCAATCTCATTGCCGTCAATCAAGACGCCATGATCACCGCCCAAAGGCATCGCATGATCAAGGGCTGTTTGAGATTTTTCAACAATGATAATATTTGCTGCACACATTGCTCGTAAACACTGAATAGCAATATGGCCAAGACCACCTGCACCAATTACTACACAGGACTGACCTGGCAATAAATGACGAGTTGCTTTTTTCACAACGCGGTAAGCAGTTAGACCTGCATCAGAAAAAGGAGCAACATCTTTTGGTGTTAAAATTGTTGGTAGCTTAATTAAGTTTCTAACCCCTGTACGTAAAAGTTCAGAGTAACCACCTTCTTTAATATTCAAACCTGGAAATGCGCCGTCCGCTGCGTGCATATCATGTCCACGACGACAGTTTAAACAAGTGCCACCAGAAATTAGTGGGTGTAAAATAACAGGGTCACCTTTTTTAAAGCCTTCCACATCGCTTCCGACCTCTTCGACCCAACCAGCATTCTCATGGCCCATTACACAAGGTAAAAGTTTGTCTTCTGGATCTTGGATGTGTCTCCATACACCTTCAATAATATGTAAATCTGTTCTACAAACACCAGCTGCACCAATTTTCACAATAACGTCAGTTGATTTTTCTAATTTTGGGTTAGGAACTTCTTCTTCTTTCACCCAGACGTCCTGCTTCATATCAGGATCGTAACTATGTAATACTTGTGCTTTCATCAATCCCTCCCGAAAGTTAGATAAGTTAACTATAAATTTGTACTTGATCCAATGACCTAGGATCATAAAAATCAAATTTTTTTGTGAAAAAATCTCTAAAAGTGTTCATTTTTTGAACAATATAAAAGTTGTATAATTATCAATAATTCCGTAATTTTTTGTCATGCATTCTTATAGAAATCTTGTCGAACAAGCCCGTTCTCTGGAAAAAGAGAGAGGGATTTCTCTAGATTTCACGGATAAAAATATTGCAGATAGCTGGGTTCGTTGTTTTGAACATGGTCTTCGACCCAACGCTAACCCTACTGATACAGTTTTAAATCAAAAAGAATTGGGACATATCAAAGAGCAATATCAAAGTATAAGAGAATTTATCACCCCTGAGTTAGAACTCCTATACTCACAAATTGCAGGCTCAAATTTCATGGTCGCTTTTGCTAATAATGATGGCGTGGTCCTTGATACCATTTATGATAATCAGTTCTTAAATAGCCAAGCAAGCAAAGTAGTCATCCCTGGGTCAGTGTGGTTGGAGAAATATCGAGGAACTAATGGATTAGGTTTAAGTCTACAAACCAAAAATCCCACCATTGTTGCTGGTGGTGAACATTTTTTTACCAGTCATGGTGGTCTTTCTTGTTTTGCTAGTCCTATTTTTGATCACAATCAAAATATTGTAGGGGTAATTGACGCTTCCACAGATACCTCTAGCAGACAGGATCATACTCTCGCCTTAGTGAAACTCTCTGCTAAATCAGTGGAGCAAAAAATTTTCTTGGATGCGTTTAAACATACTAATATTTATTCCTTCCATCCTCGTAGTGAATATTTGCATACCAATAGTATTGGGCTTCTTGCAATAAATGAAGAAGGTCAAATAGAAGGAGTTAACTCTAATACAAGAATTATGTTAAGCGGTTTACATAGTGAAGAAACAAATGATTTTTATAATATCTTTACAACTCCCTTTCATAACATTGCACATGAAATGAATGCAGAAAAAATTATTCAAGTCAAAGACTGGTTAGGATCAAGTGTCTTTATGAAACTTTTCCAAAGACAACTCACTTCTACTCCAACCTCTAATATCAAACCATCAACCCCAACTTATCAACCTTGTGGAGAATGTCGGGGCTCCACTTTAAAAGAACAAAAATGCCTTCTTATCCAAAAAACATTCGACCAAGTGGAAGGTAAAATTACTGCTGTCTCGAAAGCTCTTAGTATCTCTCGAACCACTGTTTATAAACACATCCAAAAGAAATAATTATTTGATCTGAAATTTTTGATTAGCGAACACTAATCAACAGGAGATAATTAATGTCAAAACCCACAATTGCTCAAAAAAGCGCTTATGTAGTCGAAGTAGAAGAAGGTAAAAAATATTTTTGGTGCGCCTGTGGTTTAAGCCAAAATCAACCCTTTTGTGATGGTTCTCATAAATCCACCGGTTTTTCCTGTATTCCCTATACAGCCGAGGCGACCAAGAAGGTATATTTATGTGGATGCAAACACAGCAACAAAAAGCCCCTTTGCGACGGAACTCATAACAAACTCGAAGATTAAATTATTTAACGCCTAATTTTTCTTGAATATCTTTTGAAGAAGTGGTGTAGCGAAAAACGTATTTCTTATTATCATGGCAGTACTGAAACATTTTCTTTGCCGCGAGTGCTGCTTCATGAAAACCGCTAAGAATTAATTTTAATTTACCGGGATATGTACAAATATCGCCTACCGCAAAGATACGCGGGGTTGAAGTTTCAAAATTTTCTGTGTTCACGGAGATTAAATTATTTTCTAAATTCAAGCCCCACTCAGCAATAGGTCCTAATTCGATTTTCAGTCCAAAAAAAGGGAAGATAGCATCCACGCCCTCAATCACAGTATCGTCATCTAAAGTAATGTCGACTTGGCCTTTGCCATTATCAACCATTTGCTTGATGGTGCCCATATTAAACTTGACGGCTCCTTCATCCACTAAGCTCATCACTTTATTGACAGAGTCTTGCACAGCTTTAAATTCTTTACGGCGATGAATAAGAGTAATATCAGAAGCAATCTGATGAAAGCCCATCACATAATCTAAAGCGGAGTCTCCTCCACCAGCAATCAGAATTTTTTTCCCTTCAAAGTCCGATCGTTTTTTAACAGAATAAAAAATATTTTTATTTTCAAATTCTTCCCCATTAGACACAGGAAGTTTTCGGGGAACAAAGCTACCCGAGCCTGCCGCAATCACTAAGGACTTACATTTGATGACCGTATCTAAATTTGTAGTGACCTGAATATGATCTTCTTGGACATCAATTTTGGACGTGAGTTGATTGAGGTGATATGTGGGTTCAAAAGGATCGGCTTGCTTGATTAGATCATCAGTTAATTCTTGGCCGGTAATAGCAGGGCGTGAAGGAATATCATAGAGATTTTTATCTGGGTAGAGCTCAGCGCACTGACCTCCAATTTTATCTAAATTATCAATCAAATGAGCCTTCATATCCAAAAGCCCTAATTCAAACACTTGAAATAAACCACAAGGTCCAGCGCCTATAATTACGACGTCTGTTTCGTGTTGATTTCCTGGTTCTACAATATTGGTCATGTCTTATTATATAGTCTTTCTTCAGTTTTACAGAATTTAGGGGACTAACACCAGTTTTCCAATGAATTTCTTCTCCATAAATACTGTTTGAGCCTGATGTATTTCTTTTAATGGAAATGATTGGGCGACTAAAGGTTTAATTTGTCCCTCTTCGATACAACGGATCACATTTTCAAAGACATAAGGATCATGAACAGTCGATCCAAATAAAGTAAGGTCTTTGAGATAAAGACTTCTTAAATCTAAATCAACAATCGGGCCAGCAATGGCACCCGAAGCAACATACTTACCTCCTGGTTTTAAAATATCTAGGAGTTGCGGCCAACTTGAACCTCCCACCAAATCAACAACGGCATCAACGGAGTTTTCACCTAAGATGCCTACCAAGTCATCTGTTCGATTGACTGTTCGATCAGCGCCCAATTCTTTTAAAGCGGTTGCCTTATCCGGAGCACACTGGGCGATGATCTTAGCTCCTCGAACTTTTGCTAATTGGATAGCAGCTGAACCTACTCCACCGGAGGCACCCGTAATTAAAATAGTCTCTTTTTGAATGTCCGCTCGACAAAGCATTCCTTCCGCAGTTGAATAAGAGATTGGAATAGATGCAAGCTCCGTATCGCTCCAATCACAATTGATTGGAAAGGACTCCTTTGCTTTAGCGACACAATATTGTGCAAAACCCCCATCAACTTCTGAGCCCATTGTTTGCATGGCCAAGGGATTATCTTTGGTTGGAATGTTTTGCATAGATCGAACTAATACGCGCGTTCCAATTCGATTTGGCTCAACACCCTCACCAACTTGAACAATGATTCCACAAATATCTCCACCTTGAATTCTTGGAAACTGTAAAGGAACGCCACCCCAGGAAGCATCGTCATTATCGACTTCTTGTAAGCCTTCCCTACCTCCAGCGTTCGTATCGCTAGTAACTTTTTTTGAATACCAACCCAGTCGGGTATTAATGTCGGTGTTATTAACCCCGGCGCCTTTCACTTCAATGAGAACCTCTCCTGCTTGAGGAACGGGAACGGGGATATCCTCACGGTAGACTAATTTGTCCAACCCTCCATGCCCTGTTAAATAAACACCAGACATGATTTGAGGAATATTATTCATGAGCTAAGAAAGATTATCTAGAAGATAAATATGATTTAAAAGCTATTTAATATTTTTCTCGCATACCAATCATGAAATACATGCGTGGGTTCATCCATGACGGGGGAAAAACGACCTCCATCAAAACCCTTGGCGTATCGGCCTTTTTGCATTCCTTCGACAACAAAAATATCCTCTTCAAAGACGGTCTTCCATAATTTTGCATTTTCTTGACGGGTCTCTTGATACTCATCTGCTAGCATCGCGGGATCGGAATAGTAAAGCTCGATGTGCTCGCGAATTCTATTGGGAGCCAAAGGTTCAATAATCAGATTGAAAACATGGTCTTTTTGAACTCCTAAAATTAAATTTGGAAAGAGAACAACATACTCACCTTTGGTATCCCACTCGGGGCCTAAATTTTTGAAATGATCAAATTGTTTTCCCGTTGTGTACTGAGGGATATACTTATAACTGATTTGACCCGAGTAATGTCCATATTCCACAATATTTTCATGATCTTCTAATTTAGAATAACTATTCAGCCCTGGGTGGACCCAAGGTAAATGATAAGACTCTAAATAATTTTCGACGGCTAACTTCCAATTACCCTTCACCTCTAGCTTAAAAGATGAATCTCCCATATCGGAATAAATCGGCTGTTCAAAAACCGCCCAACGATTTAATAGGGGCTGGTGGACTTCTTCAAAAGGAGGTGCCATTCCATCAGGATTTACAAAAATAACATCACGCCAAATATGAGATCGTACTTCGAGCAGTGAAAGTTCACTCTTATCAATACCTGAATGATAATTGTATCCCGGTCCTCCAATATGGGGGGTAGCTACTATTTCTCCCGTTTGTTTGTAACACCAAGAATGATAAGGACATCGAATTGCCCCTTTGAGGACAGTTGGTTTTTCAATTAAAATCATTCCTCGATGTCGACACACATTTTGAAAGACTCTTATTTTTTCATCTTGTTTACTTCGAACAATGAGTAAAGGGTTATTAAAGTAATTAACCGGGAGAGCTGAGCCTGCTTGAGGAAGATCTTTAACAAACCCCACAGCAAACCAACCTTTATTAAACAGATGTTCTCCCTCTAATTCAAAACACTCGGGTTGAATATAATATTCATTAGGAACGCCATGGGCTTCGTGAATTTTATTAGTACACTTTTCTAGCTGACTTCTTTTAGGAACAAAGCCTTCGTTCGCAGAAAAATTCTCTGAATTAATGACCCTCATCACTACCCCTTTTTTATACCTATCGTTCCCGTTTAAAGAAATTGATATTTTCTGTCAATTATAAAATGGAAGAGAAATTAGCAAAAAAAAATTAAAATAAACACTTATAAATAAGGATTATTTAATAACTCAAGAGGTCTTTAATTTCACTTTTTTGAATTTTCCCCATCGCATTGCGAGGAAGTTCATCGAGAAAAGTAATTTCTTTGGGGATTTTATATTTTGCTAAATTTTGAGAAAGTAACTGACTTAAGTCTTCTATGAGCTGATCTTTATTTTTATTCTTTGTGACAATGACAGCTATAGGCACCTCTCCTAAATCTTTGTTTTCCTTTGCAATCACTGCTGACTCGACAATGGCCTCATGGCCATTAAGGATATCTTCAATTTCTTTAGGGTAGATGTTAAATCCACCAGAGATAATCAAATCTTTTTCTCTTCCCGCAATATGAACATATCCCTCTTCATCAAGATATCCCAAGTCCCCTGTAATAAAAAAACCATCATCTGTGAATGATTCTTGATTGGCCTGATCGTTATTCCAATAACTGTGAAAAACATTAGGGCCTTTGATCTCAATCATTCCTGTTTGTTTTGGTGGTAGGGGTATTTTCGTGTCGTGTCCTGTTATTCGAATTTGAATATTGGGCAAAGGCAATCCCACACTTCCCGGTTTTCTCTTTCCTTCATAGGGATTAGAAGTATTCATGTTTGTTTCCGTCATCCCATATCTTTCTAAAATAGTGTGTCCTGTTTTGGCAAAGAATTCTTGATGATCAACCGAAGAAAGAGGTGCGCTTCCAGAAATAAACAATCTCATATTGCGAGTTAACTCTTTATTGATAAGTGGCGATTCATTCATTCTTTTATAATAAGTAGGAACGCCCATTAACAATGTTGCATTGGGGATGATTTTCTCAAGATCACTGAGACTAAATTTTTCATAAAAATACACCGCCAGCCCGCTTAAGAAAGTTATGTTCATTGCCACAAATAAGCCATGGGTATGAAAAATTGGTAGCATATGTATAAGCCGGTCTTGTTTTGTTATTTGCCAAAAGTCCTTTAAAACTGATGCATTAGAGAAGAGATTATTTTGAGAAAGAGCGACTGCTTTAGATTTCCCTGTCGTCCCTGAAGTATATAAAAAGGCAATAATTTCATCATCATTAACCCGTTGAATTTGCTCTATTTCATTATATTCCTGGAGTTGGAATTGCATTAATCCCTTTATGGGATCTATTTCAATCACCCCGCTGGGATTAATGATGTTTAAATGATCAATTTCTGATTTGCGATTAGCACTACACAAGACAATTTTGGGCCTAGAGTCGCTGATGAAATACTTAGTTTCTTCTAAAGTATACTGGTCGTTGATGGGAACATAAATAGCTCCCGTCATAATACAGGCGGCGTAAACAGCAAGACCATAGACGCTTTTTTCTAATTGAAATAAGACCCTATCGCCCTTTGCAACACCTTGGGATAATAAAAACTGAGATACTTTTTTGGATAAAGAAAAAAAATCTTGATAAGAAAGCAAAGACCCATCCTTATAAATTAAGAATGGGTCTTGATTGTGTAAATGTGGCTTGATTAAGTTATCAAAGAGGAGGGAATGCCCCATTTAAAAATTTTAAACTACTTCGACACTCAAGGTTTGAAGGCCATCAATAGTTCCTACTAGCTTGTCTCCTTTTACAATAGGACCAACACCAGCAGGTGTGCCCGTCATTATTAGGTCGCCGGCTGTAATATCATAAAATTTTGATAAAATAGCAATTTGCTCTGGGATTTTCCATAACATCATATCCAAATCACCATCTTGGCGAACTTCGTCATTTACTTTTAATTGAATGCTACCGCTCTCCATTTTTCCTACTTCGCTCATCGGTGTGAGACTTCCCATCGGAGCGGAGCGTTCAAATGCTTTTCCAATCTCCCATGGTCTTCCCATTTTCTTACAGACACCCTGAAGATCTCGACGGGTCATATCCAAACCAATACCAAATCCATAAATATGATCATAAGCATCTTCTTCTTTGATATTGGAGCCTCCTTTGTTTAATGCGACGACTAGCTCTAACTCATAGTGGACATCGCTGGACTCAGGTGGGTAAGGAAACTGGCCCGAAGTGTCAATATTATCAGTATTTTTTTGGAAAAAGAACGGTGGTTCTTTATCTGGGTCAAATCCCATTTCGATCGTATGGGCCGCATAGTTTCTGCCAATACAATAAACTCTTCTGACTGGAAAAAATTCATCGCTACCATGGATGGGGATGAGAGTTTTTTTTGGTTCAGGAATTACTAATTTCGTCATTTCTTCTTCTCCTTCAATTAACCTCTCTTAGAGGCATAATAATCAAAACGTTTTGCCAACATTGCTAACAATTCAGAAATTGTAAAAGCCAATGCAAACAAGACAAGTATTATCGCCCAAAAATGTGACATCAAAAATCTCGATGAATATAATTCAAACAAGGATCCAAAGCCAACAATAGAAATCAGGAGTTGACCAATGATGACACCTTTGACGGCTCTGATGAAACCAATTCTAATTCCACCAATTATTTCAGGTAAGGCTGCCCAAAAATAAATTTTTATAAAAGCGTCGATTGGGTTTGCACCAAACGAATTTGCCATATCCACTAAAGAGCGGTTGATTTGTTTTACGCCTGCTCTGGTATTTAAAATAATAATCCAAATAGCAAAGAGTGTAGTGACAATAATTATGGACTTTAAACCAAATCCAAACAAGACCATTAGGACAGGAACAAGTGCCGTCAGGGGTGCACTCATAAACATATTCACCCAAGGCAAAAACAACTCATCAACAAATCGATTTTTTCCCATAAAAATTCCTAAGGGAATTCCGATCACTAAGGCGTAGAACAAACCTCCAAAGAAGGCAACCGCAGTTTCACTCAATGCTCTCACGAATGCTTTAGAGTCATAAATATCGGCTAGTGTTACAAAAATCGATGATAAAGGGGGGAGGAAAAATGAAACTTCCATTCTTCCAAGTATCTCCCACACCAACCCCCAAAGAATAAGCGAGGTCATATTGGGAAGTTTAAATCCAAAAATTCTCATTTTACTCGACGTATGACCTTAGGGATTTCCAAATTTTTTCAACCGTATCTAAATACTCACTATCTTTTCGGATGCTATCTACATCTTTATTTTTAAAACTGGAAGGCTTAATAATTTCAGAAACACGACTAGGTCGAGGTAATAAAATAGCTACTTGATCCGAAACATAAACCGCTTCTTCGATTGAGTGAGTTACGAAAATAAAGGTTTTGCTTTCCTCTTTGACGAGTTGTAATAAATCTTCTTGGAATTTTCTTCGCGTTTGCTCATCAACCGCAGAAAACGGCTCATCCATTAATAGAACCGGTGAGTCGACTGAAAGTGCTCGGGCGAGACCTACTCTTTGACGCATTCCTCCTGATAGTTCATGAGGATAACTATTCTCAAATCCATCTAGCCCTACCTCTTTGATATACTTTCGGGCGATATCTTCTCTTTCGGATTTAGCTACTTTTCTGAGCTCCAATCCAAAAGCAACATTCCTTAAAACTGAAGCCCAAGGCATTAAAGCAAAATCTTGAAAAACAAATGCCCGGTCAGGACCGGGCTCGGAGACTATTTGTCCATTAACATAAACTTCTCCTTGGTTTGGTTGTAAAAGACCAGCAATAATTTTTAATAAGGTAGTCTTTCCACAACCCGAAGGACCTAATAAGGATGTTAATTGTCCTTTGGGAAAATCCAGAGACATGTCTCTTAATGCTTCCACATCGCCGTAATTTTTATAAATTCCTTTTACGCTAACTGCGTTTACATTGTCACTCATCAATTCACTCCTCTAAATTTAAGATACATAGCCAAGGTCATTTCCAGCAAATAAACTTTTTTCTATTCGCTCTAAAACATTTAAAAATAAAACAGCCAAAACAATAATAGAAAATATAGCTGCGTACATACTTGGATAGTCGGCAGTCATTCGACTATATGAAATAATATCACCCACACCGGTTGGGGTAATTTTCAATTCTGCTAATATCGCTCCAATAAATCCAGCAGAAACACCTAATCGCAAACCTGCAAAAATAACAGGGGAGGCAGAAGGAATGATTATTTTAAGTATGACTTCACGCTCGGTGCTTAAATATGATTTTGCCATTTCAATTAATGATGAAGGAGTATTTTTCACTGCACCACTTGTATTTAAAACAATCACTGGCATTGCCATGATACAAACAACAAAAGTCTTGGAAGTAATGCCAATCCCATACGCCATGATGACGAGGGGGATTAGTGCCGCTAAAGGGGCTGATTGCATGATAATAAAAATTGGAGATACTAACCAATCAAACTTTTCACTCAAGCCTACCCAAACACCAATGCCCACGCCTATAAATGTTGATATTAAAACGCCTGTAACTAAGGGTTTGAGCGTTTCCGCATAGGCCACAAAAATTTGTCCGCTAATCGTTAAGTTCCAAAGAGCACCCATGGACTCTAAAAAAGTTGGAAAAGCATAATTAATACCGGCTCTGGATGCCATTTCCCAAGACCCAAATATTAAGAGAGCTGAAAGAAGTTTTAGGGTTAAAGGTCTAGATATCATGGATTTACTCTTTCTAATTGGGGTGAATAAATTCACCCCAATAAAATGATTTATATTAGTTGCTTTGAAGTGGCTTTAAATACCAGAAATCCTCTATATTTAAAGTTGACATATCGCCTTCCAACTGACCTGCCTTAGAATACCATTCCATATCAGCAAGAGCAGCTTTTTCACCGCCGCCATTCACATCATAAAGACCGCCAGCAACAGCATCTGCATAGAAACCATCTAGCTCAGCTAGAACTTCTTCAGGAAGTTCCCCGATTGGGCCATCCGGATTGGTCTCTCTTCGAATGATTGTTGGATCATTAGCCATATCTCTGTAAACACTTAAAAGCGCACTGACAAAAATATTGACTGCATCTTCATTAGCTTTAATCCAATCAACGTTCGCAAATAATGCTTCGTCACTCGCATCCACATCAAACATAGGAAGAGTGTTAAACTGATCGCCATGAGATGCCATGATCTTATTCTTGTTTGATAGATCAATAATAGTTGCTTGAGCTTGATTTGCTAAAAGAGCAGCAACACGGTTAGCAGATCCTGAAATGTAAGATCTCTCACCAAATTTTATTCCTAATTTCTCTTCAATCACGTTAGCAATTGAGTCTGTTCCGCCACCACGTGAGTGTAATAGAATTGGCTCACCATCAAGATCTTCTAACTTGTTGTAATCTTTTGTCGTTACAGGAAAGAACTTTAGTTTTGAAAGTTGGTAAATAATTCTAATAGGGGCTTTAGACTTTTGCATCGCAGAGTAAGGAGTACCAAACCCGATATCCATCTGTCCGCTTAAAACAGATTGAATAGCTAACTCTTCATCAGAAAAAGCTGTCCATTCGTAGTCTAATCCGTTCGCTTTTGCTCTATCTAATGCTAAGAAGAATGCCGCAAGCTCATCAGATGGTGGCTCGGCAAGTGCAATTCTTATCGATTTAGCATAAGAAGAAGAAATAGTAACAGTCGTAAACATAAAAACTGCTACTAACATAGTTTTAATTAGTTTAATCATATTTCCTCCTAGATTTGATTAATTAAGTATTCAAATTAGTTGAGGATCATTTTACATAAGTATTTTATTTTCTTTAATAAAAAATCCTTATTAAAAGATAATTATCTAATAAGTAAG
>VTPN01000056.1 GCA_008638215.1 Pelagibacteraceae bacterium
ACCTAATTTCTCACAGCCATCTGAGATAACTTTACTCTCTGCTTCGGTATCTAAAGTGAAGCTATTAATAGCCACGATGGGTTGCAAACCAAATGATTGGATATTTTCAATATGACGCTGAAGGTTAGCAAAACCTTTTTCAACAGCTGCAACATTTTCATTGTTGAGGTCAGCTTTCTCGACACCACCGTGTGATTTCAGTGCTCTGACGGTTGCCACAATCACAACAGCATTGGGAGTCAAGCCCGCTTTACGACATTTAATATCTAAAAACTTTTCTGCACCTAAGTCCGCACCAAAGCCTGCTTCAGTCACCACATAGTCTGCAAGTTTCAAACCAGTTTGCGTCGCAATCACAGTATTACAACCATGCGCGATATTGGCAAACGGACCGCCATGAATAATGGCAGGATTATTTTCTAAAGTTTGAACCAAGTTAGGCATCAAAGCGTTCTTTAAAAGAACAGTCATCGGGCCATCACCCTTTACATCTCTTGCATAAATAGGAGTTTTATCTCTTTTGTAGGCAATAATAATATCACCGATTCTTTTTTGAAGATCTTTGATGCTAGTCGCAAGACAAAAGATAGCCATAATCTCGGAAGCTACGGTAATATCAAATTTGTCTTCACGAGGAAAACCATTCGAGATACCTCCTAAGTTGACGTTCACTTTTCTTAAGGCGCGATCACCTAAGTCGACGACACGACCCCAAGTAATTCTTCTTTGATCGATTCCGAGTTCATTGCCCCAATAAATATGATTATCAATTAATGAGGAGAGAAGATTATGAGCTGAGGTAATAGCATGAAAGTCACCGGTAAAATGAAGGTTAATTTCTTCCATGGGTACGACTTGAGCGTATCCACCGCCCGCAGCGCCACCTTTCATTCCAAAGTTAGGGCCAAGGCTGGGCTCTCTGAGGCATACAATCGATTTTTTACCAATGGCGTTTAGGCCATCATTTAAACCCACAGATGTGGTGGTTTTTCCTTCTCCCGCTGGAGTAGGATTAATGGCTGTTACAAGAATTAACTTACCGTTAGGATTAGATTGACTTTTTTCAATAAAATCAAAGTTAATTTTAGCGATATCATGTCCGTAAGGGACTAAACTTTCTTCGGGAATATTGATTTTGGCCGCCACATCACGAATGTGGATTTTACTGGCCGCTCTTGCGATTTCTATGTCTGACATTTGAACTAAAGTTCCTTTCTCTCAAAATGTGGTATACAATATACCAGTATCTTGTCAAAATTTTAAGTTATTTAAGCGGAAAATTTCAATTTTTCCTTAACTAATTTAAGCCCATGTGTCGCATTTTGACATCTTAAGCCAGATATGTTTGTATAAGTATTAGAACAAGGAGATTGCCAATGTTAAAAAAAATAATTGCTGTTATCAGTTTATTAGCCTTTGCTGGATTTGCTAATGCTGAATCAAGGCTCCAAAAAATCCAAGATTCTGGAAAATTACGCGTGGGAACGACGGGAGACTGGAATCCCATGTCTATGAAAGACCCATCAAATAACACGTATGTCGGATTTGATATTGATGTTGTCACCCAACTGGCTGCCGATATGGGCGTCGAGCTGGAATTAGTGCCGACTGACTGGAAATCCATTGTGGCGGGTATTACTGCGGATAAATATGACATTTCAACCAGTGCTTCCTTGAGCCCAAAAAGAGCCTTAGTTTCGGGCTACACCCAATCTTATTTTAAATTAGCCACGGTTCCTTTGACCTTAAAGAAGAACCTTGATCAATTTCAAAGCTGGGATGATATCAATCAAAGCAATGTAACGGTTGCTGTTACGCTGGGCACAACGCAGGAAATGCAAGCCAAATCTTATTTTCCGAATGCACAGATTAAAGCGATTGAGTCACCGGCTCGAGATTTCCAAGAGGTGCTTGCAGGAAGAGCCGATGCTCACATTACTTCTAACGTGGAAGCAGCAACACTGGTGGAAACGTATCCCGAGTTAGCGATTGTTCCCGTCGATGAGCCGAAATCCCCAACTCCTTTGGCCTGGTTAGTCGATCAACAAGATCAAGTTTGGATTAATTACATCAACCATTGGATTGAGTTAAAACAAGCTCAAGGTTTCTTTGACGGTCTGATGGATAAGTGGAACTTAAAAAGTCTTTAATTTTCATTAAAACTTCATAATTATTTATTTTCCTAGGGTTCTACCCTAGGAATTTTTTCTTAAAAAATTATTGCCCCTTTTGATATTTGTATTAACCTCCAATTCTTGAAGATCTTAGTTCTTGGTTTAGGGTATGTGGGAACGGCTAATGCGGTTCTGTTAGCACAACACAATGATGTGGTTTGTTATGATTTAAATCAAGATCGCATCCAACAAATAAATTCCAAAATATCACCGATTGAAGATAAGGAAGTCAGTGAGTATTTAACTGACAAAAAATTATCTCTAAAAGGCGTTGACCAATTTCCCTCCTCTGAACAATTTGACTTTGTCGTTATCGCTACACCTACCAACTATGATCCGGATACTAATTATTTTGATACATCGTCTGTGGAGTCTTGTATTAAACAGCTAGATCAAATTAACTCGAAGGCCACCGTTATTATTCGCTCGACTTTGCCGGTGGGTTTTGTGAAAGGCATTCAAAGTAAATATCCAAAACAAGAAATCATTTTTGTCCCAGAGTTTTTACGCGAAGGCAGAGCATTGCGCGATAGTCTTTATCCCTCTCGTATTGTTGTGGGATCTCATTCTGACCAAGCCAAAGCTTTCGCAAATTTATTAGTCCAAGGAGCTTTGGATGAAAAAGTACCTGTTCTTTATACTGGCCCTACGGAAGCAGAGTCTTGTAAACTATTTGCAAATGCCTATTTGGCGATGCGCGTGACGTTTTTTAATGAACTGGACTCTTTTGCGATGTCACACCAACTTAATCCGAAAGAAATTATTCAAGCTGTCAGCCTCGATCCTCGCATTGGTGATTATTACAACAATCCTTCCTTTGGGTATGGGGGTTATTGTTTGCCAAAAGATACCAAACAATTACTTCGCAATTTTGATCAAGTACCGCAAAAAATTATGGAGGCCATTATTGACTCGAATACGATGCGCAAAGATTTTTTAGGCTTGGAAATTGCGCGATTAAAACCCAAGTGTGTGGGAGTTTACCGACTAGCCATGAAAGAGGGCTCAGATAATATTCGCGAGTCGAGCATGCAAGGAATTATGAAACGTGTTAAATCGAAGGGTATTTCTATAATCATCTACGAACCTCTCATTAAAGAGTCCTCTTTTTACAATTCTTCTGTTTATCAAGACTTAGAGCAGTTTAAAAAAGACGCTGATTTAATTCTATGTAATCGTAATTCACCAGAATTAAAAGATGTACAAGAGAAAATCTTTACGCGGGATTTATTTCAACAAGACTAGCTGTTTCGAATTAAGGGATATACGCGAGGTTGTAAGTTTCGATAAGTATCCATCATAATTAAAATCATCGTAAATAATCCTGTGCACACATAAACGCCCATCACCGTCGCAAAATTAATCACCCATTCAATATTAAATATTTGCGAGACGACATAATAAGAAGCAAGACTGCTAATCGCCAGAGTTAAAAGGATGGTATTCAAAAAGATAATAAAAAACTCAAGCAAACTTGTTTGAATAATTTTCTTTTTATTCAGACCCAATATTTTAAAAACTAAATTTTGATAAATTTTATTTTTACCCTGAACTAAAATCGCACTACTGATGACCAAAAGTCCAATTAGAATAATAATGGCCGCCAAGGCGATGACGGCAATATTGACTTGATTGAGCAATTGATTGATTTTATTGGCGTAATTGGAGATTTTAATTGAAGAAATATTGGGGAATTGTTGCAATAATTCATACTCTTGAAAGGTATTTTGATTGGATAATTTGACCGTGGCTAGATATTCATGCGGGATGGCGTTGGCATAATTTGTATTGAGAAGCATGGCAAAATTAATCGTAAAATCGGCATAATCCACATCTCTGAAATTTTTCACTACACCGGTGATATCACGGCCATAGACCGTCAGGGTGATCTGATCACCGATTTGAATGTCTAAATCCTTTGCGGCATCGGCGTCAAAAGAGATATACATTTGATCGCTTGGATTATCTTCCCACCACGCCCCCTCAACGAGGGGGTTGTTAGCAGCGGGTTGCTCAATCCAAGATATTCGTCGCTCTTCTTGAATGACCCAGTAGGAATTGTTATTGCGATCAATATAGGAGCGGGGATCAACATCATTAATCGTTTTAATTTTGGCTGTTGCGATGGGCACAATTACTAAATTGGCTTGCTGATCTTGATTGAGTAGATAATTTTCAAAGTCAGATTTTATGTTTTGATCAATTCCAATGAAAAAATAATCAGGCGCTTTGGTGTCGACACTTTTTTGAATTAAATTTTGAAATGACCCTGCAATCATTAAGATAGTGAGCAAAAGAGAAAGCCCAATTCCTAGTGTCGTTAAAATTACCGGTCCAAGGGAATGAGGACTAGTGATATTTCTTTTTGCTAAAAGAAAACTTAACGTTGACGTGGAAGTAACTTTTCCTAAAGTAAAATTTAACAATCGAAAGACATAATAAAAAAGAAGAACAACGATAATAAAACCACTTAAAAAAAGAATATTATAAAGCCATAAAGCGCTCCCCCAGGTAAACAGTCCCATTAACATCAAAATAAGCACAAAGAGTATCGCGATAATTTTTTTAGAGAATTGAAAGCTCACAAATTCATAAGTATTGCGAAATAAACTATTGGCTGATAGCTGCTGGATGGCACTGAGAGCCGGCAAGAGAAAGATAGCAATAGCTAACAAGGCAATGGTAGTGATTTTTGCAAATATCCCCCAATGATTGACATAAGAAAGGGAGAAGTTAAGTCCTGAGGGCAGTAATAAATTCACCCCCGAAGGCACCAGGCTACTGAGAGCATAAGCCCCCAGACTGATGATTAGAGTTATCGCAAAAATTTGA
>VTPN01000021.1 GCA_008638215.1 Pelagibacteraceae bacterium
AACTGATCGAGTAATTCACTCCTTTTATTCCAAAGGGAGTAGCCAGAGTGGCAGAGTTTGTCGATGACATAGTCCGAGTGACCATATAAGGTCCAATTTTTTTTACACCTTTTTCTCGGGCAATATCAAAAGCCTGTTGTAATTGGTAAGTGGAAGGGCCCCCAGAACCCATGACAATACCTGTATTCGGATTAGAAACCAAAGACTGATCCAGTCCGGAATGTTCAATGGCTTCTTGCATCGCAATATGATTGTAAGCAGCCCCTTCGCCCATGAAACGCAAAATTTTACGATCCACATATTCTTCGGTATTAAGATTAGGTTTGCCATGAACATGACTTCTCATTCCTAATTCTTCATACTCTTTACAATGACTGATGCCGGATTTAACTTCTTTTAAACTTTTTAAGACTTCTTGTTTATTATTTCCAATACAAGAAACAATTCCATATCCAGTAATCACAACTCTTTTATTACTCATTGAATAAACCTACTTTCAGGTCATTAGCATGATAAATAATTTTATCTTGATGGATAATTTGACCATCGCCATATCCAATCGAAAAACCCTTCTTGCTCATCGACTTCTTAATATTCACTTTGTATTGTATCAGCTGTTTATCAGGCTTAATTTCTTCAACAAATTTTATCTCACCCACACCCAATGCTCTTCCTTTGCCAGGATAACCAAGCCAGCCTAAATAAAATCCTAGCATTTGCCAAAGCGCATCAAGACCAAGACAGCCCGGCATAACTGGATCTCCTAAGAAATGACATTCAAAGAACCAAAGATTAGGTTTAATATCTAATTCTGCAATAATTTCACCTTTTCCATGTAGCCCTCCTTCTTTGTTAACTTGAGTGATGCGATCAAACATCAACATAGGAGGTGCTGGTAATTGAGCATTACCCGGGCCAAAGAGATTGCCTTTGCCGCACTCGATTATTTCATCATAACTATAGTTGGATTGAGGAGTAAAACTGTTCATTTTAATGCGGACAATTAATTTTATCCAATTGTAGTTTGTTTATGTCTGATGTCAAAAGATCTATCAGGCTGATTTCATTCTTTAAGTTATTAGAATCGCTCGCCAGAGCAAAAATAATTTTTGTACAAGCAAGACTCGTAACAAACCCAGCCACTGGTCCAATCATGGCACTATTTAAACATCGGTGATTAATATCTGTTTGAGGAAATAAACACGCAAAACAAAATGTTGCTTCTTTTTGATAGTTTTGTGAAAAATAAATTCCTTCTGTTGAATTGATGGAAATAGAAACATAAGCAACTTTATTTTTTTTTGAATGCTGAGAGGATAAAATTTTATTGGCATGATTATCGGTACAATCGAAAATAAGATCAAAATTTTCATTTTCATTTTCTTTTAAATAATTTTGATAATTGGTTTGATGACTTACTATTTTTGTTATGTCATTAATTCTTTGAAGTTTATTTTTTGAAATTGCAGCCTTGAAGGCTCCAACATCCTCTAAGGTATAATTAATTTGTCGGTGTAAGTTAGACTCTTCGACTTTGTCAGGATCAATGAAATGCACTTCGCCAATCCCCGACCGAATAAGATATTGAGAGGCCACTGTTCCCAAGGCGCCTAAACCAATAATCGCTACTTTTCTTTTAGAAAGATTCAATTGTCCTTGTTCATCGATCCCAGGTACGAGTATTTGACGACCAAATTGTTCTATTAAATTGTCACTTAGTTCCGGTTGAGCCAAATCCTCCACTTCCTCTCTCAGAACTCGTCAGTTCTTTTACTAGTTTAAATTGTACTTGTTGGTATTTTGAAACTACCATCTGGGCAATGCGCATTTCATGTTCAATGAGAAATGGCTCCTCTCCATGGTTGATGAGAATGACTTTAATTTCTCCTCGATAATCGGCATCTATGGTTCCCGGACTATTTAAAACTGTAACCCCATGTTTGAGAGCAAGTCCACTTCGAGGTCTTATTTGTACTTCAAAACCTTGGGGAATTTCAAAAAAAAGACCGGTACCAATTAAAGTTCTTTGCTTGGGATCAAGGGAAATGCTCCCATCAGGTAAATAGGCTCTTAAATCCATGCCGGCACTAGAATTCGTTTCATATTCAGGCAGATCAATAGAGTCATGGGCAACTCTAACTTTCATTTCAATCAAATTATTCATTTTTAGCTTTTAATATATGACGTAGGACTTGATTAGCAAAGGAGGTCTTGGTCACATTCCCTATTGAATAATAACGACCGTCTTTATTAAAGATCCCGCCATTGGTGTACTTATTATTAAAAATAATATTTTGGGAAATGGGATAATTTAAAACAAGAAAATCACAATTCTTTTTTTTTAATTTTTTCAAAGCATTCGCTTTGACATCATTCGTTTCATAGGCAAAACCGACAGTTATAAGGGGACCGGCAGAAATATTGCTAATGGTTTTTAAAATATCCGGGTTGTTCTTTAACTTTAAAGTGAGATTTTTATTCCTTTTAATTTTTTGCTTTTGATAATTTTCAACACGATAGTCAGCTACTGCTGCATTAAAGATGGCCAGATCAACTTTTTTATTCTTTTTAGCTGCCTTCAACATGCTTTCGGCATCCGGGGTAAAAATATAAGAAATATTTTTTGAAATTAGAGGCTTTACTTGCAGATAGCCATGAAGACAAATAACTTTAAAGTTATTTTTGATTAGACTTCGGATTAAGGCCATTCCCTGTTGGCCAGAGGACTCATTAGTAATATACCTGACAGGATCTATATATTCGCGAGTAGACCCAACAGTAATCAGAGCAGTTTTCAATTAATTTAATTGTTTTAGAATTTCACTTGGATCAACTAAACGACCACTGCCATATTCTCCACATGCAAGCGAGCCATCATCAGGGCCAATAAAATGATGACCATGATCTTTTAAAAGTTGAACATTTTTTTGAATAAGAGAATTTGCCCACATTTCTTTATTCATAGCAGGGGCAATATAAACAGGTTTATTGGCTGCAATCATGCAAGTTAAGGCCAGATCATCACATAAACCTTGAGCGAATTTAGAAATAAGATTTGCTGTAGCTGGATAGGCAATAATATGCGTATTGTCTCTAGCTAATTGAATATGGCCAATATTTTTTTCCATATCGAGATCAAAAAGCTCGCTATAAACTTTTTGACGACTAATCGACTCTAGTAATAAAGGTGAAATAAACTCAAAGGTATTCTTGGTTGCTATTATTTCATATTTGATATCCTGCTTTTGAAATTCGCGAACAAGATCCAGCGCTTTGTAACAACCCACGCTACTCGAGATGATTAGTAAAATTTTCATTTTTTCTGCACTATATATATGCTGTTCGCACCTGAAAGGAAATCAATAGTTTCAATATGTGTAAAGCCTATATTTTCCAATTCATTTTGAATTTTAGCTGGGGAAGGAAAGGCTTTGATGCTCTCTGCGAGATATTTATAACTATGGCGATCTTTGGCAATAATGCTGCCACTAAAAGGTAAAAAATAATCAAGATACGCTTGAAAAGGTTTTTTTATCAGGTTCGCTTTTGGTAAGCCAAACTCCATAAATAAGAAATATCCCTTTTGTTTTAAACATCGAAAAATCTCTTGAAACCCTTGTAATCGATTTTCATAATTTCGAACACCATAAGTACAAGAAATAATTTGAAAAAAATTATTTTTGTAGGGCAGTTTTTCCACATATCCAACTTGATATTGAATATTTTTATCGGCATTTTTTTCTTGGGAAACACGGTGCATCTGCTCAATAGGATCGATGGCATATAAATTTTTCTTAAAAGGAAGCAACTGAAAAATATCGCCTGTCCCACTCGCAATATCTAAAATTTTCTCCGAAGTTTTATATTTGGAAATTAATAAATCGGCATAGTACTTTTTCCACAGTCGATGGATGCCAAGGCTCATGACATCATTCATTAAGTCATATTTTGCATGAGAAACAGTTTCAAAAATGTCTGTTATATTATAATTATTTGAATTATTTTTATTCATGCCCGAGCTACCTGAAGTTGAAACTACAATAAGATATTTATTTTCAAAAGTTAATGGAAAAAAAATTATATCTATTCAATCATCTAAAAAAAAATTACGCAAAAACTTACATCCCAAAAATTTTTCTCTAATTGAAGGGAGTCAGATTCAAACGGTTCATCGTATTGCTAAATATATTATTCTTACTCTCAAACCTCTTAGATATTTAGTTATTCATTTAGGTATGAGTGGAAGACTAAAATTTTTTGCTAAAAAAAATTATTATCCGGAAAAGCACGATCATGTGTTAATGGAATTCTCTCAATTTTATGTCGTCTTTAATGATCCACGGCGCTTTGGAATGTTTTTTATGTTAGATGATAACCTTGAGCTAAAGAATTTTTTTCAGCACTACGGTATTGATTTATTGACCGATCCCATTAACTTTGAAGAGGTTTATAAAACTTTTCAAAATAAAAACGTCTCTTTAAAACAAATACTCTTAGATCAAAGAGTCTTTGTGGGCATTGGTAATATTTATGCAAACGAAGCTTTGTTTGATAGCCGGCTTCATCCCGAGCGCAAGTCCAATACTTTGACTAAAAACGAGGTAAAGCAATTAATCTCCTCGTGCCGTCATGTTTTAGAACTATCTTTAAAGAACGGAGGATCATCGATTAATGATTATAAATCACCTGATGGAACACTGGGCAGTTTTCAAAATATGTTTCAAGTTTATCAAAGGTCAGAAATCGTAATGAACAAAAAGCGTTACCCAGTCAAAAAAATTGTTCAAAATGGACGCTCAACTTTTTTTTCTCCGACTTTACAAAAATAAAAAAAGTCTATATAAGTTACTAACGCAATTAAAAGAATAACCTGTTAGTAAAAAAAATACATGCCACAACATAAATCTGCCAAGAAAAGATTACGTCAATCAGAAAGACGAAGAACTGTAAATAAGAGCGTTAAATCAAACGTGGCAACACAGCTTAAAGCGATTGACAAACTTATCAAAGATAAAAAAGTAGAAGAATCAATGGCAAAACTTAAGCAGGTGATGTCTGTTTTACATAAGTCTACTCAAAAAAAGATTATGCATTTAAACAAAGCGTCAAGAACCATTTCAAAGTTACAAAAAGACATCTCAGCAATTTCAAAATAATTTTTTTTTTCAAGAAATTTTTTTTATAAAAAAATAATTTTTTTATTTTTTTATTCCCTCTTTCTATGCTTTAATGCACAACCTTTAAGAGGAGAGGTTACATAACAGTGAAAGACGATATTGATCAAGAGTTAGATGTTTCTTGGAACTTCATCACATCTGAATTAAAAAAATCTCTCGATAAAGACACCTACCAAAATTGGATTAAACCTATTCACTTCGAAACTCTGCTTGATACTTCTTTAACACTTTCTGTTCCCACTCGTTTTTTAAGAGATTGGATTATCAAAAATTATGCATCTGTCATTAAGCGAGTTTACCAAGATCAAGGAATCACAATTGATAAGTTATCGATTTTAGTGAAAGAAAATAATGATCGTATAATTCCAGGTACGGAAGTAACCCATCAAGATAAAGAAGATGAAGATGATCATTACTATGATGATATCTCTGCACCTCTTGATCCTCAATTTACCTTTGACAACTTTATTGTGGGCAAACCAAATGAACTTGCCTACGCAGCAGCACAGCGAGTTGCGCAATCAGAAGTCGTCAGTTTTAATCCTTTATTTTTGTACGGTGGGGTTGGTTTAGGGAAGACGCACTTAATGCATGCGGTGGCTTGGAATATTAAAAAAAGAAATCCTAAAAAAAATGTTGTCTATCTCACTGCAGAAAAATTTATGTACCAATTTATTAAAGCACTTCGTTTTAAAAATATTATGAGTTTCAAAGAACAATTTCGCTCAGTCGATGTCTTGATGATCGATGATGTGCAGTTCATTATTGGTAAAGACAACACCCAAGAAGAATTCTTTCATACTTTCAACACTTTAGTTGATAAAAAACGTCAGATTATTATCTCTGCTGATAAATCTCCTGCGGATTTAGAGGGGTTAGAAGATAGATTAAAATCACGTTTGGGTTGGGGCTTAGTGGCAGACATTCACCCCTTAACTTATGAGCTTAGATATGGAATTATTGAAGCCAAAGCAGAACAAAAAAATATAAAGCTTACAGGAGACGTTTTAGAATTCCTTGCTAACAAGATAACGAACAATGTTCGTGAAATGGAAGGGGCCCTGAATCGCTTAGCGGTTCATGCTTCTCTGCAAGACTCAGAAATTACGGTAGATCTTGTAAAAGACGTATTAAAAGATTTGCTGCGAACTAACTCTCGCAAGATTACTATTGATGAAATTCAAAAAAAAGTAGTCGAGCATTACAATATCAAACTTTCCGATATGCATTCGCCTCGTCGATCTCGATCAGTCGCAAGACCTCGCCAAGTCGCCATGTATCTTGCAAAGTCCATAACCACCCGCTCACTGCCTGAAATTGGAAGAAAATTTGGTGGAAGAGACCATACCACCGTGATTCATGCAATCAAAACCATTGAAGAGATTATGGTCAATGATCCCAGTCTTGCAGAAGATATTGAACTTTTGACAAGAATATTGCAAACTTCCTAAATGGATTTCCGAGTTAGCCGAGAGGCCTTTTTAAGGGTTCTCACCCATGTCAGTTCTATAGTCGATAGTCGCTCTACAATACCTATTCTCTCGAACATTTACTTAAAATGTGAAAACAATCAGATTGAAATCCGCTCTACTGATATGGATATTTCTATTCGCGAGTTTGTCTCTTGTGACTCCACAAAAAATGGTGAGGCAACTGTTAACTCCCGAATTTTGACTGACATTATTCGCAAAACAAAAAAAAATTCTATTGTAAAACTTAAATTAGAAGGCAATCGTCTAATTATCAATTCGGATAATTCAGTTTTTGAATTAAATGCCCTATCTGCAGATGAGTTTCCAAAATTTGTCCCTTTAGATCCCACCAACTCTTTTGACTTAACTATTCCTCAAATGAAAAGATTATTTAATAAAACAAAGTTTGCTATTTCTGCTGAAGAGACAAGATACTACCTTAACGGTATTTATTTTCATACAGTCTCCAATGGCTCCAAAACAGCGCTTCGCTGTGTGGCTACCGATGGACATCGATTAGCTAAAACTGAATTAGATTTATCAAACAATGTAAATATCTCGGGTATCATTTTACCGAGAAAATTCATTCTCCAGTTAGACCGCATCTTAGGAGATTTTGAGGGAAAAGTGAAAATGATTTGCACGGATACTCAAGTAAGTCTCGAAGCTGATAATTTTATTATTATTAGCAAGTTAATTGATGGAACATTTCCTGATTATGAAAAAGTCATTCCCGTTTCGAATGATAAACTCCTTCAAGTGGAAGCAGAGCCTTTTTTCAATGCCATTGACCGTGTATCGACAGTCAATCAAGACAAAACACCAACTGTTAAATTACAGTTTGAAAACAATAGTATTAAAATTATGGCTACCAGCACTGATAGCAATAAAGGTGACGAAGAAGTGGCGGCCAGTTATGCGGCGGAAGCTTTAGAAATTCTTTTTAATTCCAAATACATTCTAGACTTACAAGATGTCATAGAAGGAGAAACCATGATTTTAGAATTGTTAAATCAATCATCTCCTGTAATCGTGAAAGATCCCAAAGATGCCACGAGTTTATACATTTTGATGCCTATGAGAATATAGTGTCCCCACCTCTCAAGGGTATTCACGTTACTAACTTTCGAAACTTCTCTCAACGCCAAGAAACTTTCACCAGCAGTCACACGCTTTTCAAAGGAAGAAACGCAGTTGGAAAGACAAATTTATTAGAGGCCATTAGTTTTCTTTGCCCTGGCACCGGTTTTCGAAAAGATACTATTTCCAATTTTAGCAATCAAGATAACCAAGCGAGTGATGTTGTCATAAATTATCATTATGACTATGAGGATTTAACAAATCATTTAAAAATAGAATTAAAATTTCAAGAAGAGCGATGGACCAAACAATACTTTCTCAATGATAAAAAAATTCAACAACAACAATTGCTAAAAATCTTTCAACTGTTTTGGTTCACCGAAATGGATAAAGTTTTTTTTATTAAGGATACCCAATATCAGCGCAATACGATTAATCGGATTGCTTGTTATTTTGAACCTTCATTGTTTCAACAACTAAATAAATATACAAAATTGCGTCGGGAAAAGAAAAAAGTCTTACAAACTACCCAAGAAAAATCCTGGTTGGAGTCGATCGATAAACAATTAATAGAGCTGGGAATATCGATCATTACAAGTAAAAGAAAATTTTTAAACTCTTTTCAACGTTTTCTGGAAGAAGAAAATAATCAGTTTTTTCCCTTTGAAATCAATCCTAGTTTGGGCCTTCTCGATCAAGAGTCCTTTTTAAAAAAATTTCAACAAGATTTATCAGATGAGAATCAGTGGCCAAAAGATCATAAACTTCATTCTGATCATGATCCTCAAAAATCTATTTTTGAAATTACTCATCATCAAAAAGGACTATCACAATTATCCTCTGCTCAATCGAAGCTGTTGATCTTAAGTTTTCTTCTTCATTGTGCGAAATTTCTCAACCAACAAAAAATTACAATTTTTTTAATAGATGAAATCTTCGATAACTTTGATATGATAAACATTGAAAAAGTTATTCAATATTGTGCAGAAAATAAATTTCAGACTTTTTTCTCAACCACAGATAACTTTGCTCTTCAAGGAGCGATCAGTAACTTAGAGATAAAAGACATTATATAATGACAGAACAATATTCAGCATCGTCGATTAAAGTTTTAAAGGGACTAGAAGCCGTCCGGAAGCGCCCGGGTATGTACATTGGAGACACCGATGATGGTACGGGTCTTCATCATATGGTATATGAAGTTTTAGATAACTCTATTGATGAGGCATTAGGAGGATATTGTGACTCCATTCAGCTCATCATTAATAAAGATGGCTCCGTTACCGTTACAGATAATGGTCGGGGAATTCCTGTGGATATGCACAAATCAGAAAAAATCCCTGCTGCAGAAGTGATTATGACTCAGCTTCATGCTGGCGGAAAATTTGATGATAATAGTTATAAAATATCAGGAGGCTTGCATGGAGTGGGCGTCTCTGTTGTGAACGCATTATCGGAGAGATTATCCCTAACAATTCGCCGTGAAGGAAAAATTTATAATATGGAGTTTAAGGACGGCGTTACCTCTAAAAACCTCAAAGAGATCGGCTCCATGAAAAAAACGGAGCGCACCGGAACAACGGTTCAATTTTGGCCTTCAAAAAAAATATTTACTGATACGACATTTGTTTTAAAAACCTTAGAAAATAGAGTTCGCCAACTTGCTTTCTTGAATTCTAATGTACGTGTCACTCTTACGGATATGCGCTTAGCCAAAGCAGAACCGATTGAATTTTATTATCAAGGAGGTTTGACTTCTTATGTTCAGTTTCTCAATGCGCGTAAATCTACTTTAAATAAAATTATTGCTTTTGAAGGAGAGAGTGGGGGCATTAAAGTTGAAGGAGCCCTTCAGTGGAACGATGGATATTCAGAAAATATGCTTTGCTTCACGAATAATATTCCTCAGGGTGATGGCGGAACGCATCTTCAAGGTTTTCGTTCAGCTCTAACCCGCTCCTTAGTTAGTTACTCTAATAGCGTTGCGGTTGCTAAAAAAGGAAGTGTCACTTTATCAGGCGATGATGCCAGAGAGGGGATGACTTGTGTACTTTCTGTAAAAGTCCCTGATCCTAAATTTTCATCACAAACAAAAGACAAATTAGTCTCCTCTGAAGTCCGTCCGATTGTTGAAAAAGTTGTAGCAGAGCAAATAAGCGCCTGGCTTGAACAAACGCCCGGAGAAGCTAAGAAAATTGTCTCAAAAATTGTAGAGGCTGCGAATGCAAGAGAGGCTGCACGGAAAGCCCGTGAACTTACTCGAAGAAAAAACGTTTTAGAGTCTTCTTCGCTTCCTGGAAAATTAGCAGATTGTCAGGAAAAAGATCCTGCTAATTCAGAATTATTTATCGTTGAGGGAGATTCCGCGGGAGGCTCTGCCAAGCAAGGACGGGATCGAGCTACACAAGCCATCCTTCCTTTGCGTGGTAAAATTTTAAATGTGATTAAGGCCAACCCCCATAAAATTTTAGAAAATAATGAAATCTCGGCACTCATTACTGCAATTGGCGGAGGGTACGGCAATCCCCCGAAAGACAAAGAATACAATACATCAGATTACTTTAATGCGGACGCCATGCGTTATCACAAAATTGTGATTATGACTGACGCGGATGTTGACGGAAGTCATATTCGCACTTTGCTATTAACTTTTTTTTATCAGTTTATGAGAGATATCATTACTGAGGGAAGATTGTACATTGCCCAACCTCCTCTTTACAAAGTCAAAAAAGGCAATGCTGAAAATTACTTATTAGATGATAAAGAATTGACGAAATTTCTACTGACAAATAACAAAGATGAATTAGAGTTTAACATCTTCGATAAGAAGAAAAAAGTTCAACTCAAAGAAGAGGAGCTTAATGAAATCATTGATCTTGCCGCACGTGCAAATTCCGCTTATCAAAATTTAGATTTAACTTATTTAGAATCTCAGTTTTTTGATCAAGTGATTAACACAGGATTATTTTTTGAGGACTTTATTCCAGGCAAAGTAGATAAGTCGACATTTAAATTATTTCTTTCAAATTTGAATGCAGTTTATCAATCAGAAAATATTAAATTTACTTTTCAAAGCATGATTAACAATGAACTTGTTTTTTTACAAGAAAAAGAGGGATACAATAAAATCATTAAACTTCCCCTAGAAAAGCTCCTCCACTTAAGAGAGTTTATCCCGCAAGAAAATTTACAGCTCTATAACAAGATGGGTTTTGCTAAATCCACCGATGTCTATTTTGGAATATCGAAACTATCAACAAAGGAAAATTTTTCGTGTTACGGGTTAGTAGAGTTTTTCAATACCCTCTTTGAGATGAGTAAAAAGGGCCAATCAATTAGTCGTTATAAGGGTTTAGGTGAAATGAACCCGGAACAGTTATGGGAAACCACTCTTGATCGCTCCAATCGAAAACTTCTACAAGTCAAATTAGTAGACCAAGTCCATGCGGAACGTCAATTAATCATGTTGATGGGTGATGATGTTACGGATCGAAAAAGCTTTATCCAGGATAATTCAATTAAAGTAGCAAACTTAGACATCTAAGTTGGATAATAAAAAAAATAAATTTCTTTTTGTAAACTCGTCGGATTTTTTACTAATCCGTTTAATTGCCTTCGTGGGTCAAGGTATTGCCCTCGGGGTCACCCAATATTATTTTGAGGTTACAGAATTTGTGACCTATGCCTCCTGGGCTGTTGCAATGTTACTTTTGATTAGCGTGGGCTTAGCGTACTACCTTTTAAATCGCGGGGATAAGATTTTAACTGAGCGACAAATCTTTCTTTTTTTATGTTTTGATATTTTGCAAATTTCTTTGTTGATTGGACTCAATGGGGGCTACACTAATCCTTTTATTTTTATTATTTTAGCGCCTATTGCAATTGCCGCCTCTTATCTGACGATTGAAAGAGTTTTAGTTATCTTAAGCTTATCTCTGGTTTGCTATGCTCTTATTTTTAATTTTTATATCGACCTCCCTTTGTCTGTGCGCCCTCAGATTAATATTAACTACAGTCTAGCGATTATGATTTCGTTATTCATCAGTAGTATTTTTTTAGTTTTTTATTTGTATTACTTTTCCATGAATTACAAAAGCACCCAGACAGCCTATGAACTTGCCAGCAAGCAACTTCAAAATGAAAGAGAATTGCTGAAGGTTGGGGGATTGGCGGCAGCGGCTGTCCATGAGTTAGGCACTCCATTGAATACGATTAATCTTATTGTGGGAGATTTTGATCAGGACACGGAACTCAAAAAAAAATACGGCGAGGATATTCAGACCTTAAAAATTGAACTGGATCGTTGTAAAGCTATTTTAAAAGAGCTGTCGACAAACCCAGAGTCCAAAGAACTTTCCTCAGAGATTAGTAATATGTCTTTAGATGCCTACGTTCAATCCTTGTGTGATCAATTTGCAAATAATTATCAATCCATTGATTTAGATTACCGGTCGGATGAACAGTCAAAATCGATTAATATTCAAATTACACCCGAGCTCAATATTGCCATGAATAATATTATTAAAAATGCGATTAGTTTTGCGGAAAAAGAAATTTTATTAATTGCGGAGTCAACCGAGAAGGAATATTCCATCAAAATACGAGATGATGGGCCCGGTTTTGATAAAAAGTTTATAGCAAATTTTGGAAAACCATTCTATTCTAGCAGACCCGAAAAAGGGGTAAACATGGGCCTTGGCCTATTCATAACCAAGCAAATGATTGAAAATCTAAATGGGAAAATTTCAGTACAAAATAATAATGGAGCAGAAGTAATATTAACATGGCAGATTTAGAACAAACTATCGAAAAAGAAAAATCCTTATTTATTGTCGAAGACGATAAACCTTTTCGAGAGCGTCTAACGACCTCCTTTGAGCGCAAAGACTTTGCTGTGACGGCTGCGGCCAATAAAAAAGAAGCCCTAGAGGTTTTAACACAACATCATTTTAATTATGCCATTGTGGATTTACGTCTGGGAGATGGTTCGGGCTTAGATGTAATCAAAGTCATCAAAGAAAAAAATCCCGAGTGTCGTGCAGTCATGCTCACCAGTTACGGCAATATTGCAACAGCGGTATCTTCGGTTAAATTAGGCGCGGATGATTATTTGACCAAACCTGCGAACATTGATGATATTGAAAAATCATTAATGTCGTCCACGGCCTCTTCTCTACCACCACCGCCAGAAAATCCTATGTCTGCCGATCGTATTCGATGGGAACATATCCAAAGAGTATTTACGCAGTGTAATCGTAATGTCTCGGAAACGGCGCGACGATTAAAAATGCATCGAAGAACACTCCAGCGAATTTTAAACAAACACGCCCCTAAAGAATAGCAACTCCCTTTATTCTCTGCTATCTTAACTAAATGTCTGAGTCTCGATTAATTCTTGTAGACGGTTCGGGCTATATCTTTCGAGCGTACTATGCGTTGCCTCCGATGAATAACTCCAAAGGCATTCCCACCAACGCCGTTTATGGTTTTTGTAACATGATGTTACGTCTCATTGATGAACATCCTAATGATAAAATTTTAATAATTCTGGATGCAGGCAAAAATACGTTTCGCAATACTCTTTATGCTGAATACAAAGCGAATCGCAGTGAAGCGCCTGAAGATTTAATCCCTCAATTTGGAATTATTCGCGAAGCCATCGATGCCTTTGGTTTAGATGTCATTGAGAAAAAAGATTTTGAAGCGGATGATATTATTGCCAGTTATGTTCGATACGGAGAAGAAAATCAAATTCCCACAACCGTCTTTAGCTCAGATAAAGACTTGTTTCAATTGCTTTCCGCTAATACCCGGATTATGGACCCGATGAAAAATGTGGAAATTGATGAAGCGAAAGTCAGGGATAAGTTTGGCGTGGGCCCTGATAAAATCACCGACGTACAAGCTCTGATCGGAGATAGTGTAGATAATATTCCTGGTGTGCCCGGGATTGGTCCCAAAACAGCGGCTAAATTGATTAACGAATTCGGTTCGTTTGAAGAACTTTTAGCCAATAAAGATCAAATTGCTAATGTTCGTATCAAAAACCTTATCCATGATCATGAAGATTCCGCTAAAATTAGCCACCAATTAGTCATCTTAAAAAACGATCTCGAACTGCCCATTCAAATAGAAGAATTAAAAGCCTTTGATGACTCCCCAAAGCTTAATGATTTTTTTAAAAAGTATGAATTTAAATCACTCATTCGTACAAGTGCTCACGAAACAAAACCCCATGCGGCCAAAAAAAATATCGAATTTAAATCCTTAATCAAAACCCCAGAGATCATCGCCTATCTCCAAAGCCTGCAATCTGAAAGAACACTCGCTATCGATCTTGAAACGGACAGCCTGGATGTGAATCAAGCACAAATTATTGGCATTTCTTTATCAAATGCAGAGCAAGCGTATTACATTCCCTTTAAATCTCCAGAACAAGAACTGTCCTCCCAAGATCAAACAAAAATTTTAAAAGAACTCAATATCCTTTGTGAAGATCCATCAATTTTAAAAATCTTTCATAACGCCAAATACGATAGCGTGATTTTAAAACGCCACCAAGTCAATACCATTTCTTTTCAAGACACCTTGTTAATGTCTTTTTTTATCAACAACGGACTAACCAAACATAACTTAGAGGATTTGTATTACTATTATTTTGGCGAGGAAAAAGAAAAATTTAAAGATGTCATCAAAAATGAATCAAAAAGAAATTACAAAGATTTCTCGGAAGTGCCCTTGCAATCTGCAACTAATTATGCGGCCCATGATGCATATGCCACCCATAAATTATATGAAGTGCTGCAACCCCAAATCTTAGAAGCCGCTGATAGTTGGATTTACTACGATATTGACAAAAAACTTAGTTTGGTTCTTCAAGAAGTAGAAAGCAAGGGAGTCAAGATTGACATAAAATTTTTATCCAAGCTCGAAAAAGATCTCCATCAAGAAATTGAAAAAATTGAACAAAAAATTTTTAAAATTTCAGGGGAGGAATTTAATATTGCATCTCCAAAGCAATTAACAGAGATCTTTAAAAAACTCGATGTAAAAGTGACTAAAAAAACCAAAGCCGGGGACTTTCAAACGAATGTCAAAGTACTCGAGCAATTAGAGTCTGAAGGCGTTGAAATTGCCTCTCACATTTTACAATGGCGCCAGTACTCCAAGCTGGTCTCTACCTATACCTCTTCACTCGCCGAGCATGCGGATAGCAATGATCGCGTGCATAGTACTTTTAATATAGCCGCCACTATTACCGGCAGACTCAGCTCGTCTGAACCCAACCTTCAAAATATTCCCATTCGAACTGAAATTGGAAAAAAAATCAGAACTGCCTTTATTGCAGAAAAAGACTATGACCTATACAGTTTTGACTATTCTCAAATTGAACTGCGTGTGCTTTGTGAAGCCTGCGAGGATCCTAATATGTTAAAAGCATTTCAAGAAGATCAAGACATTCATCAAAGTACCGGACAGTTGGTATTTAATAAAAAGACAATTAATGATAATGACCGACGTATGGCGAAGATTATTAACTTTGGAATTATCTATGGAATTAGTCAGTACGGTCTAGCCAAACAATTGGGTGTCAGCAACGCTGAAGCCAAGCTATTTATTGATAACTATTTTCAAAAATTTCCCAACATTAATGATTTTATGAAAGCTACAACCGATAAGGCCAAAAAATTAGGCTATGTGGAAAACCTGTTTGGTAGAAAATCTCACATTAAAGATATTAACGCGAAAAACTTTATGTTGCGGTCTTTTGCGGAAAGACAAGCCATCAATGCTCCTATTCAAGGAACGGCATCCGACTTAATCAAGATAGCAATGCTGGATATCCATAGGTATTTAGAGCTAAACAAATGCAAATCAAAAATGACATCGCAAGTACACGACGAACTTCTGTTTGAAATCCATAAAGATGAAAAAGATCTAATTCCTCAAATCAACAATTTGATGGAAACATCACATCGAAAATACAAATCTTTCAAAACCCCCATTAAAGTAGACTTTGGTGGGGGTTTAAATTGGGGAGAGGCCCACTAATTAAAATTTTGCACCAATTGAAGAGATACTAAATCGGGCGGGTTTACCCTATTAGAGTTTTTGACTATTTTTTAGACAATTTATAAGCCACTATAAAATTTCCCTTTACTGCTGAATCTCAATTCCCGATAATGTTGTTATATTTGTTAATGATTTAGAATGCATAGCTATTTAGGCAATCAAGAGAGTTTGATATGATGAAAGTTATGACTCTGTAGGAGAAAGAGTGAATTATTGAGTCTGCAATTCAATTATCAATCTTAATATTAAGTTTAAATACAGCTGTTTTCTCTTATTTTCAGTTAGCTAAAAATAATAAATACCTTAAGGTAGAGTTAACTAAATTTAAGTCGTCTTTTTTGTATATTTGAATTTCAGTTAGTGATAGCCAAGAATTCGCTTCAGTGCCTCGCCTTGCTGCTTAATTAACTTGAAAGGAAAATATTAAAACTATGCCTCAACATTTCTTAAGACTGCTCTTCTTGGGGGTAGCTCTATTCACGCTGCTAGTATCAACGAATTCTGCAAAAGCAAACTATTGTGAAGAGAATCCATATGATCCCTATAAATGTATTTACCAAAAGTTACTCGATCAGGGCACTATCAATCAATTAACCCCGAGTGGATTTACCCTAGACACAACTCAAGGTTTTAATGGCTTTAAAATGAATACTGTAAATTGGAAAGCTACAATCGCAACACTGTCCGATACCCAAGAAAAATCAGTACCGATGACGGACTCAAGTGTAAACTTTTATGGTTGTACAAAAAATGACAGTATTACAATATCAGGAACCAGTATACTCAAGCTGGAGCAATACCAAAGTATATCTAGTGCACAATCCACTGATACAAATACGAGCGCAACTTTTGAGCTGATGACTAATAGTCAGTTTGGTACTACTAATATTAAAACTGATACGAATATTAGTTATGATATAAATACCCAAGATTCGAGCTCTCAAACATTATCAGATACTACTGAGAAAACAAATTCACTTAGCGTAAACCAAAAAGAAAGTATCAATTGTGGCGGAAAAAGAATATCTAAGTCAAGTTACAATGGTCCCTATGTCTTTATTTTTAGTCAAAACGCAGACCAAATAACAATTACGGATACTAAAGGCTCTGAGGACATCAAGGCCTTTTATGATCTCTATCCTGAAACTAGCAGCACCCCCTTTACTTTGTATTTTAAAAAAGACACCGCAACCACTACTGCCATGGGGGTTTATATGAAGAACAAAAATGGTGGGGTATGTAGTTTTCCAGTTGGACCTGGCTTCCAAAATTATCAAGCATACTTTGGTAATACGGGTGATTGTGGAGAATATTGGAATTCAAAGAGTTCTTATTGGTTTTCTAACTCTAAAGCTGGCTGGTCGGGTAGTTGTTATTCAGGCTCCTATAAGACTAAGTCCGGCCAATGGAAACCCCTACCTTATAGCAATGGAGCAGCATATGGAATGCCAAATGATATGGATATGTCACAAGGCTTTGTATTAAGCAATTATTGTAATGATGTCCTAAGCACTGAATACCAAACAGTTAATCCCAATTTAGATGCCTATCTATCTTGGTCAGCATTAAACCCTAATAAATTTGATAGCGATTATGATGATGAACAAAACAGCCAATATCATCGAGTCAATTTTATATATAATGCTAAGAACTATAGCGGTTTAGATGCAGACACTACTTTAAATGCTTACTTCATGTTCGAGCCAGACAGGCCTGTATACGATCTTAGTGTTATTGATAGTAAATGTCGGAAATTGGTGTCCAATTGGAACACTGCTTGCGGCGGTCGCAATAATTTACAGCAAATTATCGTAGATCAAGATAATGAAACATTTGTAAAAGAATTTAATGAATATGTGAAAACATATGATCAAAAGCAATCACAAGTTTGTCAAAACGATAAAGGTAAATGGTATATAAATGACGAAGAGGAAGATTGCCCCGAAAGTTAAGAATAAAATAATTAGATTCAGTTTTTTTAAAGCATCGATCTTTGCCTTGAGGAGGCTGTCTTCTTTTTTTGATTAACAATGCAACAATAAAAAGATGAATTAGGAGTACAAAATTTCAATAATTAATTTAATATTTTAGAAACTTTTCTAAAAATTATTTCGTAGAAGAGGACGCCTTAGAAGATTAGGAACTAAAATACCCCTCTTTTTTTTTGCTTAAAAAAATTTCCTTCTAGTAAATACACAAATATGTAAGTGAGGATTATTAATGCTAAATTTTTCTACCTATCGTTTTGATAGACTGCCTATCTTAGGAATTACCCTAATCAGTTTTTTTATTTTGAATCTATCTACCACTCCTGTCTATGCGGGCTTTTGTCCTGAAGATCTTGAGGCAATGCAAAGTTATTATGAAGGGGAGGGATACACCATTGTAAGTTGTACAAACGGACAAAATATCACTTCTGATTTGCCTTATCCCGATGCTTCCTCCTATCACTATGACACATTTAATGCAGAGGTTTGCTCACAGGGAGACCAAGGAAATGGTTTAGATATTACACTAACCAGTCAAGGAGACCCTTATAATTTGGGACCAAAAAGGACTGATACTTTTTCTTTGAAATCGACAGGGGGAACGGTAGACAACCAGCAAGTTTTAGATACTTGGAGTGGTTATTCAGAATTAGAAATTGAATGTCAGGGCAGCTATAATATTGCTTATAAATTAACAGATGAAATAGAAAACACAGTCGAGGATCCAAGCGAGTGTTGTCCGGCAGGAGATAGTTGTGATAAGCCAAACTTACCTACTTGTGAATCTAACGATCAGGGCAATCCTACCGCCGATGATTCCAATTCCGATGATACAACAGATATTTCAAACAACGACTCTGATAATTCAAATATAATCTCCGATCAGGAATTTTTTGAGACAACCTTTCAAGGAGGTCGCGACGGAAGTGAAACTGGATATTTTGCTAATAAACAAATCGTAAATGTCGTGTTTGATAATATTACCATTGAGTACGGCAATGACCGTGACTGGGGAATGGTTTTTAATAACTCGACCATTAAGTCGACGACATTTCAAAATAGCCAAGACTTACCCACGATCCTTTTTCAAGGATCATCGCTGGACGATGTAACTTTTGATAATGTGGAGATGTATTGGCCTATTTTCTTCGAGTCTACGTTTACAGGACCTGTTATATTTAAAGACAGTATTCTATTAAGACCTGATTTCTCTGGGGTAGATTTAACAAAGGCTCAGTTTGATAATAATACAGTTGTCTGTGAGGCGAACCTACAAGACGCCACTTACACCGATGCTACTTTTGAAGGTTCTTTGTGGTTTCAGGCCTATGTCTCTGTTGATGGAATGACAACGTATATTGATAGCCCTTATAACATGACTAATGAGTCAGACCGACCAAAAGTGTGTAAGGGATATTAACCCCTATACCCATTCATCAAGCGAGTATCTCTAATGAGTTTTGCTAATGTTGAATATCGAGCAACAACTAAAGTAATAATAATTGTACAAGCAAAGAATAAATCAGCTAAGACTGAAGTGTCGTGGATATACTTAAAATCTAAATTCAAAAAAAACACACTATCCATGAGCTTTTCTATCTTATATTTAATGTTATTGCCAATGGTTATTGGAATATCGTCTAGCAGAATGATCCAAAATAAAATAAGATGACTACGTTATTTAAAAGCCTTGCTTT
>VTPN01000057.1 GCA_008638215.1 Pelagibacteraceae bacterium
AAGATTAATTCTTCTAACACAATCTAACTATAAAAAAATTTTACTTAATTTGCCTGATGTAGATACTATCTTGGAAGATGATAGGGGTTTTGTCATTCAATCTACCATAAAGTTCATAAGGTATATTCAAAAATATCAAATAAACTTAATCATAGATTTACAAAACTCTTCAAGAACACAGTTTTATAATTTTTTTTCAAAAATTTTTACTGATACAAAAATTTTATCAGCAAGAAAATTCTCAACATATCCATATAACCAGAAACCATTAGGCCTCCAACACATTACAGATAACCATAAGGAACAACTAAAAAAAATAGGAATTGATAATTATCAAATTTCTAATTTAAATTGGATGATCAAAAATAATAAAATTGATATTGAAAAACCCTATGTAATTTTTATTCCTGGTACTTCTAAAACTGGAGACTACAAAAAATGGCCAAGTATTTATTTTGGAAAAATTGCTAATTATTTAGCTAATAAAAATTATGACATCTACCTCACTGGCTCCAATCTCGATGAGGATGTAATTAATGAAATCATTAAAATATGTCCTATGGCTAAAAATAAGATTAATGAGTCTAAAATTGATGATTTTTATGACCTATGTCTAAAATCAAGTTTAATTATATCCAACGATACAGGTCCGGCTCATATTGCAGGTTTGTCCAATCAGCACTTAATTTGGTTGGCAAATGATAATAAAATTTCATTTTCCTGCCATCCATTGGGAAGAAATGTTCATAAAATTAAATCAAAAAGTGTTAAAGATATAAATCCCAATGAGGTTATTAAGAAAATTGAATACATTTTGAATATTTAGTATTTACAATTCGCCAGTGTTTGCTAATAATCCTCTAATGATTTTAAAACATATTCTACAAGGCTCATTTACTTGCTAATTCTTTCTCTGCCTTGCTTCCTATAACATTTTGAATAAACCCTTCATTAAAAATAATAATTTTCGTGGTAAGAGAGATCTTCATAAAATAAACAATTTTATTGCTGCGAGTGAAGTAAGGGTTATTTTAGATGATGGCGAACAATTAGGCGTGATGACCAAGAGTGAAGCCATTGATATTGCTAAGGGTCGAGGATTAGACTTAGTTGAGATAGCGCCAAATAACAAACCTCCAGTATGTAAAATAGTTGATTATGGTAAATTCAAATATCAAGAACAAAAAAAGAAGAATGAAGCTAAGAAAAAACAAAAAGTAATCGAAACAAAAGAATTAAAAATAAGACCGGGTACGGGAGAACATGATTACCAAGTAAAAATCAAAAACGCTCAAAAATTTTTAAAAGAAGGAAATCGAGTGAAATTTAGTCTTCGTTTTAAGGGTAGAGAGATGGAACATTCAAATTTAGGCATTAATATGCTTAAAAGAGTAAGAGACGATCTTGGTGAACTCATTAGGGTAGAAATGGAGCCTAAAATTGAAGGAAGACAAGCCTTCCTTGTTGTTGCGCCAAAATAGAATTAATGCTATAAAACTGGCCTGATTGGTTGAAGAGGCTGAAGGGTATGCCTCAAGACTGCAAAAAATAATTATCTTACTTAAGGAGATCAAATGCCCAAGCTAAAAACTAAAAGTAGCGTAAAGAAACGCTTTAAAATTTCCTCTACCGGAAAACTCATTGTGGGTAATGTAGGCAAACGACATGGTATGTCTAAGCGCACTAACTCATTTATCAGAAGCTCTAAGGGAACTAGAGTCTTATCAAAATCAGCATCAATTATAGTTGAATCAATGATGCCTTATGGAAAATAGGTAGGAGGGAAACAAAAAATGCCAAGAGTTAAAAGAGGTGTAACAGCCAGAGCAAAACACAAAAAAGTTTTTGAATTTACTAAAGGTCATCGTGGACGTCGAAAAAATGTTTATCGAGTCGCTACGCAAAGTATGGATAAGGCTCTACAGTATGCTTATCGTGATCGAAGAAACAAAAAAAGAGATTTTCGTGGCTTGTGGATACAAAGAATTAATGCGGGTGTTCGTGAACACGGTTTAACTTACGCAAAATTCATTGACGGTTTAAAAAAAGCAAATATTGAGATTAATAGAAAAATACTATCGGAAATTGCTTTTCATGAACCTGCACAATTTAAATCAATAGTCGAAAAAGCAAAATCAACTTTAGCAAGCTAAATTAAATAATGGACATTAATCAAGTCCTAAAAGATGCTTCTAAAGAAATAGACCTTGCAAACTCGCAAGAGGATATACAGAACTTAAAAGTATCCTATCTAGGTAAAAAAGGAAAAATCACTGAGCTTCTTAAGTCTTTAAAGGATTTGTCTATAGAGGAAAAGAAAACAATAGGAGCTCAAATAAACTTATTAAGAGATAATGTCGATTCTCTTATTAAAGAAAAATTGTTTGAAGTTAAAAATAATGAAATTAATTCCAAACTGCTTAATGAGTCAATTGATATTACCTTTCCTCCACCAACAAATTTAGAATCAAAAGTTCACCCAATTTCAAAAACATTTGACGAAGTAATAAGTATTTTTGGATCAATGGGATATGCGGTTGCGGAGGGTCCTGACATAGAGACCGACTTTTATAATTTTTCTGCTTTAAATATTCCACAAGATCATCCTGCAAGAGAAATGCAGGATACTTTTTACATAGAGGACAAAGATGAAGAAAATAAACCATTTGTTTTAAGAACGCACACTAGTCCTGTTCAAATAAGAACAATGCTAAGTCAGGAACCTCCAATTAAAATTATAGCTCCTGGAAGAACCTATCGTTGTGACTCAGATGCAACACACTCCCCAATGTTTCACCAAGTTGAAGGATTATTCATAAATGAAAATGCAAATATGAGCGATTTAAAAGGAACTTTGATTGAGTTTTGTAAGCAATTTTTTGAAGTTCAAGATTTAAATGTTCGCTTTAGACCAAGCTATTTTCCTTTTACCGAACCCTCTGCTGAAATGGACATAGCCTACCATATTAAAAATAATACTTTGCATATTGGAGAAGGGGATAAGTGGTTGGAGATATTAGGATGCGGAATGGTCAACCCAATCGTTTTAGAAAATTGTAAAATTAATAGTTCTAACTATCAAGGTTTTGCTTTTGGCATGGGCCTTGATCGAATTACCATGCTCAAACATGGTCTAACTGATATTAGAGCCTTCTTTAATGCCAATCTTAATTGGATAAACCAAAATGGTTTTGGATTAGGAGATTATTAATGAAATTTAGCTACTCATGGTTATGCGATCATTTAGATACCAAGTTATCTCCATTGGAAATTGCCGATACACTTACAAATATAGGTTTGGAGTTGGAGGGCTTAACTGATTACAGCTCTTATGCTCAATTCGTTGTCGCAACAATAGTTGATTTTAAAAAACGTCCAAATGCCGATCGATTAAATATTTGCACTGTTGATAATGGAGAAAAAACTTTTCAAGTAATTTGCGGAGCTCCAAATGTCAAGAAAGGAATGAAAGGCATATTCGCAACTGATGGAATGTATATTCCTGGCACAGATATAACTCTAAAAAAAGGTAAAATTCGAGGTGAAGTTTCAGAAGGCATGCTTTTATCTGAAAGAGAATTAAAACTCAGTGATGATCATGAGGGTATTATTGAAATTAAAGAAGACTTACCTAACGGAACTGATGCAGTAACAGCATTAGATTTGACAGATCCTATTTTTGAAATTGGAGTTACACCTAATCGTGGTGACTGTCTCAGCGTAAGAGGAATAGCCAGAGATTTGGCAGCCAAAGGGATTGGTAAACTCAAACCTCTCACTATAAAGAAAATTGATAATCAAGAATTTGAAAGTCCTATTACTTGGTCCATTCAAGATGATGGAAATAGCTGCTCATTTGTAGTTAGTCGATATTACAAAGATATAAAAAATTCAATTTCACCAGACTGGTTACAAAAAAAATTATTGAGTATTGGTCTAAGACCAATCAATGCTCTTGTAGATATTACTAATTTTATAACCATGGATTTGGGTAGACCACTACATGTATTTGATGCTGATAAAATTGGAAATAAATTAAATATGAGACTTTCTCATGATAAGGAAAATTTATTAGCCTTAGATAACAAAGAATACTTATTAAATGACACCACTACTGTTATTGCTGATGATAAAAATGTTTTAGCAATTGCTGGAATAATCGGTGGAAATGATAGTGGCTGCACTCTTGAAACTAAAAATGTTTTTTTAGAAGTTGCAGTATTTGATTCCTCTATGGTTGCAAAAACAGGAAGGAAGCTTGGTATAAATTCAGATGCAAGATATCGTTTTGAACGAGGCCTTGACTTGGAGATGGTTAATGAAGGACTAGAGTACGCCACAAATCTTATCAATGATTTATGTGGTGGTTCATTTAGTAAAAAAGTCCATGCTGGAAATTTAGAAATAAGAAAAACTATAATCTCTTATAAATTTGACTCTTTTAAAAAGGTTATTGGAATAGACCTATCTGAAAAAGACCAAATTAAAATACTAAAAAACCTTTATTTTGAAATTCAAAACAACCAAGATGGTACATGCGATGTTATAATCCCATTATGGAGAAATGACATAAAAAAAAATATCGATCTTATTGAGGAATTAATTCGAATTTATGGCTATAATAAAATTAAAACGAATTACCCAATAACTTCCTCTGAGGAGCAGAAAATAATTACTGACTCCCAAATTAATAAAAAATACACAGTAATAAAAAAAATTAAAAAAACTATGATTTCCAATGGTTTCAATGAAATTGTAACTTTTTCCTTTCAATCTAATAAAGCACATGAACTTTCAAATGGGGAAGTTTCTCTAAGAATTTCAAATGCAATAAGTGAAGACCATGCGTTTATGAGAAGTTCTATGCTTTTTAATCACCTTGAG
>VTPN01000058.1 GCA_008638215.1 Pelagibacteraceae bacterium
TCTTTGGTGAGTCCGTGAGTTGCTTGAATACGCTCCCGATCAAGAGCGTAGCTATCCTCATAGCAAGCAGGAATATTCCATGTTTTTCGGTCTTTTTGAGAGTTTGTCAGGTTTGCTTTGGCTAAGGTATGTTCGATTACCGCTTGTGCTTGGTTGCGATCCTGGCTGTTTTGAAATGACACCACAATTTTATTAAAGGAGGGGATGATGTTTAATTGAGAGAGATCTAGACCTTGAAGGAGGGCGAAGACAGTATTGACTTCCTGCGAGATTGGCTGCGAGCTGTTCGATCCAAAATCAAGAATTAATCCCAGATTGCCGTAATGATTTATTCCTTTGAAAAACACATTTTTATTTTAATGTAATATTGATGTCTGTGAATAAAATAAATTTCAATTCTGATCTGGCAGAGCGAGACTTATCTTTTTATCAATCAGTGGATTTACCTTTAATCTCTCAGATCAACTCGGCAAATATCGGATGCCTTTACCACGGAGGCCTCGAAGAGGTTGTTCAAAAAGCAACGCAAGCGTGTTTTCACAGTAATGTCTCAATAGGAGCTCACATTTCTTTTTTAGACAAAGAAAATTTTGGAAGAACTCCCATGGAATGGAATGAGGATCTCATTTATACTTTAATTGAAGAGCAATTTCGTATTTTATCCAAACTCAAAGACTCTCAAATTGCTATCACCCACCTCAAACCTCATGGCGCGTTAAATAATATGGCCTGCAAGGATCCCCACTTAGCTCAGGTCATCGTTTCCTATGTAAAACAACATCACCCCCAACTCATTATTCTAGCTCCGGTGTTGAGTGAATTGGCCAAGGCCAGTGCGGCGGCAGGGATGATCACCGCCCTAGAGGTCTTCGCCGATCGGACTTATGAGGATGACGGAACGCTTACTCCTAGATCTATGGAGGGCTCCCTGATTACCAATCCAGAGCAGGCAAGAGACCATGTTCAACAGATGATTGTAGAAAAAGCCATCATAAGTCGCAACGGAAAAAAACTCCCAACGCCCTTTCATTCCATTTGCCTTCATAGTGATACTCCAAATAGTGTTGAAATTTCCAATCAAATTTGCATACTTCTCCAATCCATGGGGGTCCAACAACTAACACTACCGGAATTATTTCTATAAGAATGAAAAATTTTTTTTTCTACGGCACCCTTCGTTCTATTCCCATTTTAGAGACAGTCATTGGCCACCAATCGAATTATTTAGAGTTTACGCCCGCTTTTGCCCCTAAAAGCGAACTCCGTTTAGTGCTTAATGAAACTTTTCCCGTTATTGTGTTTCATGATAGCTACGCCGGCGTTCACGGTACTCTGGTCAAAGGGTTAAACGGTGAAGATATCAATCGAATTTTATTTTTTGAAGATGTGGAGTTTACTCCCCAGCAACTTAACCTAGAGGTAAAGGGCGAAATAGAACAGGCCAGCTATTTCTCCCAACAAAATGTCAGACCTTCCGAGGAGCCTTGGTCGTTTAACGAATGGCAACCCAAAAATGAACGTCTCTCCGTTATCACCGCCGAGCTTTGGATGGAGTTATATGGAAAATACTCAGCCGAAGAAGCGGACCGATATTGGAATGACGTTAAACAAGCCGCATTAAAAAAATTCCAATCCCAAAAATGAGACCTTTCTTTTTTTTATTAATTTTCATATTTTCTTTCTTTCTTCCAGCAGTATATGCAAATGAGTCTGCATGGAATTTATTACAAGAGGGCGGAAAGATAGTTTTTATTCGCCATGCTTATGCCCCAGGCGGGGGCGACCCCGATCATTTTATTATCGAGGACTGCACCACTCAGAGAAATTTAAATCAACAAGGAATTGACCAATCAATTTCGATGGGAAAAGATTTTTTTAAATACAATGTGCCAATTCAGCAGGTCTATTCCTCTCAGTGGTGTCGATGTAAAGATACAGCTTTTTATGCTTTTGGTGACTACCTTGAACTCAGCTCTCTGAATTCTACTTTTCAAGGCAAGTACCGCGAAAACCATCAACGCCAAATGAAAGAGTTACAAGAATTGATTGCTGATTGGAATAACGGTGAGGGTAATCTTATTTTTGTAACCCACTATGTGATTATCGGGGGACTCCTTGGATACTACCCAAGCTCGGGCGAACTGGTAATTACCGATAAAAGTTTAGAGGTCTTGGGAAGTATTAAAACAGAATACTAAAAAAAGATCCGCTCAAAAAACCAGTAAACTCCAACTAATCCAATTCCAAATGAGCAAGGGATTTGAATAGTTTTTCGATACCATAATTGTTTTGAAGGGTAAAACATCACGATATAAGAAATAACCACCAATCCAATCTGAGCAATTTCCACACCAAGGTTAAAGGAAAGCAGGCTTAAAATTAATTGACCTGTTGGAAGCCCTATATCCTCTAGGACGAAGGCAAATCCTAATCCGTGGATTAAACCAAAAAAGAAAATAACCGCATACCGAATAGCATTGGAGCGAGAATGAAACTTTCCCTGCCTTTGAAATATATTCTCAAAAGCAACATATCCAATTGATAGAGCGATTAAAGGTTCAATAATGGAGGCGGGTATAAAGACTAGTTTTAAACTAGCTAACACAAGAGTTAAAGAATGAGCTAGGGTAAACATCGTGACTTGCCATAGAAGGGGTTTTAATTTTATTGCAAAAAAGAATACTCCAAAAATAAAGAGAATATGATCTAACCCTTTAGGCACAATATGCTCTATTCCTAGTATTATATATTCAATGACAGTTTGAGAAATCGTAGTTTCGCTTTGGGTTGAAAGATCCGCTGATACTTCCCCAGGTTGTAGGTAAGTTGAAAAAATCATATTTTCTTTATTAATATCTTTAAATTGGCGAATAACGACAGGACCGAGTTCGTTTGCAAATTGAATAGTAAACACATTTTGATCCATAAAGATTTCAGTTTTAAGATCTGTATCCCTTGGGTATTCCGGATTAACATCTTTGTCTGTGGATAGATCAATTAGGTTCAATGACGAGGATATATTTAGTCCATTAATAATAATTTGATCTTGAAATAAATTCCAATTTTGTTGAATATCTTGTTTTAAGTCCTCCTCACTTTTTTCTCGATACTGATCATACAGTTCCGCCTGAGGGGCATCGTTGGTATCTTGATATTTGGAGGCATCCACACCAGCTAAGACTTGTTCGGCATTAATTTTAAAATCAATTGATGCTTGACCCTCAGCAATGATAAGATCAACTATGGCTGGTTTGATTTCATGGGAATTTATAGAGAATGAAAAAAAGAAAATTATTACAAACCAGCATTTTCCCATGAGACCTACTTTTAACAAATTTTTGACTCTTTTTCTTTTTTTATTTTTTCTTTTATTTGGCCAAATAAAGGCTCATGAATTTTGGATTGAACCAACTCAATACAACCCAAGCGATGACCACCTAGAAGCCCATCTTCGAGTGGGTCAGAATTTTGATGGGATGGCTTTGATGTATAACGAGAATGATTTTGAAACATTCCAAATCTTATCGGGGACAAAAAATAAAAAGTTTGATGTTAAGGGAATTATTGGTGATGTCCCAGCTGTTGACATGAAAACACAATTCTCAGACCTAATGATTATCTATCATGAAACCAAAGACAAATTGGTGGATTACAAAAAATTTCAAAAGTTTAAAGATTTTGTAAAAGAAAAGGGTTATGAGCATCTCATCGAAGAACATCTTCAAGCTGGGCATCCTGAAGAATATTTTATGGAAAGTTATCGCCGCTATGCCAAATCTCTCATCGCACTGAATGGCGTGAAAGGAAAAGATAAAAAAACTGGTTTGCTATTTGAATTTGTTTTAAATGAAAATCCTTATGATCTTAACTCAAATATAATTAGCGCAAATTTATTTTATCAAAAACAACCCATGGCCAATCAATTAGTAACAATCTTTTCTAGAAAGAATAGAGGAGATCTAAAAATAGAGCACTACGAGACAGATGAAAAAGGATATATAGAATTTACGATAGAAGAGGGAAGAGAGTATCTCGTGGACTCGGTGATTATCTACCCGATTAAAGGCGACCCTGAAAAAAAAGAGCCTATCTGGCACAGTATTTGGGCCTCAACAACTTTTCTGGTTCCAGAAAGAATTCTTTAATTTGAGAGTGTTCAGTTTAAAGTAGAGTAATGGTATTTTTATCAAAAGTCTTACTAGCAGCTCTAGTGATTGCATTTGCAAGTTGGCTATCTGGAAAAAAACCTGAACTTTCAGGGTTCATCATTGCCTTGCCGATTGCCAGTATTATTGCAATTGCATTTTCATATCTCGAACATAAGAATACTGAAAACACCGTTATTTTTGCCAAAAGTATTTTGATCGGAGTTCCCGTATCTTATTTGTTTTTTGTTCCCTTCTTTTTTGCCAAAAATCTCCATATGAATTTTTGGATGATTTATGGTTTAGGCATTATCCTTTTAATTTTGGGGTATTTTGTCCATAAATACCTGACAAGTATTATTTAAATTAAATGTTTGAATTATTTGCTGACGATACCCCCAATGCCCGCAAAGTTTCAATTATGCTCGAGGAAATTCATGCTGATTATAAAGTCACGTTGATAGATATTGGAAAAGGAGACCAGTTTAAAGAAGACTTTAAACAAATCTCACCTTTCAACAAAATACCGGTTTTAAAAAATTTACAAACTGGAAAAAGTTATTTTGAGTCGGGTGCAATCTTAATTTATTTAGCAAATTTTTCAGAGCAATTTTTGGGACAAGATAAAGATTTAACCAATCAATGGCTAATGGCTCAGATGGGATATATTGGCCCCATGATCGGACAACATCATCAATTTCA